>CADEEO010000107.1 GCA_902826365.1 uncultured Hyphomicrobiales bacterium | reverse complement strand
GTGGGTTCGGGTGCCGCTTCCTCGTGGCGCTCGCTCCAAACCTCTGCCTCACCCACCCGGCGGTAAAGCCCGCGCTGATAGGCAAGTGACATTTGCTTTGAAGCCTGGTGCCAGACCTCAAGTGGAAAACGCTCGGAAACCTCAAAGGTGCTGAACCCCACTTGAGCCATGTACTGAAACTGGTCAGGCAGGATATTGCCCGTGGCCCGCAGCTCGCCGCGATATCCCAGCAGGCGGATTTGCCTCGCGATGGAATAGGCACGGCCATCTACAAAAGCGGGGAAGGGCAGGATGACCAGAGCCAGATGCGGCAGGAAATGCGCCACATCTTCCGCATGATCCGTATTGCTCAGCAGCGTCCCAAGTTGGCCGGGAAATTTCGCAAGATTTTCCCATTCATTCTTCAGTCGTGAAAAGGGAATGGAAACATTGCCACCTTCCGGCAAAGGGTCTTCAGCGCCGAGATGCACCCAAGTATCTTGAATGAAGGCATTGTTCTTAAGCAGCGGCATACAATGCCTCCTTGAACGGCTGCGGCCCTAGGCGGCGGTAGGCATAAAGGAACTCCTCGCCCGGCTGGCGCAGCTTCACATAGGTCGTCAGAATCTTTTCGACAGCATCGGCCACTTCATGTCCGGCAAAGCCAGGTCCCAGTATGGAGCCAATCGAAGCGCTCTCGGTCGACGAGCCGCCAAGCGTGATCTGGTAAAATTCCTCGCCCTTCTTGTCGAGGCCGAGAATGCCGATATGGCCCACGTGGTGATGGCCGCAGGCATTGATGCAGCCCGATATATTGATCTTCACTGGGCCGATTTTTTCCTGGACGTCGAGATCGGCGAATTTCCGCGAAATGGCCTGGCTGATCGGAATTGAGCGCGCCGTGGCCAGCGAGCAGTAGTCCATGCCGGGGCAGGAAATGATGTCTCCCGCAAGGCCATAATTCGCCGTAGCCAGTTCAGCCGGCACAAGCGCCTTCCAGATGGTCAGCACGTCTTCCTTCTTTACGTGAGGAAGAATGATGTTCTGCGGATGGCTTACCCGCAGTTCGTCATGCGAATAGTGCTCCGCCAGATCCGCCATCAGGCGCATCTGCTCCGATGTCGCATCACCCGGAATGCCGCCTTCCGGCTTCAGGGAAATGTTGACGATAGTGTAGCCATCAACCCGGTGCGCCGCCAAATTGTTGCGGGCCCAGCGGGCAAAACCGGGATGTAGGAGTTTTGCTTCTTCGAAAGCCGGGGAAAAGCGCGACAGTTTTTCAAAAACCGGCGGCGCGAAATAAGCCGCAATCCGCCGCAGTTCCTTTTCTTCCACATGGGTGGTCTGTTCCGGGCGGCGCGCATATTCCGCTTCAACTTCCGCCTTGAATTTTTCCGCCCCGATTTCATGGACCAGTATCTTGATGCGCGCCTTGAATTTGTTGTCGCGTCGGCCATAGAGGTTATAAACCCGCATGATGGCTTCGATATAAGCCACAAGTTCTTTCTCCGGCAGGAAGTCGCGCACCGTGACGGCGATCATCGGCGTGCGGCCCTGGCCGCCGCCGACCATGACCTCCCAGCCGATGGCACCCGCATCATTTTTGTGCAGCCGCAACCCGATGTCGTGAACCTTCACCGCCGCCCGGTCATTGGGAGCACCGGTCACCGCGATCTTGAACTTGCGCGGCAGATAGGAAAATTCCGGATGAAGCGATGACCATTGCCGGAGCAGTTCACCCACCGGCCGTGGATCAGATATTTCATCGGCAGCGGCGCCCGCCCAATGATCAGTGGTGACGTTGCGGATGCAATTGCCGGAGGTTTGAATGGCGTGCATTTCAACTTCCGCCAAGGCCGCCAGAATATCCGGTGTGTCCTCAAGCTTGATCCAGTGGTATTGGATGTTCTGCCTCGTGGTGAAATGGCCGTAGCCGCGGTCCCACTTGTCGGCGATATAGGCAAGCTGCCGCATCTGCTTGGATGACAGGGTGCCATAGGGAATGGCAACCCGTAGCATATAGGCATGAAGCTGCAGATAAAGCCCGTTCATCAGGCGTAGCGGGCGGAACTCGTCCTCAGTTATCTCGCCGCTGAGGCGGCGGTTGGTCTGATCCCGGAATTGCGCTGTGCGTTGCTGCACGAACTGATGGTCGAATTCATCATAGCGATACATGGATCAAGCCTCCTTAAAGGCGAATGCGCCGGCTGTGCCTTTGGCCTGTTTGCCGTGGTCAAGCCTGACCGTGGGGCCGAGGGTGCGGATGCGTTCGCGCATATGAAGGGCGCGGATTTTCCCGTCCACCCGCTCGGCGTCAAACAAATAGCTGCCGGTGACGAGCGTGGCCTTTTCATCTCCCTTGGCCCGCGCTTCGAGCGCCGCCGTCGCCTGTGGCTCAAGCGCCAGCACGGCCTCATCGATTTTTTCGTTCCACTCACCTGAGCGCGTGAGGAAAACAACTTCCCCGTCGCGTAGTCGGTTGGCGGTCATGACCTGGCCTTTTTCTATGTCACTCATGAAGCCGCCCTCAGCATTTCCGAAGCGATATCGTCACGCGACATGAAGGGAAATGGCTTTGCTGTTTCGCCCGTAATGCCCGGGACTGTATCAACCGCAAAGCCGTGCTGCTCCAGAACCGCAACTTCGTCAGAGCCGCGATCAACGTCGCCAGAAACGAGGAACACCACATGCTTGCCCGCTTGAGCTTGCCGCGCCAGCAAGCTGCTGATGTCAAATTGTGTGGTACTCACGGCGAATCGTTCCGCATCGCGCCGCGCCAGTTCCAAGATGTCTTGAGAAACATTGCGGTCATAGACAATCACATCGGCCTCAAGCAGCTTGCGCTGCGCCTTGAGTGTGAGCAGCTCGGGATCTCCGGGACCTGCGCCCACGATCGAAATCCGGCCAACCGAAGGGGCCGCTTCGTCTTTCAAAGCGCGGGTGAGTTCATGGGCATAACCCGCCACATCTCCGGCAACCACCGCATCACGAATCCGCCCGAAGAAAAACTTGGCCCAGAACGCACGCCGGCGATTGCCATGCGGCACCTCCCTGGAAACCCGAGAACGCAGCGCATTGGCCTTGGCTGCAAGTTCACCCAGCGCCTGTGGCAGCTCCGCATCAAGCCGGGCGCGGATGCCCTGGCCCAGAACCGGGGCCGCGCCTTCCGTTCCAATGGCAATCACCACCGGGTCACGGTCCACAATTGAAGGCGTTAGGAAGGTTGAAATCTCGGCCACGTCAATCACGTTGACGGGAATGCCGCGCGCCCGCGCTTCGGCGCTGACAACCTCGTTGATTGCAGGCTCCGCCGTATAAACCAGTGCTGCGCCATCGAGCTGCTTTGCCGAAAATTGCGTGGCCAGCCACTCAACCCGTGGTTCGGCCGAAAGCTCGTCATGGAGCAAGGGGGCAACCACGAGAATCCTGGCCTCGGTTTTGAACAGCAGCCGCACCTTGCGTAGCGCTTCTTCGCCGCCGCCGACAACAACGACCTTCCGGTCCTTCAAATCAACGAATATGGGGAAATAGCGCATGATTTCACCTCAGCCATTGGCCACGAGTTTGACTGCAAGCCCGTTTAAATCTTCTGTGTAAATAATCTGGCAAGAAAGCCGCGAGGTTGGCGACAGGGCCGGAACCTCATCCAGCATGGCCTCCTCGTCGTCATTTGCCGGATAGAGCTTTCCCGCCCATTCGGCATGGACTTCCACATGGCAGGTCGCGCAAGCGCAGGCGCCACCGCACAGGCCGCCCACCTCGAAGCCGTGCTCACGGATGATTTCCATCACCCGCCAGCCCTCAACCGCCTCGAGGATATGGCTTACATTGTTGGTGTCGATAACCTGAATCACGCCCACATTTAACTCCTGTTCGCTTCTCCGGACGTTTACCTTGCCTGCCTGCGCCCTCGAATTTTATTGATTTTTCAATCAAATCAGCGCTAATTGACAGGCAGGAACAATCTATATAGTCATTTCGTTCGTTATTACGAACACAAGTTCTAAATAAAGGACAACAAAATGTCAACGCCGCGCAGCAAAAAAGGCAATGGTTCACAAGATGTTGACCCCACGCCCGCCCTTGGCAAAACCATCCAGCGCCTGCGCAAGGCCTACAACATGTCCTTAGGGGAGCTTTCCGAGCAATCCGGGGTTGCAAAATCAATTATTTCCCAGATTGAGCGCAATGAGACCAACCCCACGCTCTCCACCGTTTTCCGCCTGTCCCGAGCCCTCGAAACCAGCATTGACGAAGTGCTGAAAGCCGACAGCGGAACCGCCTTTCTGGACCATCAGATGAAGTCCGCCATTCCCATCCTTGAAAGCCAGGACGGCCTTTGCCGCCTGGCCATCATCGGACCCCTGAATCTCATTGAACTTACCCAATGGTATGATTTCCAGGCCAAACCCGCGGGCCTCCTGGAATCGGACCCCCATCCGCCCGGAACCGTCGAACACCTCTATCTGCTGAAAGGCGAAGTGGAGATTACCGTTGGCGACGAGGTCCGGGTCGCCAAGGCAGGCGAGGCCATCCGCTACCGCGCCGACATGCCCCACAAGATCAGGAACACCGGCGACGGCGAAGCCCACGCCAACATGATCCTGATGCTGCGGCAACTCGGAAACCCGGCCTGACCCTTCTTGCATTCGACACAGGTCCAAGTCATAAGGCCAGCCGATTCATCCGGAGAGCCCCATGACCGCCATTCTCGACATTACCGCCCGCGAAATTCTCGACAGCCGCGGCAATCCGACCGTCGAGGTGGATGTCATTCTTGAGGATAACTCTTTCGGCCGTGCTGCGGTGCCTTCCGGCGCTTCAACCGGTGCCCATGAAGCCATGGAACTCCGCGATGGCGACAAGAAACGCTATGGCGGCAAGGGCGTTCTCAACGCCGTGGCCGCCGTGAACGGCGAGATTTTCGAAACCCTCATCGACATGGACGCCGAAGACCAGATCGCCGTTGACCGCGCCATGATTGCGCTCGATGGCACGCCAAACAAATCCCGCCTCGGCGCTAATGCCATTCTCGGCGTGTCCCTCGCCGTAGCCAAGGCTGCGGCAGAAACCTGCGGCCAGCCGCTCTACCGTTATGTCGGTGGCACCGCAGCACGCACACTTCCCGTGCCCATGATGAACATCATCAATGGCGGCGCGCATGCCGACAACCCCATCGACTTCCAGGAATTTATGATCCTCCCCGTAGGCGCCTCCACCTTCAAGGAAGCGCTGCGCATGGGAGCCGAAGTGTTTCACACCTTGAAGTCATCACTCAAGAAAGCCGGCCACAACACCAATGTGGGTGATGAAGGCGGCTTCGCGCCAAACCTTCCCTCGGCTGAAGCAGCATTGGAATTCGCCTTCAAGGCCATCGAGCAGGCAGGCTACAAGCCGGGCAAGGAAATTTATCTGGGCCTCGATTGCGCCGCCACCGAGTTCTTCAAAAACGGCGTCTATGATTACGAAGGCGAAGGCAAGAAGCGTTCCATTGCCGAACAGGCCAAATACCTGGCCCAGCTCGCCAAGGATTTCCCCATCATTTCCATTGAAGACGGCATGTCGGAAGATGACTGGGACGGCTGGAAGCAGATCACCGACCTGATCGGCAAGACCCACCAGCTCGTGGGCGACGACCTGTTCGTCACCAACACCACACGCCTGAAGCGCGGCATCACCGGGCACATCGCCAATTCGATTCTCGTGAAGGTGAACCAGATCGGCTCGCTCACCGAAACCCTGGAGGCCGTCGAAATGGCCCACAAGGCGGGCTACACCGCCGTGATGAGCCATCGTTCCGGCGAAACTGAGGACGCCACCATTGCCGACCTTGCTGTTGCCACAAACTGCGGTCAGATCAAGACCGGTTCGCTGGCCCGGTCAGACCGGCTGGCGAAATACAACCAGTTGCTGCGTATTGAAGAAGAACTAGGGACACAGGCACAATATGCCGGCGCGACCATCCTCAAATCCTAAGCCGGCCCGATTCACCAATGCCCATATGGTTGCCACGAGCTTCGCGGCCGTGGCAGGCGTGGCGATCGCCGCCTATCAAACCCTGTTGCCAAGTGCTGTACCGCCGCAGCCTCCGGTGCAGGTAACCCTCGCCGTCGAATCACCTGGGGCAAAGGTAGAAGTTCCGGTGGCCAAGGGTGATGCCGTGCAATCAGGACCGTTCGACATAGGGCAGGGCGCGCAGTTCTCCGCCGCCCTCAAGGATGGCGCCGAACAGCGCTACCGTCTGGCTGAATTGTTTGATGGTAAATCGGAAACCTCTTTAAGCATCGCCGCCCCTGACCGTGAGCTGAATGTGCTCGTGAGCTTCGCTGGAGACACGGCCCAGCCCGTGAACCTGATTGAGTATGTCCCGCCCGCTGGCAATTCCGGCGCGGCGGCAAACCAGTTGGACGTGATGGTTCTCCCCGAAGGCCTGATGGACACGAGTGGCCGTCCGATTGAAAGCTTCACCTTGCAGACAACCCCCGGCAAGCAATCCTTCGCACTTCCCGACCACGCCATGGGCAAAGGCATCTGGCTGCGCATCACTGGTCCCGCCGACGCCACCAGCATCGCCATCGGGGATTTCAAGATTTTGAAGTAGGCTTTCCACCTCTCATCATGGCCGTGCTTGACACGGCCATCTTCTCGTCAGCCAAAAAGATGACCGGATCAAGTCCGGTCATGATGAAATTTTATAAATTAGTGGAGTGCTTCAGTGGACTGCTTCGGCCACGTCCTTTAGCGTTGTCCGTGCCAGCGACAATGACAACGCGCTTTCGGCCGCCCGCAGGGGTGCGCCAAGAATCTTGCCCATCTGGCAGGCAACCGGGCATTTCGAATTGGGGTCAGTTTTGTGCATGCGGAAAACGGTTTCGTCTTCCACCGCCTGATAGATATCAGCCAGAGTAATGCCATCCGCGTTTCGTTCGAGCTCAAATCCGCCCGAGCGGCCCGCTGTGGCGCGCACCAGCTTGGCCTTTTCCAGTTCCGCCATCAAACGGCGGATGACCACCGGATTGGTGTCAACGCTGGTTGCAATAGCCGACGAGCACACCGGGCCTTTGTTGGCATGGCGCGCCAGCACGCTCAGGGCGTGGATTGCGACTATGAATCGGCTGCTCGATAACATCTCATTTGACCTTTGTCCTTACATCGTATCGTTTGTGGCAAAAAGCAAGCCCGGATAAGGCAGCCCGTTTACCAAACCTTAAGCGACTCGCCAGAACGTGAAGCTCATGAGAATCTCCAAATTTGACAGCGTTGTTACCTGCGCTTGCCTCGGCCTGCTCGGCTTCTTTGCTTGGCATGCCCAGGAAGGCCCTCGGAGCTTTGCTTTCCGCGAAAAATTGGCCAGCCAATCCCGGCAGTTAGGCGAAGAACTGGCCGCAATCCAGAAGCAGCGCACGGATTTCGAAACGCGCGTTTCCCTTCTCAGGCCGGAATCCGTGGATCCAGACATGCTTGATGAAATGGCAAGGTCCACCCTCGATGTTGCAGGTCCCAATGACCTGATCGTGCTGGATTCACCATAATTCCCCAATGAATTCCGTGCTGTAAACCGAAATTCAGTTAACACCACTAAAAACAAGCTATCTCAACCGCTTAATGCTATGAATCAACTCAAAAAGCATGGCGGGAGGAGCTTATGGCGGTGAAATCAGCCTATATCGCGCGTAAAGGAAGCAAGCCTGAAAAGGGCGATAAACCAGCCGGCAAAAACAGCGGCTTTTCCTCCGACGAAGAACTCCGCGCCTACAGGGACATGCTGCTCATCCGCCGCTTTGAGGAAAAAGCTGGCCAGCTTTATGGCATGGGCACCATCGGCGGCTTCTGCCACCTCTATATCGGCCAGGAGGCCGTGGTCATCGGCATGCAAATGGCGGTCAAGGAAGGCGACCAGCTCATCACCTCCTACCGCGATCATGGCCACATGCTGGCCGCCGGCATGGACCCCAAGGGCGTCATGGCCGAACTCACCGGCCGTAAAGACGGTTATTCCCACGGCAAGGGTGGCTCCATGCACATGTTCAGCCGCGAAAAACAGTTCTTTGGCGGCCACGGCATCGTCGGCGCTCAGGTGCCGCTGGGGGCGGGGCTCGCCTTCGCCAACAAATATCGCGGCAATGATCATGTGGCCCTCACCTATTACGGTGATGGCGCCGCCAACCAGGGCCAGGTCTATGAAACCTTCAACATCGCCGCCGTCTGGAAACTTCCCGTCATCTTCGTGATCGAAAACAACCGCTACGCCATGGGCACCGCCGCCCCGCGCTCAACCGCCAAATCCGATCATCTCGGTGAACGCGGCGAAGCCTTCGGCATTCCCTCCGAACAGGTGGACGGCATGGATGTCCGCGCCGTGAAGGAAGCAGGCGACCGCGCCGTCGAGCATTGCAGGTCGGGCGAAGGCCCCTACATTCTGGAAATGCTCACCTACCGTTACCGCGGCCACTCCATGTCCGACCCCGCTAAATACCGCGCCAAGGAAGAAGTGCAGAAGATGCGCGAGGAACGCGACCCCATCGAGCAGGTCAAGGCACGAATCCTGAAAGCTGGTTTTGCCAGCGAGGATGATTTGAAAAAAATCGATGCGGATATCCGCGTTATAGTCACCGAGGCTGCCGATTTTGCCACCGCGAGTCCGGAGCCCGATGTCTCGGAACTCTACACCGATATTTACAAGACAGCCTAAGAGGCGGAGCCAACCATGCCGAACATTCTGATGCCCGCCCTGTCACCCACCATGGAAGAGGGCAAGCTTGCCAAATGGCTAAAAAAAGTCGGCGACAACATCAAGTCCGGCGATGTGCTGGCCGAGATTGAAACCGACAAGGCCACCATGGAAGTGGAAGCCGTAGATGAGGGGCCGCTGACCGCCATCCTGGTGGCCGAAGGCACCGAGAATGTGAAAGTGAATACGCCCATTGCGGTGATCGGACAGGCCGATGCTGCTCCTGCGCCAAAACCAGCCGCCGCTCCCGCTGCTGAATCACCAACACCTGCACCCGTTGCAGCCTCGGCCGTTGTCAGTGCGCCAGCACCCGATACGGAAATTCCCGAAGGCACGGAAATGGTCACCATGACCGTGCGTGAAGCCATCCGCGCCGCCATGTCCGAGGAAATGCGCCGCGACAAGGACGTGTTCTTGATGGGCGAGGAAGTGGGCGAGTACCAGGGCGCTTACAAGATCAGCCAGGGCATGCTTGAGGAATTCGGGCCGCAGCGGGTGATCGATACCCCCATTACCGAACATGGCTTCACCGGCATTGCCACGGGTGCCGCATTTGCCGGCCTCAAGCCCATCGTTGAATTCATGACCTTCAATTTCGCCATGCAGGCCATCGACCACATCATCAATTCCGCTGCCAAGACCCTTTACATGTCCGGCGGCCAAATGGGCTGCCCCATCGTGTTCCGCGGCCCCAATGG
>CADEEO010000106.1:8843-9515 GCA_902826365.1 uncultured Hyphomicrobiales bacterium | reverse complement strand
CTGCTGGATGTGACCGGTGCCGCCCATCTTTTCGGCGGTGAACAGGCGCTGCTCAACCGAATTCGTGAGAGCCTGAAGGCCCAGGGCTTTGCCGTGCGCGGCGCCATGGCCGGAACCGCGGCAGCAGCCCGCGCCTTCGCCCGTTACCGCGATGGCGCCGTCATAGCTCCCGGCGAAGAAGCAGAAATGATAACCCCGCTTCCCGTCGCGGCCCTCAATCTTGATCCCGTCACCACCCATGCCTTCCGCCGCGCCGGCCTCAAAACCGTGGGGCAGGTGGCCAGCCGCAAACGCACCGAAATGACAGCGCGTTTTGGCGCGGGCATGGTCGCAATCCTTGATGCCGCTATGGGCCATCGCACGCAGCCGCTCTCGCCGCGCCTTCCGCCGCCCCGTTACTGGAAAGAGCAGGGCTTCGCCGAACCCGTAGCCACTGAAGAAGTAATCCGCGTCACGCTCAGATCGCTTGCCGCCGCTTTGGCGGAGATTCTGGAAAGGCGGGGCGAAGGGGCGCGCCGCCTTGAAGCCGTGTTCTTCCGGGCCGATGGCGCGCTGCGCCGCATCGCCATTGACATGGGCGTGCCCACCCGCGAGCCCGCCATCATCGAACGGCTCTTCCGCGAAAAACTGGAGACGCTTGCCGACCCGCTCGATCCCGGTTTCAGTTTCGAT
>CADEEO010000106.1:0-8833 GCA_902826365.1 uncultured Hyphomicrobiales bacterium | reverse complement strand
GTGGAACGCGCTCAATGTGAAGTGGCTGATTTCGATGCCAGCATCCATGAGAAGGCCGACATCGGCTTTCTGGTAGATCGTCTGGCCACGCGCTTCGGCAGCCAGCGCATTCTCGCCTTCCAGCCCAACGACACGCATATTCCCGAAGCGGCGTGGCTGGCTGTACCGGCACAATATGTGAAGCCAACAAAACTGCCGTGGAAAAAACTCCGTGAGCCCGGCGATGCCCCGCGCCGTCCCTTGCGCCTCTTCACCCGGCCCGAACCTGTAACACTTCTGGCAACCGCATCAGGCGCGCAGCATCTGCGCTGGCGCAAGGTGCAGCATGCGGTGGCGCAGTGCGAAGGGCCGGAACGCATCGCCATGGAATGGTGGCGTCACGAAACGCCACTACCGGCCCGCGATTACTTCCGCCTGGAGGATGGCGAAGGCCGGCGTTATTGGCTTTACCGCACTGGCGTGCCCCCGCAATGGGTCCTGCAGGGGATTTTCGCATGACAGCCTATGCCGAAATCGCCGTGACGACAAATTATTCCTTCCTGCGCGGCGCGTCGCATCCCTGGGAGTTTGCCGGAATGGCGGCAAAGCTCGGGCTTGCCGCCATCGGCATTGCCGACCGCAACACCCTGGCTGGCATCGTGCGCGCCTATGCGGCGGTGCAGGCCATAGAAGATAACAAACCCAAGCTGCTGGTTGGCGCGCGCCTTGTCTTCGTCGATGGCACGCCCGACATTCTTGCTTACCCCACGGACCGCGCCGCCTATGGCCGCCTCTGTCGGCTGCTGAGTGCCGGAAAACTGCGCGCCCCCAAAGGCGAATGCCATCTTGCGCTCCACGATCTTCTTAAATGGCAGGAGGACCTGCTGATGGTGCTGATGGCGCCGCGTCCCGACGAGAAGGAAAGGGTGGATAATTCGCCCAAAAATTTCTGGAACAAAAACCTCGCGCACGAAGATGAAGAAGTGGGCGAACTGCCGGATGAAATACATGCCAGCGCTCCGCAAGTGAGCTCTGGGGAAATCCAGTCTCTTTTGGAAAACCTGCTCCGCGCCGCACCCGGCAGGGTTTGGCTTGGGGTCTCCATGCCGCATAAGGGTGATGACCGCCGCCGCCTGCGGGAATGGCAGCGCGTGTCAGGCCTTGCCCGTGTGCCGCTGCTGGCCACCAATGATGTGCTCTATCACTGCCCCGAACGGCGCGAACTGCAGGATGTCGTCACTTGTATCCGCGAACATGTCACCCTGAGCGAGGCGGGCCGCCTTCTCGAAGCCAATGCCGAACGGCATTTGAAGTCGCCGGATGAGATGGCGGAGCTCTTTCATGAAGCGCCCGAGGCCATCGCCGAAACCATCCGCTTCGCCGGCCGGGTCACCTTCTCCCTCGACCAGCTCAAATACAATTACCCCGACGAGCCCATACCGAAGGGAAAAACCGCGCAGGAGCATCTTGAAGAGATCGCCTGGCAGGGTGCGGCTAAGCATTACGGAGGCGTCATCCCGGACAAGGTGCGATTCGCACTGGAAAAGGAACTGGTGCTCATCGCCAGGATGGACATCGCGCCCTATTTCCTGACGGTGCATGACATCGTGAAATATGCGAGGGGTCAGGACATTCTCTGCCAGGGGCGGGGCTCCGCGGCCAATTCCGCCGTCTGCTATGTGCTGGGCATCACCGCCGTCGATCCGATGCAGATTGATCTTCTCTTCGAACGCTTCATCAGCGAGGAGCGCAAGGAGCCACCGGATATCGATGTCGATTTCGAGCATGAACGGCGCGAGGAAGTCATCCAGCATGTCTACAAGCGTTACGGCCACCATAACGCGGCGCTGACCGCCACCGTCATCTGCTACCGTCCGCGCAGCGCCATCCGCGAAACCGGAAAAGTCTTCGGCCTTACCGAGGATGTGACCGCAAATCTCGCCAGCGGCGTCTGGGGAAGCTGGGGCAGCGAGTTGAAGGAAGGCCAGGTCCGCCAAGGTAGGCTCGATCCCTTCAACCGGATCATCAAGCGCGCGATGGAGGCCGCCAATCTGCTCATCACCTTTCCGCGCCATCTCTCCCAGCATGTCGGCGGCTTCGTGCTGACGCGGGACCGGCTCGACGAGATCGTGCCGGTAGGCCCCGCAACCATGGAGGACCGTCATTTCATCGAATGGGACAAGGACGATATCGATACCTTGCGCATGATGAAGGTCGATGTGCTGGCGCTTGGCATGCTTACTTGCATCCGCAAGGCCTTCGACCTCATCCGCATCCATAAGGGCGAGTCATATGATCTCGCCACGGTAAAGCGCGAAGATCCCCGGGTTTATGACATGCTGCAGAAGGCCGATGCCATCGGTGTGTTCCAGGTCGAAAGCCGAGCCCAGATGAGCATGCTGCCGCGTTTGCAGCCCAAGGAGTTTTATGACCTCGTCATTGAAGTGGCCATCGTGCGCCCCGGCCCCATCCAGGGCGGCATGGTTCATCCCTATCTCCAGAGGCGGAAGGAGCACCGGGAGTCAGGGGGCACAAAAAAATTTGAATATCCTTCTCCCCTGTTGGACCCCGGAGCAAAGGACGAGCTTATCCCTGTACTCGGCAAGACGATGGGTGTTCCGCTGTTTCAGGAACAGGCGATGAAGCTTGCCATTGTGGCGGCGAAATTCACCCCCGATGAGGCCAATGGCCTGCGCCGCGCCATGGCGACCTTCCGCCATGTCGGCACCATCAACAATTTCAAGGAAAAATTCGTGGGCCGTATGGTGGGGCGTGGCTACGAACAGGAATTTGCCGAACGCTGCTTCAAGCAGATCGAGGGTTTCGGCTCCTACGGCTTTCCCGAAAGCCACGCCGCGAGCTTCGCCCATCTCGTTTACATCTCCGCCTGGATCAAGAAATTCCATCCCGAGGCCTTCGCCTGCGCGTTGCTGAATTCACAGCCCATGGGCTTTTATGCGCCGGCCGAAATCGTGCGCGATGCCCGCGAACATGGCGTAGAGGTGCGCCATGTCGATGTGAATTTCAGCGAATGGGACAATACGCTCGAACCCTGCGAGAGCGGCCTGGCGCTCCGCCTGGGCTTTCGCCAGGTCAGCGGCTTCCGCGAGGAGTGGGCCAAGACGCTGCTCGCCTCGCGCGCTAATGGCTACCGTGCGGTAAGCGAGGTTGCGCGGCGAGTGCGCCTGCCGAAACGCGCCTTTATCATTCTGGCGGAGGCTGACAGCTTCCAGTCAATCAGCATGGACCGCCGCGAAATCCTCTGGGCCGTGCGCCGCATTGCCGATGACGATGCCTTGCCGCTTTTCGCCGCGCAACGTGCCGAAGAGCAGATGGAAGAGGAAATCGCGCCTTTGCCGCTGATGCCGCTGAGCGAGCATGTTCTTGCCGACTACCAGATGCTGCGCCTGTCGCTGCGAGCCCACTTGATGTTTTTCCTGCGCGGCCTGTTCCGCAGCGAAGGGGTTTCGGATTGCGCGGAAATCTCCGGAGCGAAAGACGCCACCCCCGCCTCCTGTGCCGGCATCGTGCTGGTGCGCCAGATGCCGGGTGATGCCGGCGTCGTCTTCATCACATTGAGTGATGAAGCGGGCATCGCCAATGTCGTGGTCTGGCCGAAACTGGTGGAAACCTTCCGCCGCGAAATCATGGGTGCGCGGCTGCTGCTGGTCGAGGGCCGGGTGCAGCGCAGCCCCGAAGGCGTTGTCCATCTCGTGGCCGAACAAATCTTCGACCGCTCATACGAGCTGGAACGCCTGTCGGAAGATGTGACGGAGGCGCCATCTTTCCGCTCGCAGGCCGTCGCCAAGCACCGCCACCCCCGCAATGTACGCACCGTGCCAAAGTCGCGGGATTTTCACTAGCCCGCTTCATGCGCGTTATAGGAAACGCGCCGCCCGGTTCCGGTTTTCACCACATGCATGTCAACGCCGAACACGGCGCTCATGGTTTTGTTGTTGAGCGCCAGCGCCATCACGTCATTGGAGACGATACGGCCCTCATGGACGATGACAACGCGGTCCGCATAGGCCGCGGCGAGATTTAGGTCATGCAGGATGACGAAGGCTCCGAGCTGCGGCGAAAGCAGCTTGCGCACCGCCGAGAGCACATTGATCTGGTGCTTGATATCCAGATTGGAAACCGGCTCGTCGAGGAACAGGAATTTGGACTTATCCGCCTCGCCGGATTTGAGCTGGCACACCACCCGCGCCAGATGCACCCGCTGCTGCTCGCCCCCCGACAGCTCCTGGAACAGGCGGTGTTCAAAACCATTCAAATCGAACACGTGGAGCATTTCCTGGATGATGGCGCGCTTGTCCTGCGCATAGACGCCTTCCGGAAGCCCAAGCGAAATTACCTCGTGAACCGTGAAGGGAAACACCAGGCTGGTGGATTGCGAAAGCACGGCGCGCCGGCCCGCAAGCTCGCGGGCATTCCACTGCTGCAGGCTGCGCCCGTCAAACCAGACCGCCCCGCTTGATGGCTTGAGATCGCCCGTCAGCAATTTGAGCAGGGTGCTTTTGCCCGCCCCGTTCGGGCCGATGACCACCGTGAGTTCGTTTGTGCGCAGCTCGAGGTTCATCTCGGCAATCACCTGCCTTCTGCCGCGCGCGAAGCTCACATCGAAGGCATGAAACATCTCAAGTCTCGATCCGCCGGACATTTGTGAGCAGCATCCAGAGGAACACCGGGCCGCCCAGGCAGGCCGTGACAATGCCGATGGGAAGCTCGGCTGGCGCAACAATAGTGCGCGCCACCATGTCGGCGGCTAGCAAAAGAATGGCTCCCAGAAGCGCCGCCGCCGGAATCAGAAAGCGGTGGCGCGGGCTCATGACGAGCCTGAGGAGATGCGGCACGACAAGGCCGATAAAGCCGATGGCCCCGCTCACTGAAACGGCGGCACCTGTAAGCAGGGCAGTAGCCACGATTGCTGCCCGCTTGAGGATTTGGACATTCACGCCCATATGCCCGGCTTCGGCTTCGCCCAGCGCCAGCCGGTCCAGCCCCCGTGCGAGTATGGACCACAGGCATAGCGCAAAAAGCATGAAGAGGCTGACACTTGCGGTTTTCGCCCAGGTGGCGCCCGCAAGGCTGCCGAGGCTCCAGAAGGTGAATTCACGCAATTGCTGCTCCGTGCTCATGAAAATCAAAACCCCGGTCAAGGCCATGGTAATGGCGCCGATGGCAATGCCGCCGAGCAGCATGGTGGCCGTATAGGTGCGGCCATCGCGGGTGGCGATGGTGTAGAGCAGGATGGTAGTGAGCAGCCCGCCGATAAAGGCCGTCACCGGCAAAAGCCGCGTGGCTATTTCACCAAAGTAATTTTGCCCAAGCACGATGGTGGCAACCGCGGCGAGAACCGATCCCGATGAAACGCCGACCAGGCCCGGATCCGCCAGGGGATTGCGAAACAGGCCTTGCAATACGGCACCGCTTGCCGCCAGTGATGCGCCGACGAGCACCGCAAGAAAAGTGCGCGGCAGCCGCACCGACCAGACAATGACGCCGTCGCGCGCCGATGCTTGGCCGCTGCCAAACAAAATGCCCGGCAGGGATGAAACATCAATTTTTACCGCACCAGTCGCCACTGAGGCCACGGACATCAACGCCAGAATAACGATCAGAGCCGGAATCAATATGCGGTGTTGTTCCCGCTGCTGCCCTGCCAGTTTTCCCATGGCCGATGTGACGGCTGTCACAATGGCAGATCCGGATGAAGCTTCCGTGCAAGTTCCGTGGCGGCCTCCGCCGTGTGTGGGCCAAAGCCCAGCAGATAAGAGCCGTCCATTTTGAAAAGCGCGCCAGATTTTGCGGCAGGCGAACCCACGAACGCCGTGTTGGCGAAAACTTCGCCCGTCTCATGCGAGTTTTCCCCGTTGTTCATCATCACGACAGCATCCGGCGGTGTTTCAAGAATGGTTTCAGCGCTGATCGGCTTGTAGCCGGCAAATGATGTGGCAATGTTTACCCCGCCGGCAAGGGTGATCATGGTGTCGGCCGCCGTCGTGTGGCCTCCCGCCATGATGCGGTTGTCGGCCAGGCTCAAAACGAACAGAACCTTGGGTCGCTGCTTCACCGTGGCGATTTTTTCCGCCAGCTTCGCGAAAGCCACATCAATATCGGCACTGAGTTTTTCCGCTTCCGCCGCCTTGTCGAGCAAGGTTCCAAGCAAAGTGACCTTGACCTTGATACCCTCGATCGTTGGCGCATGGGGAATGAGGGCAAAGGGAACGCCCGATGCCCGCAGCGCATCAAGAACCGCGGGCGGGCCTGAGTCGCTGGAGACGCAGATGAGGTCAGGGGCCTGGGACAGCACGCCTTCGGTTGAAAGGGCCCGCATGTAGCCAACATTGGTCAGGCCCTGCGCCCCGGCAACGCCCATGCTCGTCAGGTCAATGGCCACCACGTTGCTTTTCTCGCCGAGTGCAAAAACAATTTCGGTAATGGCGCTGCCGATGGTCACGATGCGTTTCGGCGCGGTGGCGGAAACCGAAGCTTTCCCCGCATCGGTGATTGTCCCCGCAAGGGAAGCCTTGCTGAGGCCGCCGAGCAGCGCCAGCGAACCCAGAAGGGTGTGTCGGCGTGACAGTTTCAAAACGGCCGCATTGCGCATCTGCATCGTAATACCTTCTGCTATTTGTTGAGAATCAGTCCGCCCGAACGCGTGATCCGCAGGCGGTATTCGGCGCCCTGGTGCTCGATCAGGATTTCACTTTGGCCCTTGAACAGGTCGTTGCTGGTATAATGCGACGAGGACTGGGTCTTGGGCGGGAGATGAAGGGGCTCGCGCTCCTTGGGCGGGGGAAGGTTTGAAATGGTGATAGTTTTGCTCATCATTGTTCGCAGTCCGTGAGAGTACGGAACATGGCGATCAGCTAGTCCCCTCAGATTTGAATGATTCAAATATATGATATTGTTTGATTTAATAGTTGACTAATTAAGTCGGTTATCACTAAGTGTCAAGCAGCTTCGCGAGTCTTGAGTGATCGTGAGGATCAGCCAGCTACGCGGAATGCGATCCAATCGCATCCGTCCGCCAGCCCACAAACAATCAAAAAAAGAGGGCTGGTGTTATGCGTTATCATTCAATTCTACGGACCCTGCTTGCAAGTTCCACACTCGTGGCGCTTTCAAGCGCTGCGGTTGCCCAGGAAGAAACCAAACTCGATCTCATCACCGTCATCATTTCCAAGGTGAAGCAGTCCTTGGCAGACGCGGTGGGCGGCGTGAGCGTTGCTACCCGTAAAGACCTTGAGCAGCACGGCGGCTCAAGCGTCAGCGATGTTCTGGCTCCGATGCCGGGTGTCAGCACCGAAGAAAACGCCAATGACCCCGCCCAGGCGGTGAACGTCCGCGGCCTCCAGGACTTTGGCCGTGTGGCCGTCACCATTGATGGCGCCCGCCAGAACTTCCAGCGCACCGGCCATAACGCCGATGGCATGTTCTACTTCGAGCCGGAAATGATGCAGCAGGTGACAGTCACCCGCGGCCCCGTGGCCAACGTCTATGGCTCCGGCGCCATTGGCGGCGTGGTTTCATTCGAGACCATCGATTCCCTGTCCTTCCTAAGGGAAGGCGAGAACGTCGCCGTGCGGGAAAGGCTCCGCTACAGCACCAATGGCGACGGCCTTTTGACGGGCACCACAGGCGCGATGCGTCTTGGCGAATACGGCGGGCTGCTTGGCAGCTTTGTCTATCGCGACTCGGATGATTACGAGGACGGTGACGGAAATACTGTGGCAGACAGTAACCGCGAAATTCAGGCGGGGCTTGTGAAGGCAACCCTCACGCCCGCCGAGGGCCAGCGCCTCGACGTCAGCTATCTCGTGAACAACGATGATTTTGCAAACGGCACGGCCACAAGCCGCTATGGCAATGAAGTCAAGGCGGAGACCCTTGCCGCAAAATACCAGATCGACGCGCCCGGCAATAATCTTATTGAGTTGACCGCAAGCGCCTATTGGACCGGCACGCTTCAGGATCAGGAACGCCTGACCGCCACCAATCCATTGCTTATCGGCCTGCACCGCACATTCGAGATCGACACTTACGGCGCTGATGTGTTCAACACATCGCGTTTTGAAACAAGTGGCCTCAGGCACAGCCTGACTGTTGGCGCTGATATTTTTCAGGACAATGTAAAAGTCGTGGACCCGATCAGCACGGCTGACCTGTTCACGCCCTCGGGCGAACGGACTGCGGGCGGCGCTTTCATTCAGGATCAGGTCGAGATTGGCTCCATGCTGGAAGTCATCGTTGCCGGACGCTTTGACGCTTACGAACTCAAGGGCGATACGGTCGACAGCGACGGCACAAACTTCTCGCCCAAGGCAACACTGG
Organism: uncultured Hyphomicrobiales bacterium; assembly: GCA_902826365.1. Classification (GTDB taxonomy): domain Bacteria; phylum Pseudomonadota; class Alphaproteobacteria; order Rhizobiales; family Aestuariivirgaceae; genus Aestuariivirga. Next base: position 514 of record CADEEO010000106.1, on the reverse strand, counting down.
TATTGAAGCCCTTCGCCGGTACAAGCCTTAGCGGTCTGAAGTTCTACGGAACCTTTGCCGAAGGCTACCGTGCGCCTTCAGTGACCGAAACCATGATTGGTGGTTTCCATCCGCCGCCATCCCCATTCCAGTTCTTGCCAAACCCGGACCTGGTTCCCGAAACGGCTCAGAATTTCGAGGCCGGGTTTACGGGCGCCTTTGAGAATGTCTTACAGGACGATGACCAACTCACCTTCCGCGCAGGGGCCTTCCGCAACAAGGTGAAGGATTATATTGGCGCGGCGTTTCTGGATCCCGATGGCGACAGCGGCCCTCCATTTTTTGACTACACCGATGACACCTACCAGTATGTGAACATATCCAAGGCCCTTCTTTGGGGCGTCGAATTGGAGATGGGCTATGATGCAGGCTGGATGTTTGCAAGCGTTGCGGGCAGCCACTTGCGCGGTGAGGACGAGACGGCCGACACCCCGCTGGCCACGATACCTGCCGACAAGCTGGTGACTACGCTCGG
>CADEEO010000105.1:1977-9538 GCA_902826365.1 uncultured Hyphomicrobiales bacterium | reverse complement strand
ACGGCGCGGTCGGATTGATTCGGCTCAACCGTCCCAAGGCGCTGAACGCGCTGTGCGCGGCGCTGATCGTGGATCTTGGCCACGCGCTTGACGCCTTCGAGGCGGATGACGGCATTGGCGCCGTCGTGCTGACCGGCAGCGACAAGGCCTTCGCCGCGGGGGCCGACATCAAGGAGATGCGCGACAAGACCTACATGGACGTATACCTGTCCGATTTCATCACAAGGGGTTGGGAGCGCGTCACGACCTGCCGCAAACCGATCATTGCGGCGGTGGCCGGCTATGCGCTCGGCGGCGGCTGCGAGGTCGCGATGATGTGCGACTTTATTCTCGCGGCGGACACGGCGCGTTTCGGTCAGCCCGAGATCACCATCGGCACCATTCCCGGCGCGGGCGGCACCCAGCGCCTGCCGCGCTTCGTCGGCAAGTCGAAGGCGATGGAAATGTGCCTAACCGGACGGATGATGGACGCGGCCGAGGCCGAGCGCTGCGGATTGGTCAGCCGCGTCGTGCCCGCCGCCGAATTGGTCGACGAAGCGCTCAAGACCGCGGCCAAGATCGCCGCGCTATCGCGGCCCGTGACCATGATGGCCAAGGAATCCGTCAACCGCGCCTTCGAGACGACGCTGGCCGAGGGGCTCAAGTTCGAACGCCGCGTGTTCCATTCCACTTTCGCGCTCGAAGATCAAAAGGAAGGCATGGCCGCCTTCTCCGAGAAGCGTCCGCCGAAGTTCCGCAACCGGTAGCGGTCTCGCGGCGCGGCGTACGCTAGGACGGCTGCCTTGACCCGTATCGCGCGCGGGCGATATAAGCCCGCGCAAGGGCAATCCGTGGATTTACCGGGTTCGCCGGCAGATATTCCCGAAAAGCGAGAGACTCATGGCTCAACATAAATCGGCCGAGAAGCGGATTCGTCGCAACGCGCGGCGTCAGACCGTCAATATCGCGCGCAAAGGACGTGTCCGTACGGCCATGCGCAAAGTCGAGGAGGCGATTGCCTCCGGCGATGCCAACGCGGCCCGCACGGCGCTCCGTTCGGCGCAGCCCGAGCTTCAGCGTGGCGCGCGCATCCTTGTTCACGAAGGTTTCCTCAATGGCCGCTTCATCTGGCCCATAGCGCTGCAAAATCCCCGCAAGCTGCGTATGGATCTGCAGCAGCCGGATGGCCAGCGGCGCATCCGCATCCGAATGAACGCTGCCATCGGCCACATAGGAGAGCCGCGTGCCCTCCGCCTCGATGATGCCCCAGCCCGTATTGCGCAGGCCCGGGTCAATGCCGATGATGCGGACCTTAGGCATCCAGCTTGGCCATCACCTCGTCGGGAATATCCGCATTGCTGAAGACATTCTGCACATCATCATCATCGTCAAGCGCATCAACCAGCTTCAGCAGCGTCTCGGCCTTTTCCTGGTCAAGCGGCGTCATTGTCTGCGGCTTCCAGACGATCTTCACGCTTTCCGCATCGCCAAGTTTTTTTGCCAGGCTGGCCGAGACCTCGCCGATATTTTCGAACGAGCAGGTAATGACATGGCCGGTCTCGTCGCTCACCGCATCATCGGCCCCGGCCTCAATCGCCGCCTCGAGCAGCGCATCGGCATTGCCCTTGGCCAGCGGATAGGAAATCTCGCCAACCCGCGAAAACATGAAGCTCACCGAACCGGTCTCCCCCATGTTGCCGCCATACTTGGTGAACAGGGCGCGCACATTGCTGGCCGTGCGGTTGCGGTTGTTGGTCAGCGCCTCAACCACGATGGCAACGCCCCCCGGCCCATAGCCTTCATAGCGCATGGCATCGAAATTCTCCGCATCAACGCCCGAGGCCTTTTTGATCGCGCGCTCGATCGTGTCCCACGGCATGTTTCCCGCCCGGGCGTTCTGCACCGCAAGCCGGAGGCGGGCATTCATGGCTGGGTCCGGGAGGCCTGCCTTTGTCGCAACAGTTATCTCGCGTCCCAGCTTGGCAAAGGCATTGGAGCGGAGTTTGTCCTGCTTGCCCTTCCGGTGCATGATATTTTTGAACTGTGAATGACCCGCCATAAAACCCTCAAAAAACTGTAATCCGTGAGCGTTATAGCCTTGTGAGCCATGGTGATTCAAGCCACCCCCATTCCGTTTACCCGCCGTTAAGAACGATAGGTCAACTTAAGCGGATCAGTTGGTGGAGTGTGAGTTAATGACAATCAAGTCGCGTATGGTCGAAGAGTTCTCGTTCTCGAGTGAAGATAATCTTGCTGGCGCCTGTTCCAGCGCCCTTCGAAAGGTCCGCAGCTTGGCAGATACAGCCCCCATCGGCCGTCTCTTCGCATCCATCGCTACCCTCTCAGACATGTCAAACCAGATCGGCCAGTCGCTGGCCGCAGATGATCTTCCAGGTGCTGCAAATCTCATGAAGGCTTACGCAAAGCCAGCATCCATGGCGGAAACGGCAACGCCGCTTCCCATGCATTTCAAGCGCCGCGCCTAGCTCCTGATCCCGCGAAGGCGCTCGCCCCGGCGCCGCAGCAGTTCAACCGTCACCAGCATGACAGTTGAGAAGACAATCAGCACACTTGCCGCGGCGGTGATGGTGGGCGAGATCAACTCGCGGATGCCGGAGAACATCTGGCGTGGCAGCGTCCGCTGTTCCGGCCCGGCGATGAACAGGATCACGATCACTTCGTCGAAGGACGTGACGAAGGCAAACAGCGCCCCTGAAATAACCCCCGGCAGGATAAGCGGCAGCACCACCTTGAAGAACACCGTGTGGGGAGCCCCGCCAAGTGAGGCGCCTGCCCGCATGAGCGTGCGGTCGAAGCTCATCAGCGTTGCCGTCACCGTGATCACCACGAAGGGCGTGGCCAGCGCCGTGTGGGCGAGGATGATCCCGATCAACGTGCCATTCAAACCCGTGTAGGCATAAAAGAAAAAAAGGCCAATCGCCGAAATGATCACCGGAACGATCATGGGCGAGATCAACACGGCCATGATCGCCGCACGGCCCGGAACGTTGGAGCGGGACAGGCCAAGGGCCGCCAGCGTTCCGAGGCAGGTTGCCAGAACCGTCGTCGCAAAGGCCACAAAAACTGAAAGTTTTACGGCGCTAGTCCAACGCGCATTGGTGAAAAAGCCGTCATCGCCCCCGGTGTACCACCGCGTCGAAAACCCCGGCATCGGGTAGCTGAAGAATGTTTCGGAATTAAACGACAGCGGCATGATGGCGAGGATTGGCGCGATCAGGAACAGCAGCACCGCGCCCACGAAAACCCGCAAGCCATAGTGGGAAATCTTTTCAGAGGTTGTCGTGTAAGCTGGCAGGGCCATGGCGACTAACCCAATTTCATTTTGTCGATGCCGATGAGGCGGTTGTAAACGTAATAGAGAATGAGCGTGGCGGTGAGCAGCACAAAGCCAAGGGCTGAAGCCTTGCCCCAGTTGCCCTCGTTGTTCATGGCCGTATCAATGAAGCCGGCAATCATGTTGTCTGATCCGCCGCCAACCAGCGCCGGTGTAATGAAATAGCCGAGGCAAAGAATGAAGGTGAGAAGGCAGCCCGCCGCCACGCCGGGCAAGGTTTGCGGCACATAAACCGTGCGGAAAGCGTGGAATGGCGTCGCCCCCAATGATTTCGCCGCGCGCATATAGGTGGGCGAAATGGTTTTCATCACGCTGTAGATGGGCAGAAGCGTGAATGGCAACTGGATATGGGTCATGGCCAGCACGGTGGCGAAGCGCGTCTTGAACAGTTGCGGCTCACCCGACATGAACCCAAGCACATTGGAAATCCAGGTTATGCCGGTGATGTGCAGGAATTGCGCTACGACACCGCCATCCTGGAGCAGAATGGTCCACGCGGTCGTGCGCACCAGAAGCGACGTCCAGAACGGCAGCAGCACGAATATCATCAGGATGCTGGCGGTCCGCTGCGGTAGCGTCGCCAGCATGAAGGCGACCGGATAGCCGAGAATGAGTGTGAATAAGGTCACCAGCACGCTGATCCCCAAAGTGCGGCCCAGCACCTGCAAGTAAATCCGCCGGTTTTCAGGCGTTCGTTCAACCCCCCCATCCGCGCCCTGCCTCAGGTCCAGGGCGCTCAGCAGGTAATAGGGAGTAAAGGCGCTGCCCGCCCGCTTCACCACGGTCCAGGTGAAAACGTCTTTCCAAATCGGATCCGTCGCTATGACGGCTTCTGTCCAGGGTCCCATATTGATCTTGTCGAGCTTCCGGGCGGTGACGGTCACTTTGGATTTGAGCGTGGGGATTTCATAATTCAGGCGCTTGCCAATGAGGGCCACGGTTCTGGCCTTGCTGGCGGTTTTGAGGTCCGCCGCAAAGGCCGCGAACACCTCTTCGTTCGGAAGTGCCTTGCCGTCCCACTGGCGCAGCAGTTCGGTAGTCTGCGGCAAATTGTTGACGATATCCGGATCATGGAAGGCGTTCTTCAGCATGACCATGATGGGAATCAGGAACGAAATAACAATGAACAGGAAGAGAGGCGCAATGAGCATGAATGCCCGTCTCACCTCGCGGCGCTCTGCCTGGCGCAATTTGATCTTCAATGGCGTGCCGTCCGCCGCCCGCATCACGTCATCAGTCATCAGCGCCCCATAACCGGAAAAGAATCGGGGCGGAAGTTGCCTCCCGCCCCGGATGACTTACTTGGCAAGCCATGCGTTGAAACGCTCTTTCAGCTCGTCGCCATGGTCGGCCCAGAACTGTGCATCGAGATTCCACGCCGTCTTCAGGTTATCGGGCGCTGTCGGCAGTTTCGCCAGCGTATTGGGGTCGACATTCGGAATGGCGTCAGCATTGGCAGGACCATAAGCAATGTGCTTGGTCTGCTCAGCCTGAGGCTTTGCACCCGAAGCAAAAGCGAGGAAGCGATAGGCTTCTTCGAGCTTTGGTGTGCCCTTGGTGATCGCCCACAAATCCCAGTCAAGCGCCTGATGATCCCACACGATCTTGAACGGCTTGCCGTCAACATCGATTGGCGTTTGCAGGCGGCCGTTCCAGGCAGAGGTCATGACGACCTGGCCATCAGCCAAAAGCTGCGGAGCCTGGGCGCCAGCTTCCCACCAGACGATTTCGCTCTTGATGGTGTCGAGCTTCTTGAAGGCGCGGTCCACGCCCTCTGGCGTTGCCAGAACCTTGTAAACGTCAGCTGCAGGCACGCCATCAGCAATCAGCGCCCATTCAAGGTTGACAGTGGGGTTCTTCTGCAGGGCACGCTTGCCGGGAAACTTGGCGAGGTCATACAGATCGTTGATCGAGGTCGGGCCGTCTTTCAGCTTCGAGGTATCGTAGCCAAACACGGTGCTATACACGATGGTTGGAACCGAGCATTCCGAAATATCGGCCCCGAGGAACTTGGCTTTGTCGAGACCGAGCTTGGCCCAGTCGATGGTTTCAAGAGCGCCTTCCGCACAACCTTGCAGCGCTGTGGCCGAGTCGACGTCGATCACGTCCCAAGTGATGGCATTGGCTTCAACCATGGCCTTGATCTTGGCCACCTCGCCATTGTACTCGGCCTCGGTTATCTTGTTGCCGGCCGCATTATAGGGCTCATAATAAGCCTTGCGCTGGCTCATCGAATAGGCGCCGCCCCAGGATGTGACGGTGAGTTCGTCGCCGGCCTTGGCCGATGCAGCAAAGGCCGTCCCAGCAAGCAGCGCGGCTGTGAACAGGATTGAAAGTTTCTTCATGTAACTCCTCCAAAAGCGCCGGTTTTCCGGCTGAAATAGCGTTATGGAGAAGAAATCCAACAGGCTATGGCAGCCCAGCACAAGTGCTGGCCTTCCCACCACGGCAAGCTAAGACGTCCTCCCCTTGACCACGACCCCGCCGACTTTGTTAAGTGCCGCCGCAACCCTGTGGGCGGCCCTGACTTCAGTTCTTATTTCGAGGCGCTGGAAAAGATACTAAGCACAGCGTGAGAAAAGGTCACTAGAGTTTTTTTACGCCTGACGCAGAATTATTGTCATACTTGCGCCGATTCACCAGAAAGGCACCTCGGCCTGCGACAGCCTGCCTCCCAGCCGGATTGGCGAAATCTGGGTGGCAAGGCCCGTCCGGTCATCGGTCTCGACCGCCACGCCGCACACCGTGGCCGGCCCCTCGGCGGGCTTGAATTTCTCCACCGGGAGCTTGCGCAGGAAGCGGTTGAGGGGTTCCACCTTGTCCATGCCGATCACGGAATCATAGTCGCCGCACATGCCCGCATCGGTCAGATAGCCCGTGCCGCCGGACAGAATCTGGTGGTCCGCCGTAGGAACATGGGTGTGGGTTCCCACTAGCAGGCTGGCCCGGCCATCCACATAATGCCCCATGGCCATCTTCTCGGAACTGGCCTCCCCGTGGAAATCAATGAGAATGGCATCGCAGTCCCGTCCCAGCTGGCATTGCTCAAGCTCCCGCCCCACTGCCGGAAAGGGATCATCCAGCATCGGCTCAATCATCACCCGGCCCATGGCATTCATCACCAGCACCCGCTGGCCCTTGGCCGTTTCCACCATGCAGGTGCCGCGCCCGGGGCAGCCGGAGGGCCAATTCAACGGCCGGATGAGATTGGGCTCACGCTCAATGAAAACCAGAGTTTCGCGCTGGTCAAAGGCGTGGTTGCCGAGGGTCACGACATCCGCGCCACTGCTCAGCAATTTCTGGTGAATGTCCTGGCTGATGCCAAAGCCATGCGCGGAGTTCTCCCCATTCACCACCACAATGTCAGGCTTGTAGCGCTCGCGCAGGAGCGGCAGTTCACGGGCTACCGCATCGCGCCCGGTTTTGCCAACCACATCACCCAGGAAGATCAGCCGCATTTGAAGGTCTCTTTTTCCGTCATGATCCAATCCAGGCGCTGGTCAAAATCGTCGCGGGGAATCGTATCCATTTCCTGGCCCGCATAGGCAATGCCAATAGCCGTCACTTTCTTGAGACCCCGCAGCTTTTCCAGGGTGCGATCATAAAACCCGCCGCCATAGCCCAGGCGAAAGCCCCTTCGGTCAAAGGCCAGGAGGGGAACCAGCAAGACATCGGGCAGAACTTCGGGAGCCTCCGCAGGCGGAACCTGAATGTCCCAGCGCCCAAGCACCAAAGCATCCCCTGGCTTCCATTGCCGGAGCACCAGTGGTGTGTTCTTGGCAACCACCACCGGCAAGGCGGTAATCCAGCCATCGGCCACCAGCTTGTCGAAAAGTTCGAACGTGGAGATTTCGGTGCCAAAAGAATGAAACGCCGAAATGATATTGTTTTGAGAGTTTCTGGCAACAGGAATCCCCCGCGCAGCCAGCGCCGCTCCGGCGCCGGATTTTGCCATCTCATGCACATCATCTCTGATGAGGGTAGCCTTGCTTCGCGCCAGGCGTTTTATTTCAGCAAGACTCAATGCAGCACTTCTTTCTAAATCGAGCGGCGAGCCACCATGAGCCGTGGGAACTGACGATCCCGGGTCCCTACTCACGTAGGTGGGCGCCGTTTAAGCCGGACCACGGTCCAGCCCAGGGACAGCTCCCTAAAGATCGATTATAGGCCCTGGGAAAAAATGTTCCGCACAAACCGGGCAGCCCGCCAAGGCTGTATGTAGGCCTT
>CADEEO010000105.1:0-1877 GCA_902826365.1 uncultured Hyphomicrobiales bacterium | reverse complement strand
TTCATTTCACTATTCCTTCGTTTTGATGCCCGTGCGCCGACCACGGGCAGTTTCAATTCCCGGTGGAAGAAACTCCAATCCGGCGTCCGACGCAAAACACGTGCGAACACGCTCTAAGTAGGCAACGCCGGCACGCCAGAACAGTTAAGAAAACTTAATTTTACCGGCACATTCCCGCCAGAAAAAAACCGCGCTTCGCCATTGTTTGATTCTCAAAAAAAGAAGCTGCCCGCGTCAAACGCGGGCATGACAAGACGCAGCCAAGCTAGTCTTCCTACTTCATCGCCTTCGCAATGCTTTCAAGTCTCGCCGAGGCGCTTTCCAGCCGCGCGGCGAATTTCGCTTCCATGTCTTTCGTCTGCGCCTGCGCCTGGTTGCGTGACTCGCGCAGGCCCTTGATCTGGTCCTCCAGCGATTCAATCTTGCGTATGGCTTCGGACAGGCGGTCCGCCACCATCAGGCCGCTCATCACCAGCAGGCGGATATCGCCGATCGAGCCGACGCTTTGCTTGATGCGCACGATTTCCGCGTCGAGCAGCGAAGCGAGTTCGCGCAGATGGTCTTCCTCACCATCGGGGCACTGCATCGTATAAGGACGATCAGCAACCGAGACGACAACATTGGCCATGCCTCAGCCCCCACTGTTGCTGTGCAGCACAGCGCGAATGCGAGACATGGCCGCGTCAATTTTTCCGACAGCCGATTTGTTTGTAGTGACAAGCTCAGTCGCCTTGCTGCGCACAAGGTCAAGCTCCGAAGCGATCTTCGCGCGGTCGCCGCGCAAAGCTTCCGCCTCGGAGGCCACCGCCTGCTTCTTGGCCAGCGCCCCTTCAAATGTTTTCAACGCCGCGTCGAAACGATCGAAGGCATCGTTCAGTTTTTGTGTATCAACCATGTCCGTCCCTAGATCACGTTTCGCCCCAGGGCAACAGCCTGAAGCATTAAACATAACCGCCACCACATTTTCCGGCGCGTGATCGGACACTAATACTGGTCTCACGCTGCCCTATCACCCGCTGGCAAATCATTCAATTTGCCGCCGATCCCAATATGTTACGTAAACAAACGCACTTCAATAGTTTAATTTGCCGCTATAAACCGCTGGAAAAGCCCGGTTGACAGGGGCCTAACTGCTGTTATTCAGAAGCCCGATTGCGGCTGCCCTCAAGGATTTCCCCGAGAATGAATGCTCCCTCCCCCGACATGCATAAATCCATGGCCAATGCCATCCGCGCGCTGAGCATGGATGCCGTCCAGAAAGCCAATTCGGGCCATCCCGGCCTGCCCATGGGTGCTGCGGATTTTGCCACGGTGCTGTTCACCCAATTCCTCAATTTTGATGCCAGCGATCCGCATTGGCCGGATCGTGACCGCTTCATCCTCTCCGCCGGCCACGGCTCCATGTTGTTGTATTCCCTGCTGTTTTTGACGGGTTACAAGGATATGACGCTGGAGCAGCTCAAAAACTTCCGGCAATTGGGATCCAAGACTGCCGGCCACCCGGAATATGGCCATGCCTCCGGCATTGAAACCACCACCGGGCCGCTCGGCCAGGGCATTGCCAATTCCGTGGGCTTTGCCATTGCCGAACGCCACCTGGCCGCGCGCTTCGGCAATGATCTCGTCAACCACAAGACCTATGTGCTGGCCGGCGACGGCTGCCTGATGGAAGGCATTTCGCACGAGGCCATCACCCTGGCGGGCCACCTGAAGCTCAACCACCTCATCGTGCTGTGGGACGACAATGGCATCTCCATTGACGGCAAAGTGAGCATGTCTGATTCGACCGACCAGCTCGCCCGATTCGCCTCCGCCAACTGGAATGTGAGCCGCGTCGATGGCCACAACCCCGCCGAAGTGGCAGCAGCCCTCCAGGC
>CADEEO010000104.1:6749-9765 GCA_902826365.1 uncultured Hyphomicrobiales bacterium | reverse complement strand
TTCGTCTGGGGAATCTTCGCCAAGAAGAACGCGGCTTAGTTATTGCTGGCGGCCGGTCCGCCAGATGATGACGACGAACATCAGCATGCCCAGCCAGACCAGCAGGGAGCCGGCGATGACCAGCGGCATAAGCCGTTCATGCCCGGTGGAGAGCATGATGGCGAGGCCTGTCATCATTGAGACATAGCCCGCAACGCTAGCGCCCACCTGCACAGCCGCCAGGCGGCCAAGGGCCTGCTCATGGGTCACGTAATACAGGCCCATTAGGAACATCGTCACCCAGCCGATCAGGTTGAGATGGGCGTGCACCGGCATCAGGCTATGATCCTGGGCCAGCCCCATGTAAATCCCCAGGCTCATTCCAGCCAGCGCGGTGACGCTGGCCAGGAGAAAGCAGAATTGCGGCAGGCGCATTATCTGCCGAACCGGGTGAAGCGCGCAGGCGCGGTGCCACGGGAAATCCGCTCAATTTCGCCGCGCGAAATGCCGATGTCCTTGAGCATGTGGTCGTTCAGCGCCGAAAGCGCGGTGCGCGTCTGGCGCTGCAGCATCAGGCTGGCGAGCATTTGCCAGGGCCGGGCGGCGATGGCCATAACGCTTGGGCGGTGGCTGGCGGTGCTTGAAGTATCGTAAAACATGGTCGGTCCTTGCAGGGAAAAGTGGGGTAAAAAAATTTGCGGCCGGGCGAGGGTCTTGCCCGGCCGCATCTCGTAGAAACGTGGGGCTTAGACCGGGGAATCGTGATCGTGATCGCGTCCGCTGTCCTTGCCGCCTTCTTCCGAGATTTCGTTCATGCGCTCGAAGGCGGTTTTCTTCGTGCTGCCTTTGACGACGCCCAGGGCGTTGCTGTCAGTGGCATAGGTTTCAGCCTGGTTCTGGGCTGCAAACTTGCTGAAGTTGGAATCCAGATCGCGGGGGTCGTTGCGATCCGAGGCAAGGGCGGCGCCCGAAACGGCCACGAGGGCTGCGAGGGAAACAAAAAGAGTCTTCATTTTTAGTCTATCCTTAGTGTTTAGAGTTAAGTTCAAAGTGAACCGTTTGGCTGAGAGCCGCCGTTGTTTTTCTTAAGGCGTACCGGCCCGGTCCATGGCGCGGTGTGTAGTGCGCGCGCCGCAGCAAGACTTTGAGAGCGCCTTGATTTTATCTTGAGAAGCCCTTGATTAACGCGGTAGAAGGCCCCCGGACGGCTGAGGAGGCCCGCTTGCGGTATGAATTCGATGATTTTGTGCTGGATACCGGGCGGGTTGAACTGCGCCGCGGCTCCAAACCTGTCGATATCGAGCCGCAGGTTTTCGACCTCCTGGTCCATCTCATCGCGAATCAGGACAGGGTGGTGAGCAGCGAGGAGCTGTTTGACGCCGTGTGGGCTGGCCGCATTGTTTCGCTCTCAACGCTTACCAGCCGGATCAATGCGGCGCGCAAGGCCATCGGCGACAGCGGCGCCAGGCAGAAACTGATCAAGACCGTTCCGCGCCGGGGTTACCGTTTTACCGCGGAAGTCATAACTGCTTCCGATGAAACGGACGCCGTCCCGGAGCCGGAATCAGCGCTGCGCCAGGAAATCAGTTTCTGCACCTCCGGCAATAACGTGCGCATTGCCTATGCCAAGGTGGGCAGCGGGCCGCCGCTGGTGAAGGCCGGCAATTGGCTGAATCACCTGGAGTATGACTGGGAAAGCCCGGTGTGGAGCCACATGCTGAAGTGGATGGCGGGCGGGCGGCAGCTCATCCGTTATGATGCGCGCGGCAACGGCCTGTCGGACTGGGATGTGCAGGATATTTCCTTCGATGCCTTCGTGCGCGATCTCGAGGCCGTGGTGGATGCGGCGGGGCTCAAGCGCTTCGCCCTGTTCGGCGCCTCGCAGGGCTGTGCGGTGAGCATTGCCTATGCGGTGAAGCATCCGGAGCGGGTGAGCAAGCTGGTGCTCTACGGCGGCTTTGCCCGCGGGCGGCGCTTGCGCGGCGACGGCGTGGACATCGAGCAGGCGGAGGCCATGATCACCCTCATGCGCACGGGATGGGGCCAGGAGAACCCGGCCTTCCGCCAGATATTCACGTCGCTCTTCGTGCCCGGCGGCACGCCGGAGCAGATGGCGTGGTTCAATGACCTGCAGCGCAACACCACCTCGCCGGACAACGCGGTGCGCATCAGGCTGGTGTCGGACTACATGGACGTGCTCAAGCTCTTGCCGCAGGTCAAGGTGCCGACGCTCGTCCTGCATTGCCGCGATGATGCGGTGCAGCCTTTTGAAGAGGGCCGGATTCTGGCGGCGGGAATTCCCGGCGCGCGCTTTGTGGGACTGGAAGGGCAGAACCACCTGATCCTCGAAACCGATCCCGGCTGGGGCAAGTTCCAGGAAGAGGTGGCGGCCTTCCTGGCGGGATGAGATGGCCTTTGCTTTGTCTTGAAATCAGGGCAGGGTGTTCCCATCTGCATTCCCGCTCAGGAGGGCAACGCATATGCTGATCTTCATCCTCAACATCCTCTGGTTCGTGCTCGGCGGATTTTTCGCGGGGCTTGGCTGGATCCTGGCCGGGGTGCTCATGGCGATCACCATCATCGGCATTCCCTGGGCGCGCTCGTGCTTCATGCTGGCGCGCTACACCTTCTGGCCCTTCGGCTACGACATCGTTTCGCGCGAGCAGCTCCATGGCGAGCATGACATTGGCACGGGCGCGCTCGGCACCATCGGCAATGTCATCTGGTTCGTATTGGCGGGCTGGTGGCTGGCCATCATGCACATCACCGCGGCGGCGGCCCTCGCCATCACCATCATCGGCATTCCCTTCGCCTGGGCGCATGTGAAGCTGGCGCTGGCCTCGCTGTTTCCGATTGGCAAGACGGTGGTGGAAGTTGATGAACTGCGGTGGCTGCCGGGAGCGGGAACCAGCCTGAAGGTTTGAGCGTCCTATTGATCTGAAAGTTCGCGCGCTGCTTCAACAAGCCTGTCGAGCAATTCGCGTTTGCGTTCCGGGGCCGAGTCAATCGGCACGATGAAGCACAGGGTTGCCACGGC
>CADEEO010000104.1:3042-6649 GCA_902826365.1 uncultured Hyphomicrobiales bacterium | reverse complement strand
ATCCGGAAAACGCCGGAGCCGTCGCGCGTATCCACAACCACATATTTGTTGCCGCGCAGCGCGCAGAGTTGCGCCGTTGCGGCGGTCTGCATGGCGAGCCGGTCAAGCGCTTCGCGGCAGCGGCGGTGCAGGGGATTGGCATCGGCATAGGCGCGGCCATAGAGATGGGCCGTCTGGCCGAAGTAAACCGTGCCCTCGTCGCCCACCTGCTCAAGAATGCCCGCCTCAATCAGGCGGTTGGTGATGGAATAGAGGGTTGAGCGCGGTGCCCCGATCTGTTTGGCAAGATCGCCCACCGTGGTCGGCGTGTGGGTGCGCAACAGGGCATCGAGAATCTCCACCGCCCGGTCAATCCCATTCTGTCTTTCCCGCGCCGGCTTGCTGCCGGGCTTCTTTAGGCTCGCGTCCATGAATTCCTCTTGGGTGTCCCGGATAGCACTTGCATGTTTTCCGAGTCTCGTATAGCGTTCACTTGTCCTTTATAAAGGAATAATGTCCACTATAAAGGACAAAAATGAACAACACAATTCACCTGGGAGGGTGCCATGAACAGACGGAAATTCACGTTATTGGCGGGCCTGTGCGCCGCAACACTGATCACAGGATTCAGCAACGCGGCGGTGGCGGGCAAGCTTGAGGATATCCTGGCGCGCGGCAAGCTCATCGTGGGCACAGGCGTGGGCAATCCGCCCTGGCATTTCCGTGACGAGAAGGGCGAGATGGCGGGCTTCGATGTCGATGTGGCCAAGATCGTCGCCAAAGGCCTGTTCGGCGACGACACGAAAATCGAATATGTGAACCAGGCATCAGACGCGCGCATTCCCAACATTGTCACCGACAAGGTGGACATCACCTGCCAATTCATGACGGTCACGGCCGAGCGGGCCCAGCAGGTGAACTTCACCATTCCCTATTACCGCGAAGGCGTTGGCCTGATGATGGTGGGCGGCGGCAAATATAAATCGCGCGACGAGATGAAGGCCGCGGGCAGCGCCGTCACGGTTTCGGTTCTGCAGAACGTCTATGCCGAAGAAATGGTGCATTACGCCTTGCCGGAAGCAAAGGTCGACCAGTATGAGAGCGTTGATCTCATGTACCAGGCGCTGAATTCGGGCCGGGCGGATGCGGCGGCCACCGATATGTCATCGCTGCAATGGTTCATGAAACAGAACCCCGGTAAATATGTGGATGGCGGCTACGGCTGGAATCCGCAAACCTATTCCTGCGCGGTGAAGCGCGGCGATCAGGATTTCCTGAACTTCGTCAACATTGCCTTCCGCGAGGCGATGACGGGCGTGGAATTCGGGACCTATTCGAAATCATTCGAGACGTGGTTTGGCGTGAAGCCGCCGGAGCCAAAGGTGGGCTTCCCCGAAGAACTCCGTTAATCCGCGGGGCGACAGGGCGCGGGAGCCATGGGATATACCTTCCAGTTTGGGGTGATCGAAGCCAACTTCGATCACTTCCTCTCCGGGTTGGCATTGGGCCTGGCTCTCGCGGTCGCCGCGGTTCTTGTCGGCATGCTCATTGGCTTGCTCTGCGCCTTTGCCACCATGGGGAAGGCGCCGCTGGCATCGCGCCTTGTCGGCATCTATGTGTCGGCGATCCGCAACACGCCGCTGCTTGTCATTATCTTGTTCGTTTATTTCGCCCTGCCGCAAGCGGGCATCAGACTGGGCAAGCTTGAGAGCTTTGTTTTTTCCCTGGCGATTTATGCCGGCGCCTATCTGACGGAAGTTTTCCGCGCCGGGCTGGCGGGCGTTCCGCGCGGCGTGATCGATGCGGGCCGGGCCATTGGCCTTACCGGGTTTCAACTGGCGCTTTACGTGATCTCGCCCATCATGTGGCGCAACTGCCTGCCGGCGCTGGGCACCACTTTCATCTCCCTATTCAAGGATACCTCGCTGGCCGCCGTGATCGCCATTCCGGAACTCACCTACCAGGCGCGGAAGCTCAACACCGAGACTTTCCGCGTGGCGGAGGCCTGGGCTACGGCCAGCGTGCTCTATCTCGCGACCTGCCTGCTGATTGCCGCGGGGCTGCGGCAGCTCGAACGCCGCTTTCCGAAGTTTTGAGGCAGGGCGCGATGGAACATTTCCTCCACGAATTATGGACTGCCCGCTGGGCCCTGGCGCAGGGCCTGCTGCTGACGGTTGAAATCTCCGCCGCCTCAATCCTGTTCGGCAGCCTCATCGGCCTCTTCGCCGGCATTGGCCTTACCTATGGCAAGTGGCCTGTGCGCCTGCCAATCCGCGCGGCCGTCGATTGCATCCGGGGCATTCCGGTTCTGGTGCTGATTCTGGCCTCCTTCTATCTCCTGACCTTTGCCGGGATCAATCTCACGGCGGTTGAATCCGGGCTTTTCGCGCTTTCCATTTTTTGCGGGGCGCATATGGGTGAAATCATCCGCGGCGCGCTGCAATCCATTCCGGTCACGCAGATTGATGCGGGCCGCGCCATCGGGCTGACGTTTCCGCGAATCCTCATCTATGTGCTCATCCCCCAGGCCATGCGGCAGATCATGCCGGTGTGGGTCAACACGGGGGCGGAACTGGTCAAGGCCTCGACGCTGCTTTCAGTCATCGGCACGGGGGAACTGCTGCTCCGCACCCAGGAAATTGTGGGGCGCAATTTCATGACGCTGGAATTCTACGGCCTCTGCGGGCTGCTCTATTTTCTGATCAATTCCGTGATCGAGCGCCTCGGCAAATTTGCCTCGCGCCGCTTCGCGCTTCAATGAGGACCCTATGACACTTCTCGCCATTCGCGGCCTCACCAAGAATTTCGGCTCGGTGGAAATCCTGAAAGGCGTTGACCTTGAGGTGAACAAGGGCGAGGTGGTGTCGATCATCGGGGCCAGCGGCTCCGGCAAGACCACGCTGCTGCGCTGCGTCAACCTGCTGGAAGATTTCAACGGCGGGGAAATCGTGCTCGA
The DNA here is from genome assembly GCA_902826365.1 of uncultured Hyphomicrobiales bacterium. Lineage (GTDB taxonomy): Bacteria > Pseudomonadota > Alphaproteobacteria > Rhizobiales > Aestuariivirgaceae > Aestuariivirga. Next base: position 3,714 of record CADEEO010000104.1, on the reverse strand, counting down.
CGGCGTGGCCATCGGCTACAAGGGCGAAGGCCACGCCCGCCGACGCCTTGGCGAGCGCGAACTGGCGCGGCAGCGGGCCATGACCGGCATGGTGTTCCAGAGCTTCAACCTGTTTCCGCATCTCACGGCGCTCGGCAATGTCATGCTCGGGCTGACGAAGGTCCGGCACATGCCGAAACGCGAAGCCCAGCAGCTTGCGATGAAGTGGCTCTCCCGCGTCGGGCTTGCGGACCGCGCCGCGCATCTGCCCAACCAGTTGTCAGGCGGGCAGCAGCAGCGCGTGGCAATCGCCCGCGCGCTGGCGATGGATCCCAAGCTGGTGCTGCTTGATGAAATCACCTCGGCGCTTGATCCGGAACTGGTAGGCGAAGTGCTGAACACCATCAAGCTGCTGGCGAAGGAGGGCACTACCATGCTGATCGTCACCCATGAGATGCGCTTTGCCAGGGACGTGGCGCACCGCACCATTTTCATGGACGGAGGCCTGATCGCGGAGCAGGGGCCTTCGGCAAAGCTCTTCCGCAATCCCAAAAATGCGCGGCTGAAGGAATTCCTCAAGCGCGCCAACATGTGAACAGGAGTGATGATGACGATTGAAAGATTTGGCGCAGCGCCCACCGGCCCCGGCGGCCGCAGCCTGCCCTTCACCAAGGCGGTGCGGGCCGGCGATTT
>CADEEO010000104.1:0-2942 GCA_902826365.1 uncultured Hyphomicrobiales bacterium | reverse complement strand
TCCTGCGTGCGGGCCGACATGATGGTGGACTGCAAGGTGGAGATCGAGGTTGTGGCTTACGACCCGAAATGAGCCTCACGCGACGAGAAGCACATCCTTCACGTCTTCGACGCGAAAGGGCTTTTCCAGCGCGCCGACGAGATTCAATTCCAGTTTCCGAGCCAGTTTTTCGGCCTCATCAAGACGCTCCAGGTGCCCGCTCATCAGGACGATGGAAGCTCTCGCTTTTTGCTGCGCCAGTTTTTCCAGGACCTGAAGCCCTGTAACATTGGGCATCAGCACGTCCACAAAAACGATGTCGGTATTCTCAAGGGCAAAGGCGTAGCTCGACCTCGCATCGGTTGAAATCGTGACGTCAAAGCCAAAACTTTTGACCATTTTTGTCAAGGTTTCCGCGAAAGCGGCTTCATCGTCGATGATGACGACCCGCCGCCTGGCTCCCGTTGATGGCAATTTCTGTTCTTCCATGGAACATTTCCTTTGCCTGTTTGAATGCGGACATTACATCGGAAACAGGGAGCCGTCCTTCAAATAACCGTGAAATTTTTAATGATGAGCGGCACCGCCTGACGGAACCAATCCGTTCCCGTCGCGTTGTTTTGGGTTAACGTAAGAAGGCAGTTTTCCGATGGCAACCAATCCACGGCCCAACCCGGCTCCGCATCCGCACCCCCAGCCGATTCCGGAACCAAGCCCCATTCCGAATCCGACCGGCCCTGTTCCACGGCTGTAACGAAAGCTTGGCGGGCGCGGCAAAGTCCGCCGGGCCGGAACCATTTTTTCTTGGGCGTGTTTTTAACATTGGAAGCTCCGTCAGAGGATTGCTGAAATGGCCTATCCCGAGAGAGAAAAATTAAGCACGGAAGCGGCTATTGTGATCGTGGGCGCCGCCCTTGCCCTCTTTGTGGGTGTGTTCCTCTTTGTGTCGAACCAATATGGCGGAATCCAGGAGGCACAGGTTGCCCAGCATGATACGACCCGGGCGCCGCCAGCAAATGAACTTCCCATTGCGCCGCCGCCCACCGCCGCACCGCCTGCCGCCCAGTAATCCCGCAAAATCAGGAAGCCCCGCGCTAGCCAGCAGCGGGGCTTCCGATTGCTGGCGAGGGGACCCTGGTCCAACAACCACACGACGCCTTGCCGCGCGCCTATAAAATGATTTCAGCGGAAAGCAGTTCCCGCGGATGACCACCCAGGTCAGTGCCGGTAGTGCGCCACCACGCGGCGGGCGTAAGTCATCAGCAAAGTTTCATACCCGGGCGTTTCGCCAACTGAAATGCCGGCGGTCAGAATTTTCTCGGCCAGCTCGTTGCGCTCGCTCTTGGCGCTCTCCGGAATTGCCGCCTCCTCGCACACCGCATCAAAGACACGGCGCAAGGCTTCCAGCTTCTCGGGATTCATGTTGCGGGATGCCAGGTCATCCAATGTGAATGGCGCGTTCATGGGGGACTCCTTTCGCCACAGGGTTCAAGGCTGCGAACGCATCAGATGGCCAAAAGTTCCCATGAATTAAATGTTGTGATTATAAAGTTGGGGTCTGTGATGAACCCTGAGCGTTGCTTCTATTGGTGAATGGGTTTCATGCTCAAACAAAACGCCTTCGAATTTGTGCGTGATCTAGAGTGTATCTGAAGTTGGAAAGTCTTCCAGTATTGTACCGAGAGATAAATTTTTTGGAAGTCGGCCTTTAGCTTGCGCTTCAGCGATAATTTGGGCATTCGGGTCTGGATGTTCTTTTAGCGCGCCCCCGAAGATTTGTAACCGTAAGCAAGTAGCGGCGACTAATTCAAGATCATGAATCGGATCTGCCTCATAATCATCGTAGTAGCGACCATACTTTCTTGAGTCATAAACGTCCGGTGCGCCTCCATGTATAACCGAAGCGCGGAGTTGCATTAGTTGTCTTAGGCGTGAATCGCTTATATGATGGCCAAGTGTATTTTTTACGCCATCGATTACTGCCTGCGTTGCAGTATCGTTAATGCCAAAAATCGCGTCCAAGGTCATGCATAGGACGGAAAACCTGTCAGATGGTTCGAGTTCCCACGCGCGATAGAAATACTCAAGGGCTTTGATCTGTCTTCGCACTGCTCGTTCGTTCTTTGCTAGCTTTAACGAAAGAGTATTTAACCAAACATGGTCTTGTTTAGTGATAAGGATATTCTGCATTAGTGGAGGGGTGTGGGCAGCTCCAAAAGCAAATGTCATTGAATCGCCGATTGAGCAATAACCACCAAACATTTTCCTGTCGGAGAATGAATGGCGGTAACGAGGAAGTGGTGTCAGAGCCAAGGCACCTAGAATAGCAGCCTTCATTTTGTTGGATACTCGAATTGCTGGGGCGCGAATACCTAACCATGAATTTGGAAATTCCTGACGCCCCTTGAAGTCCATTAATGGTGGAAATTTAGCCGGAGCAATTTGTTGGTGATCAATATTAGATGGAAGTTTTGAGGCCGTTAGTGACCCCGGTTCTGTCAGGAAAAATACCTCCGAATCGAAATCTGACTTTACTTGCACTGAAACGAGAGGAAAAAGCGTAAGTTGATTGCGCGGTTGAAAAATCTCGGAAACAGCAAGCGCGTCAGAAAATTGCAGTTTTGCAATGGCAGAAATTCGTTCAGCATAACTACCATCAAATTGGATAAAAAAAGTATCAGACATTAAGTACCAATAATTCTCTCTTACAAAATCCTGAAGCAGACTCCAGATGTCACTAATGGCGAGGTATTTTAGGTAGGCAGGCCCTTTCTCGCGAACATAAAGCGCGGCCCGATTGAGTTTGTTGGCCTTGTAATAGAAATCTACACCAAAGTTCCTTTCCCATTGGCGTGCTCCAGGTTTGCCAAAATAGAACGAAGTTGGCAGGCCCTCGCCACCTTTTTGCGACATTGAGGATAGGAGCAACTCTACAGCTTCGTCGTGAATTGAACCGCGCATAT
>CADEEO010000103.1 GCA_902826365.1 uncultured Hyphomicrobiales bacterium | reverse complement strand
CCCCCTTCCGCAACCGGTTACCGAAGTCCGTCTTTCAGAACTTTTGAGCGCCCTCAGCCATGCCCTCGACATTACCGAGGGCCAGCCGGAGGGGCATAGTTTGCGCTGCTGCTGGATCGGGCTTCAGATCGCCGAAGAGCTAGAGCTAGACGAGCTTCAGATTTGGGAACTCTATTATACGCTGTTACTCAAGGACCTGGGTTGCAGCAGCAACGCAGCGCGCATTTGCGAACTCTATCTGGTCAACGATCTCGAATTCAAAAGGGACTTCAAGCTTATTGATGGCAGCCTGCCGCAGGCACTGCGCTTTGTGCTGAGCCATACGGGGCTCAAGGCGGGCCTCGCAGAGCGCTTCCGGGCCATCATCAACATTTTTCAAAATGGTGGCGAGATTTCCACGGAACTCATTCAAACACGGTGCCAGCGCGGGGCGGACATTGCCCGCAAGATGCGCTTCAGCGAAGCGGTTGCAGAAGGTATTGGCAATCTCGACGAACATTGGGACGGAAATGGCAAGCCGGCACGCGTAGCCGGTGATGATATTCCGCTTTACTCCCGCATTGCGTTGATTGCCCAGGTGGCCGACGTTTTCCAGAAAGCCGATGGTGAAGATGCGGCGCGGCGGGAAATCAAAAACCGTTCGGGAACCTGGTTTGATCCAGAAATTGCAGAGGCATTTCACAGAGTTTCAGGACGGCCGTCCTTTTGGGATTCGTTGAATAGCCCAGATCTGAATGAGATCATTTATGACATTGAGCCGGCCCATCATGTGGCTCTCGTCGATGAAGATTATCTCGACGACATCGCCAGCGGCTTTGCCGAAGTCGTCGACTCGAAGAGCACTTTTACCAAAGGCCACAGTGAGCGTGTCACGCTGTTTGCCGATCTCATCGCGGCGGAACTCGGCTTTACATCGGAGCGCCGCCGCTGGTTGAAGCGTGCTGCCCTTTTGCATGACATTGGCAAGCTAGGCGTGAGCAATACAACTCTGGACAAACCCAGCAAGCTTGATGCGGATGAGTGGGCGGAAATGAAAAGCCATGCGGTGCAGACGGAGGCGATCCTGTCGCGCATTTCAGCTTTTCAGGAGCTTGCAAGCATCGCCAGCGCGCATCACGAAAGGCTCGATGGAAAGGGTTATCCCAAGAGCCTGAAAGGCGATGAAATCGCCTTGGAATCGCGTATTCTGGCGGTTGCCGATATATTCGATGCCCTTACCGCTGACCGCCCCTACCGGGCCGCCATGCCGGTTTCAAAGGCTCTTTCGATCATGGCCGAAGAGGTTGGCACGGCAACGGACGGAATGTGTTTCGCGGCGCTGAAGAAAGCCCTGGAACGATTCCATGCAGGCATTGCCGCCTAGCGGGTGAACTCCTTGAAATCCCCTGCTCTGGTTTCCAGCGAGTCCCGGAGCTTCAGTTTCCTTGCCTGGGCTTTTGAAATCAAATCAACGTGGGGACTGGCGTCAATCTCCTGTGCCATGGCCCAGCAATTCTGCTGCGACGTCAGCCAGTAATCGGGGTCGTATTTTCCGATATCGAAGGGCTTGGAAATGCGGCGCAGTGTTTTGTGCTTTTCGTTTACATATTCATGGAAGTAGCTCATGGCAAGCTCGCGCGGGCTTGCGTAAACCGGATCGCGCCAGCGCAGCCAGATGGAATTGCTCTTGGAAATGGCGCCCCAGTGCTTGTCCTGTTTGAACAGGGCCAGCACATGGTCATCATCGCCGGAGGCCTGGAAATCCATGAGCAACGCCGGCTGGCCATGGAGCAGAAGGGCTGCTGCCGCGATGAATGCGGCTTCGATGCAATGGCAGGAGTTGTTTTGGAGGGCCATGCGAGCGGATTGGCAGGTATCACCCTGCGGCTCGAAGTTGATCGGGATGCCGGTGAGAAAATCCTGAATCTTTTCAGGCGTCTCCAATTTGCGGAAAACCGCAGTTTCCTCCCGCGTCAAGCCGATCGAGCGGGCGAGACCTGCATCAAAGGCCATGAATTACAGTCCGCCGCCATCATTACGGCCTACAGAAAAATCACGTCGGGCTGCAAGAATTGAAACGGAGTAGCCGGCAACAACGTCAATCAGTGACATGATCATGAGAAAGAAAAAAGCCGCGGTTCCGCAAAAAGGCACCAGCAGGAATTCAACCAAAGCCACGATGAAAGTGGCGGTGGACAGCATGTGGTCAACGATGGTGCCCGTCCCCAGCCTTGCCGCCTTGATGATTTCAAAGAACAGGGCAACGAGGCCGGCCATGATAAAGAAGTCACTGACCTTCAAATAGAACTCGCTGCCTGATGGCAACATGCCGTCCCACACCAGGGATTCGGAATCCATCCATTGGCCCGTGAGCCCCAAGATGTTGAAGGCGATGATGACGAGGGCTATCGCTGGGAATGACAGGATATAGCGCATGGCGGGATCTCCGGTTTGGAGTCCATTTAGACCAAGTGTTGCGATTCCCACAAAGCTGGCGTGCCTTCACTTCCAGCCATTTTGTTCTTTATTACGAACGCAAAATAGCCTATATAGAACGGATAACAACCAAGATGAGGCTGTCATGACACTGCAATTAGGCGATATCGCTCCCGATTTTGAAGCCGACACCACCGAAGGCAAGATCAAGTTCCACGACTATATCGATGGTTCCTGGGCGGTTCTGGTGTCCCATCCCAAGGATTTCACCCCGGTCTGCACGACGGAGCTCGGCTCCATGGCGAAGCTGAAGCACGAGTTTGACAAGCGCGGCGTGAAGATGATTGGAATCTCGGTGGATTCCGTGGAGGACCACCAGCGCTGGAAGAACGACATCAAGGATGTGACCGGCGCCCAGGTGAACTACCCCATGATCGGCGACAGCAACCTGACCGTCGCCAAGCTCTACGGCCTGATACACGCCAATGCCTCTGGCGACGCCAAGGGCCGCACGGCCGCCGACAATGCAACGGTGCGCACTGTCTACATCATCGGTCCGGACAAGAAGATCAAGCTGCTCCTCACCTATCCGATGACCACGGGGCGCAATTTCCAGGAAATTCTCCGGGTGATCGATTCCCTGCAGTTGACCGCCACCAAATCGGTTGCGACCCCTGCTGACTGGAAACAGGGCGAAGACGTGGTCATTCTGTCATCGGTATCGGATGAGGCAGCCAAGGAAAAATTCCCGGCTGGCTGGAAAACCTTGAAGCCCTATCTGCGCCTGGTGGCGCAGCCGGGAAAATAGAGCCGTTTCGTTTAATCTCCCCCCGCACCAACTCACCCCGGAGAAACCTCCGGGGGTTTTCTTGTCAGTTGCCGCTGGCCACAAAGCCGCTGTTGGAGGTGGGCTGTTTGACCAGCGCCACCCATTGAAGGGGATTGGCGTGGGACTGGCGCTTCAGGAATTTGTACTTGGTGTCGTTCCAGCGCGTGACTTTGTCATAGCGGTTATCCAAGACGTAATCGCCCGCATCCGTGGTAACGGTGAGAACGGCATGGCCCTCATTTTTCTCGTCCAAAACAACGGTGATGAGCAGAGCTGCTGGCGAAAACCCCAGCCCCTCGAGCTGGTGCTTCTTGAGCAGCACGTAGTCTTCGCAATCGCCTGCGTCGGTGGGATAGGCCCAGTGTTCGGCTTCGCCGTAGAGGTCCTGGTCGCTGATCGGGGCAATCTTGCCATTCACATAGGCGTTCACGAGGTAAAGCTGGTTCCAGCGCTGGGGCGACATGACAATCCGCCCGTGGGGAGCGTTTCGCGTCTTGCAATCATCCGGATTGGTTACGCAGAATTTTACGAAACCTACCGGCGGCAAGGTCTTGCCAAATTCTGGTGCTGTGTTTTTTGTGCCCGACCCAAATGCCAAAGCACCAGTCGCGCTCAGCAAACACGCCAGTACGCCTGAAATAGTTGCTGCCCGAATTCCCATAACGCCCCAGAACCACATTTTGCCTCGGAGCAAAGTAAAACAAATCGGGCTGGCCGGGGAAACATAATTAACAAATAGTTAACGACGAGGCTGCGAGGTCAGGCCGCTACCACCATTTTGGCGCCTGGTAGCCGCCGGCCACCTGCTCGATGGCCGCTGCCGCCGTGAACAAGGTCCCTTCATCAAAGGCCTTGCCAATGAGCTGGAGGCCGAGCGGGAGGCCGTCTTTTGAAACTCCGGCCGGAACGGCAATGCCGGGAAGGCCCGCCATGTTCACCGTAACGGTAAAAATGTCATTCAGATACATCTGCACGGGATCGCTGATTTCACCGGGCGCGAAGGCGGCGCTCGGGGTTGCCGGCGTCAGCACCACATCCACCTTGTCCCAGGCCTGTTCAAAATCGCGCTTGATCAGTGTCCGAATTTTCTGGGCACGGACATAATAAGCGTCATAGTAACCGGCCGAAAGAACATAAGTGCCGATCAGGATGCGGCGCTGCACTTCGGGGCCGAAGCCGGCGGCGCGGGACTTCTCATACATGTCCACGATGTCGTCGCCGGGCACGCGCAGGCCATAGCGCACGCCGTCATAGCGGGCGAGATTTGACGAGGCTTCGGCGGGCGCCACGATGTAATAGGCGGGCAGTGCGTATTTCGTGTGGGGCAGCGAGATTTCCACAATCTCGGCCCCCTGCTCTTTTAGCCACTGGGCACCCTTGTCCCACAGGGCTTCAATCTCGGAGGACATGCCATCGGCGCGATATTCCTTCGGAATGCCAATGCGCAGGCCTTTGACGGACTTGCCGATGGCCTTTTCATAATCGGGCACGGGAAGATCAACCGAGGTCGTGTCCTTGGGATCAACGCTCGCCATGGATTTCAGCATGATGGCGGCATCCCTGACATCGCGCGCTATTGGGCCCGCCTGATCAAGGCTTGAGGCGAAAGCCACAATGCCCCAACGCGAGCAGCGGCCATAGGTGGGCTTTATCCCCACGGTGCCGGTGAGGGCGGCGGGCTGGCGTATGGAGCCGCCGGTATCCGTGGCGGTAGCAGCAGCGCAGATATGGGCGGCAACGGCGGAGGCCGAGCCGCCGGACGAACCGCCGGGCACCAGCGCCGCATTGGAATTTTTGCGCCGCCAGGGATTGATGACGTTGCCGTAGTAGCTGGTCTCGTTCGACGAGCCCATGGCGAACTCATCCATGTTGAGCTTGCCCAGCATCACGGCACCATCACGCCAGAGATTCTCGGTGACGGTGGATTCATAGGTGGGCTTGAAACCATCGAGAATATGGCTGCAGGCCTGGGTATGAACGCCCTTGGTGGCGTAGAGGTCCTTGATGCCGAGCGGAATGCCTTCGAGTGGCCCGCCCTCGCCCTTGGCTAGTTTCGCATCGGAAGCTTTTGCCATGGCGCGGGCCTTGTCCGGCGTTTCGACGATGTAGGCATTGAGAATGTGGGCCTTTTCGATCGCCGTGATATAGGCCTCGGTCAATTCGGTGGCGGAGAATTCCTTTTTTCGCAGGCTTTCGCGGGCCTTTGCGATGGTGAGTGAAGTTAAATCGCTCATTCAATCACCTTCGGCACGAGGAAATAATCATCTTCGGCGGCGGGCGCGTTTTCCACGACGTCATGGGGATTGCTGCCGTCAGTCACCACATCGGCGCGCTTCTTCATCTTGACGGTGACAACGGAGGTCATGGGCTCGACACCCTCGACATTCACTTCATTCAACTGCTCGATCCAGTGGAGAATGGAGTTCAATTCGCCGGCGAGGCGCTCAACGTTTTCTTCCTTCACCTTGATGCGGGCGAGTTTTGCAACCCGCCGCACGGTGGCCTGATCAACTGACATGTGCCATGAATCCTAAAGCTAATTCGCGGGCTGGATAGCAGCCTAAGGGCGAACCCGCAACTTGGCTTTCTGCTGGCCGCCGGCGTCAAAATTATCTTCCCTGAGCCAGGCCTCGAAAGCCTTCTTGGCCTTGGGCCATTCGCTGTCGAGCATGGCAAACCAGGCCGTATCGCGGTTGCGGCCCTTGATGATGTAATGCTGGCGGAAAATGCCTTCAAAAGTGAAGCCGAAGCGGTCCGCCGCCTTACGGGAGGGAGCATTGAGCGAATCGCATTTCCATTCCAGGCGGCGCACGCCCAGGTCGTCAAAGCAGTGACGCATCATGAGGTAAATGGCTTCGGTCGCTTCCCGGGTTTGCTGCAATTCGGGCGACATCCAGATATGGCCGATTTCGATGGCCCCATTGGCGGCATCATTGCGCATGAAGGAGCCCATGCCCACGGCCTTGCCGGTATCTCGGCGCACAAAAGCGTAGAACCAGGGGTCGCGGGCGGCTTCGCGGGCCTTGACCCATTCGGTGAACACCTCCTGAGAGGCGAAGGGGCCATAGCCCATATAGGTCCAGACATGGCCCTCCGGGTCCTTGCCATCAAAACTGGCGTAGAGCTCAGCGGCGTGCTTGGCGGCAGAAACGTGATCCAGCCAGATCCAGCGTCCGTGCAGGGGGCGCATGTCGGGGACATTGCCCACAGGCAGCGGGTCCACAATGGCGCCTACGGGCCGCTCGATCTTCTTTGCCATTTTGGGCCTTCCTGCAATTTGTTTGGGCTATGCAATAACGCTGCTTTACCTGTTTGCCAAATCGTCTATCAGAAGCCCATGTCCACCCACCTACTGGCCCTCCAGTCCGCTTTGAAAGCCCTGCCCCAGGCATCGCGCCTGATGGGGCTGGATTTGGGCACGAAAACCATTGGCATTGCGACCAGCGACCGCAGCCGGCAGATTGCAACTCCCATCACCACCATAACGCGCAGCAAGTTTACCAAGGATGCAAGTGAGCTGCTAGCAATCGCCGCGAAGGAGAATGTTGGTGTTTTGGTGCTTGGCCTGCCGATCAACATGGATGGCACGGAAGGACCACGGGCGCAGGCGACGCGGGCCTTTGCGCGCAATCTTGCGAGGCTCACGCCGCTGACGATTGTCTTTTGGGACGAGAGGCTTTCGACGGCGGCGGTTGAACGCATGCTGATCGACGCGGATGCCTCGCGCGCCACGCGTTATAAAGTTGTCGATAAATTGGCGGCCGCATGGATCCTTCAAGCTGCGCTCGATGCCCTGAGGCAGGCATGACTCATTCCTTTATCGCCTTACTCCCTGTGTTCATCGTCATTCTCGTGGGCTACAGCTTGCGCCGGAGCGGGTTGATTGCGGAGGAGCATTGGACTGCGGTTGATCACGTTTGCTATTACGTCTTGTTCCCGGCAATCATCTTCAAGGAAATTGCGGCGGCGGATTTTTCCAATGTTCCGGTGTGGTCCATGGCGCTGGCCATGATCCTCGGGATCACGAGCATGTTTGCCCTGCTGCTGGTTTTGCGGCGGCCACTTGTCGCCGCCATGGATTTAAACGGGGCGCAATTTTCCAGCCTGTTCCAGGGGGCCACGCGCTGGCACACATTTATCGCACTTGCCATCATTCCCATTTACTTCGGGCAATCGGCACTGGCGCTTGGTGGCTTGAGTGCTGCGGCCATGACACCGCTTTTAAACATCGTGAATGTGTGGGTGATTTCGGTTTATGGCTCTGGCGTCAAACTGAACGCACGGGCAATCGCACTTTCTATCTTGAAGAACCCATTCGTCCTGTCGTCATTGGGCGGCGTTGCCTGGCAATTGCTGCATCTGCCCATGCCGGTCATGGGGGTTCAGGTTCTCGACATGATCGGCAAAGGCGCTTTGGGACTGGCGCTGCTTGCGGTGGGTGCGGGCCTACGAATCGATGAGGCGCTCTCGACCAAGGGGCCGGTGGTGCTGGCGACCGTCCTGAAGCTCCTGGTTATGCCGGTTTTCATGGCGGTTTGGCTTTGGGTTCTGGGTGTTTCCGGGGAAGCGGCGGCGGTTGCCATTCTTTGCGGGGCGGTGCCAACTGGTTCCGGGGCCTATGTGCTGGCCCGGCAAATGGGCGGAGATGCCCCCATGATTGCCAGCGTTTTGACGCTTCAGGTCGTCTGTGCTGCGGTCACAATTCCCTTTGTGTTAAGCCTCTTGGGTTAATTTTCCACAGGCCAGCGATCTTCCCTTGCGGGGTGGGAGATTCGCCCCTACACAGCCATTTTTAATGACATCACCATCCGAACGCCCCCAGCTTCTCAAAGGCCAGCACCTGCTGGCGGTTGATGATATTTCCCCTCTTGAAATCACCGCGCTTCTCGACCTGGCGCAAACCTATGTGAACGCGGGGAACGGACCCCGGCAGCGCAATCCCATCCTGCAGGGGCAGACCCAGGTTAACCTGTTCTTTGAGGCTTCCACACGTACCCAGAGCTCGTTTGAAATTGCGGGCAAGCGGCTGGGCGCTGATGTGATGAACATGGCCATTTCCTCCTCGGCCCTTTCCAAGGGCGAGACGGTTCTCGATACCGCCATGACGATCAACGCCATGCATCCGAATTTCCTGGTAGTGCGGCACCAATCCTCCGGGGCGGTTGAACTGCTGGCGCAGAAAGTTTCCTGCTCGGTGATCAATGCGGGCGACGGCCAGCACGAGCACCCGACACAGGCGCTTCTCGATGCGCTCACCATCCGCCGCCGGAAAAATTCCATTGAGGGACTGACCATTGCTATCTGCGGCGATGTCCTGCACAGCCGCGTGGCGCGCTCCAACATTCACGTGCTGAACAAACTCGGCGCTCGGGTTCGGGTTGTAGCCCCTTCCACATTGTTGCCAACGGGCATTGCGAATTTCGGGGTGGAGGTTCACCGCAATATGCGCGACGGGCTTGACAGCGCTGATGTGGTGATGATGCTGCGCCTGCAACTCGAACGCATGAGTGGCGCCTTCGTTCCTTCGCAGCGGGAGTATTACCGTTTCTATGGCTTGAACGAGGAAAAGCTGCGTTATGCCAAGCCTGATGCGCTGGTCATGCATCCCGGGCCGATGAACCGGGGCATTGAAATTGACTCCAACGTGGCCGACGGAGCACAGTCGGTTATCCGCGAACAGGTGGAGATGGGCGTGGCGGTGCGCATGGCGGTGCTTGATGCATTGTCGCGCAATTGGCCAGCGGGAGCAAAATCATGATGTCTCCCGCAGTCAAGCAATCGGCGCAGCGCAAAGCCTATTTGAATGCCAATATCGTGACCCCGGCCCAGGGACTGAACGGCAAAGGCGGCATTCTGGTTGAAGATGGCTGGATACTGGCGGTGGGTCCGAAAGTGACGAAGGAATCGATCGGTGCCGGCACCGCAAGTTTCGATTGCACGGGGGCCACCCTCATTCCGGGACTTATCGACATGCGGGTGTTCACCGGCGAACCCGGCACGGAATACCGCGAGACCTTGGCCACCGCTTCCGAGGCAGCGGCCGCTGGTGGAGTTACCACGATGATCGTGATGCCCAACACCCAGCCGGTGATTGATGACGCGGCGATTGTGGATTTTATTTTGCGCCGGGCGCGCGATACGGCACTGGTGCGGATTGCTCCCATGGCGGCGATCACCAAGGGCCTTGCGGGCGAATTGATGAGCGAAATCGGCAGCCTTAAAGAAGCCGGCGCCGTTGCCGTTACAGATGGCACCCACGCGGTTTCGAACGCCAATCTTTTCCGGCGGGCGCTCACTTATGCCAAGGATTTTGACATGCTGGTAGTTCAGCACGTGGAAGAGGCCAGCCTTTCAAAGGGTGTCATGAACTCGTCGGAAACGGCTTCGCGGCTCGGCCTTGCGGGCAACCCGGCAATGTCGGAAGTAATCATGCTGGAGCGCGATATCCGGCTCGTGGAAATGACGGGAGCCCGTTACCACGCTTCGCAGATTTCCTGTGCCACTTCCCTTGAAGTCATTCGCAGCGCCAAGGCCAGGGGTTTTCCGGTGA
>CADEEO010000102.1 GCA_902826365.1 uncultured Hyphomicrobiales bacterium | reverse complement strand
GAACCTGTGACCCCTACCATGTCAAGGTAGTGCTCTACCGCTGAGCTAACCGCCCACTGCGAGCGCGGATATAATCGGAAGCTTGGCCTCTGGCAAGCGATTACGCCGCCATCATCCGGTCGACCTCGGCCACGAGATCGCGCAGGTGGAAGGGCTTGGACAGCACCTTGGCGTCTTTCGGCGCCTTGGAATCCGGATGCAGCGCCACCGCCGCAAAGCCCGTGATGAACATGATCTTCAAATGGGGGTCGAGGTCCGCCGCGCGGCGCGCCAGCTCGATGCCGTCCATTTCCGGCATCACGATATCGGTGAGCAGCAAATCGAATGTCGCCTGCTTTATTTCCTCGAAGGCGCTGGCCCCTTCGCCGAAGGCCGTCACATGATGGCCTGCCTTTTCCAGCGCTTTCACAAGGAAGCGCCGCATGTCGTCATCGTCTTCTGCCAGAATGATCTTTGCCATGGTGCCGGTTTGCATCTTTATCTCAGTCTGCCTGTTTGTGAACCATCATTCTTGCTGAGCCACGGGCTTAACAGGGGTTGGGTAAACAGAAGATGAAGTGTGGACAGTTTGTCTTCTCTAGTCAATAATGGGCCGGATTATGGCAGATAATGGATCCGTTTCATATTTTGAGATCCTTGCGCCCCGTGCGTGGACGGCTCCTGCTGTTTTCAATTCACCCCACAGCGGCAAGCAGTATCCCGCCGACCTGCTGCGCATGACCAGGCTTTCGCCGGCGGCGCTGCGCAAATCCGAAGACTGCTACATCGATGAATTGTTCATGAGCTGCGTGGACCACGGCGCGCCATTGCTGCGCGCCCTGGTGCCGCGCGCCTATATCGACCTGAACCGCGAGGCCTATGAGTTTGATCCCCGCATGTTTGCCTGCGAGCTGCCGGGCTACATGAACACCAGTTCGCCCCGCGTGGCGGGCGGCCTTGGCACCATTCCCCGGCTGGTGGCCGAAGGCGAGGAAATCTACCGCGAGCGCCTGAACCTCACCGATGCCTTAAGCCGGGTTGAAACCATCTACCGGCCCTACCACCGCACGTTGAACGCGCTTCTCGATGAGGTGCTGCATAACATCGGCACCGTGCTGCTGCTCGACTGCCATTCCATGCCGTCCAACGCCACCAGCTTTGTCTCTCCGCCCCACCAGGCGTCGGTGGATGTGGTGATCGGCGATCGCTATGAGGCCTCCTGCCCGGCGGAAATCACGAGCTTCGTGGAAGACCTGCTGCGCGCCCAAGGCCTGCGCGTGGTGCGCAACAAGCCCTACGCAGGCGGCTTCATCACTCAGAATTATGGCTCCCCCACCCTTGGCCGCAACGCCCTGCAGATTGAAATCAACCGCAGCCTTTACATGGATGAGCAACGCTTCGAAAAGACCGCGGATTTCCGGCCCTTGCAGGTGGCCCTCGGCGGCACTATTAAAACCCTGCTGGAAACCCTGGTGGAGTTCGCCAACCCGCAAAAACAGGCGGCCGAATAAAAAAAGGGCCGATACACTAAAGTGACCGGCCCAAGTCTAGGGAGGAAACGCCCAAGAAGGGCTGCAAGAGAAGGCAGACGCCTTGGTCTTGCCCCTCCGATATGGCACCGCAGCATTTTCAATTCAAGACCATGGCCTAAATAACTTTCCAAGTGATCAAATTTGCAACACTTTGAGGCGGCGTCCAAAATATCTAACTAACTGAAATATATTGATTTAATTGAAAATACAATGACTTAGCCCACATTTGTCGGGCGGGCCATGCATCATTTGCATGACAAATCGAGGAATTGTGCAGCGCAATAATGCCGGGGTTTGAGCCCACCTTGAGCCAAACACGGCTCTCCTATAGGACAGGGTCAAAAAGGAAATGGGTTTATGGACTGGACTGAACTGACAAATTTCGCCGTAAGCCTGGCGCGGGCTTCGGAAGTCGAAATCCTCCCTTATTTCCGGCGCAACACGGCCATCGACGTGAAACCCCACCACTCCTGGGACCCGGTTACCGAAGGTGACCGGGCCGGGGAACGGATCATTCGCAAGCTCATCGAGGAGCGTTTCCCCGACCACGGCATCAATGGCGAGGAATATGGCGTCAAGGAGGGCAAGTCCGGCTTCACCTGGGTGCTCGACCCCATCGACGGCACCCGGTCCTTCGTCTGTGGCATGCCGACCTGGGCCACCCTGATAGCACTCTATTCCGAGGGAATGCCGGTGGTCGGGGTCATGAACCAGCCCTTCGTGGGCGATCTGTTCTACGGCAATCCCGATGGCGCCTGGAACAATTATCGGGGCGCCACTGAACTCCTCCGCACCCGCCAGGGCGTTGGCATCAGCGAAGCCGCCGCCGGCACGACGGCCCCCGAACTTTACCGCGGCGAGCGTGACCAGGAAGCTTTCCAGAAGTTGCACAAGACGGTGAAGCTCATGCGCTATGGGGGCGATGCCTATTTCTATTCCGTCCTAGCCGCCGGCCACCTCGACATCGCCCTGGATGCGGGGCTCCAGGCCTATGATATCGGCGCCCTCATCCCCATCATTGAAGGCGCGGGCGGCGCCGTCGGCAGCTGGAGCGGCAGCATTCCCGCTGAAGGCGGCAATATCATTTGCGCGGGATCGCAGGCTCTGCTGGAGACCGCCATCACGGTAATGCAGTCATGAAATCCTGGCCGAACCTTGCCCTCGCCCTGATTAACGTGGCCGCCGGCCGCGCCCCAGCCGACATGGTGATCACCAACGGCCAATGGGTGAACGTCCATTCCGGCGAGATCATCCCCGGCACCGATGTGGCCATTGCAAGCCAGCGCTTTGCCTATGTGGGGCCCGATGCCAAGCCGATGATCGGCAAGAATACCAAAGTCATCGATGCCGCCGGACGCTACCTCGTGCCCGGACTCTGCGACGGCCACATGCATGTGGAAAGCGGCATGGTGACCGTTACCGAATTTGCCCGCGCCGTCATTCCCCACGGCACCACCTCCATGTTCGTTGACCCCCATGAAATCGCCAATGTGCTGGGCGTGGCCGGTGTCAGGCTGATGCACGACGAAGCCGCAGGCCTTCCCATAAATGTTTTCATGCAGATGCCAAGCTGCGTGCCCAGCGCACCTGGCCTCGAAAATGCCGGTGCAACAATTACCCCCGAAGATGTGGCAGACGCCATGACCTGGCCCAATATCATCGGTCTCGGCGAAATGATGAACTTCCCCGGCGTGATCAATGGCGATCCAAAAATGCTGGCTGAAATTGCCGCAACCCAAAAGGCCGGAAAGACCGTGGGTGGCCACTATGCCTCGCCTGATCTTGGCCATTCCTTCCATGCCTATGCGGCGGGTGGCCCCGCCGATGACCACGAAGGCACGAACGTCAATGATTGCATCGCCCGGGTGCGCCAGGGCATGCGCGCCATGCTGCGCCTGGGTTCTGCCTGGTATGACGTGGCGGCCCAGGTCAAGGCCGTAACCGAGCGGGGCATTGACTCCCGCAACATCATTCTGTGTACGGATGATAGCCATTCCGGAACGCTGGTTTACGAAGGCCACATGAATCGCGTCGTGCGCCACGCCATTGCGGAGGGCCTGAATCCCATGACCGCAATTCAAATGGCGACGCTCAATACCGCCCAGCATTTCGGCCTTGAACGCGAGCTTGGATCCATCACTCCGGGCCGCCGCGCTGATCTCATCCTGTCATCCGATCTCACCGCCTTGCCGATTGAACTCGTCATCGCCCACGGGCAAGCGATGGCCGAGAACGGCAAGCTCATCATGGAGCTGCAGAAGTTTGAATATCCCAAGACCGCGAAAAACACCGTGCATGTCGGACGAACGCTGAGCGCCAAGGATTTTGAAATCGCGGCTCCCAAAGGCGCCAACAAGGTCGAAGCCCGCGTCATCGGCGTGATTGAAAACCAGGCCCCGACCAAAGCACTGCAACGACCGCTCGACGTGAAATCCGGCCTGGTTGAAATGGATCGCGGCAGCGATGTCTGCCAGATCGCCGTCGTAGAACGCCATCGCGGGCTGGGCACCGTGGTCAATGCCTTCGTCTCCGGCTTTGGCTACAATGTCGATTGCGCCGTGGCCTCAACCGTGGCCCATGACAGCCATCACATCATCGTCGTCGGCACCAATCACAAGGACATGGCCCAGGCGGCAAACACCTTGAGTGAAATCGGCGGCGGCGTTGTAGTCGTGAGCAACGGCAAGGAACTGGCGCGCATCGAGCTGGTGATCGCCGGCCTCATGTCCGATGAACCAGCCGAAATCGTTGCGGCAAAGGCCGAGAAGATGGTGGCCGCCATGAAAGCCTGCGGCTGCAACCTGAACAACGCCTTCATGCAGCATTCCCTGCTGGCGCTTGTCGTCATCCCGGAATTGCGCATTTCCGACATGGGCCTGATTGACGTCAGAACTTTTGAAAAGGTCGGCCTGTTTCTTCAGTCGTCGCGGTAAACCCGCTCGCGCCGCTCGTGGCGTTCCTGGGCCTCGATGGAGAGCG
This sequence comes from uncultured Hyphomicrobiales bacterium, assembly GCA_902826365.1. GTDB lineage: Bacteria > Pseudomonadota > Alphaproteobacteria > Rhizobiales > Aestuariivirgaceae > Aestuariivirga. The sequence goes on along the minus strand of CADEEO010000102.1, from coordinate 5,313 downwards.
TCGCAATCGGGCGCGCGTCCAACCGCTTCAGGCTGATAGGATCGCCCGTCTCTTCGCAATAACCATAGGTGCCATTGTCGATGCGCTGCAGGGCCGCCTCAATCTTGGAAATCAGCTTGCGCTGCCGGTCACGCGCCCGGAGCTCCAGCGAGCGGTCGGTTTCCGAGGAGGCCCGGTCCGCTAAATCCGGCAGCACGTGGTTCTCATCCTGCAGATGGGTGATGGTTTCCCGGCTTTCGCGCAGGATGTCTTCCTTCCACATATTCAGCTTTTGCCGGAAATATGCCGCCTGCCGCTCATTCATGAAAGGCTCGTCGTCAGTGGGTTTGTAGTCGATATCGACAAGTACATTCATCAAGCGTCTCTCCGGTGTCCGTGGCGCGGGCTTATAGCGGCCTTGTCCTGCTTCGACAATAGCTGTGAATTCCGGCTCAAAACCCTGCAAAAACAATGCCGTTTTACCGGGCGCGCGCCTCATCGATTCGGTCCCGGAGCTGCATCCACCAGTAGGACGCCTGCACCCCCGCGCGCCCGAGCTGGCCCCCCGCCCAAAGCGGCGCAAAAGGCGCAAACCGGCGGTATTCATCATCCCCATCGGCAATGGCGCGCGCCAGCAATTGGCCTGCCGTGGCCGTGGTATTCATGCCGTGGCCGCCAAAAGCCGTAGCAAACCATTGCCCTTCTGTGTCCCGCCCAATGAGAGGCATTTTGTGCAGGGCATAACCCATGAGGCCTGCCCAAGAGTAATCAATGCGCGGATTTCCCAGTTGCGGGAAGGTCGCAAGCATGTCGACTTTCATTTCCTCCGCAAGGCGCGCGGGCTCGGAAACCCGCGTGGTGATGCGCCCGCCCCACAGCAGCCTGCCCTCATCAATGAGCCGGTAATAATTTCCGGCCCGGCGCGTATCGGCCACCGCGGCGCTGGTTCGCACCCCGTCCTGGGTCAAGGGTTCCGTCACCGCAATATAGGTGGCAACGGGCAGAACCGCCCGGCCGCTGGCCTTATGGATCGTCCGGTCAAGTGAAGAGACGCAGTGAACCACATGCTGAGCCGTAACCTCACCGTCAGCGCAGCGTACCCGCCATTCAGTACCCTGTTTTTGCACAACTTGAGCCCGCGAGTTTTCATGCAGGCTGGCGCCTGCTTTTTCCGCCGCGCGGGCAAGCATCAGGGCGTATTTCAAGGGATGGAAATGAAGCGCCCGGGGGTTTGAAATGCTTTCAAAGTAGCGGACTGAATTCAGCTTTTCCCGCGTTTGCTCGGTTGAGAGAAACTGGAAATCCTCGCCATAATCCCGCGCCATCATGTCCCGGTAGGATTTAAGGCTGCCCGTATCCCGGTGGCGCAGCGCAACGATCCAGGCCTCGCCCATCTTGATGGCCGGGTCACCTACCTCAATTTCGCGGCGCACATATTCGCTGCCGTGCCGGGAAAGTGAATAAAGCGCTCGCGCCGCCTCAAGCCCCACCCGCTTCTGGACATTCTCTATGCCTTCCGCAAAACCATTGGACACAAATCCGCCATTGCGGCCCGAGGCGCCCCACGCCAGTTGCTTGGCTTCCAGCAGAACCACCTTCTTCTTGCGCCGCGAAAGTTCAAGCGCCGTGGTGAGCCCCGCAAGCCCGCCGCCGATCACGCAGACATCGGCTTTCACCGGCCCGCGCAACGCTGCGCGAGGGCTGCCGCGCTCTGTCGTAGCCTCATACCAGGTTGGGAAAGTGTTAACTGCCTGTTTCATTTTGAACTCTCAAGATTCGATCATGCTTAACCCAAAATTAGCGGAACCTGTGCAACTTTAACGATGAATAATTTGGGTTGTGGGAAATATCATGCGTATTGGTTCAGTATCAGCTTTGGCTTTAGCGGCGTTTGCTCTCGCGGCCTGCGAAGGAACACCTACCACGGGATCATCGGCAAGCAACGCATCGCTCGCCCTCTGCGGTTTGAGTTGCCCTGACCCTGCAATTGACGGCGACGATTCCACGCCGCCGGTGGACCCCGACGACCCGGATAACACCAACACCGGCAATCCAACCAATCTCCAAACCGGTGACACGACCATTGCCCTGGAATCGGCTGTGCTAAAATCACCCGCGAACGGGAGCCTGTCCCGGCTTACCTTGACATCCGGCACTCCCGACACCGCAAGAATAGAGATCGACACGAATACGTCCAACAACCGAAACTGGCCTGTTCCCAAAACCATGGACGAATATGAATTCGGCACCAATGCAACCGGCGGAGCCGGCCTTGGCGGCGCCTACAAGGAATACCGCGGGCTGACCGCAACGGAAAGCGGAGCAACAGTCGATGAGGAACTGCAGGTCTGGACCTGGGGCAACAGCTACGGAACCCAGTACCGTGAAGTGTCCGGTGGCGGCGATGCGCGCCGCCAGGCGTGGTCGTTTGGCGGTACGCGCACAACTGCCATGCCCGCCGGCGGTACCGCAAACTATACGGGCCGCTATGGCGCTACCTCTAAGACCTGGAACTGGATTGATGACGATGACGCCGGAAAAACAATAACCGCCAACAATACCTGGCGCGTTGAGGGCGCAAGCAATCTTACCGCTAACTTTGCCACGAACCAGTTGGATGGCACATTGACCCCACAAACATGGACCGCTTACCAAACACTGGGTGGCGCAACAGGGTTCCAATCAGTCACTTCGGGCAACAACGCCGACCCAAATTGGGTGGGCTTTATGGATTCCAACGTTGTATTGAGTGGTACAATTACGGGCAACACCGTGAGCGGAAAAGCCTCGCTTGATCCTGCCCAAGGCTGGTTGAACGGCACAAATCCCATGTATGCGGGATTCTTTGGGGCTCCCGGCGCGGATGAAGTAACCGGCGTTTACAATTTCCTCGCTGTCAGCCCGGATCCAATTGGTGGCGAACCTCCCATCAATGATGATAGGCGCGGCTTTGTGCAGCAAAGTGGCGTGTTCAACGGCCAATAGAATGCAGGCCAAAAGGCGGAACAAAGTTGAAAAAACGCGTACCTTCTGGTGCGCGTTTTCTGCGTTTGCCTTCCTTTCCTTGGCGTTGCCTCTGACATCGGCGCTGGCGTTGGCCGCTAAAATTGCCGATCCCACGCCTCAGCAGATTTCCGAGTATGAAGCCTCAACTGAAGCGACACGGGTAAAGCTGCTCATTAATCTTGCGAAGTCAGGCCAGCACGATTTGGCCGAAAATCTTCTCAAACACTACCCGCTGACAGGCAAGTTTGGCCCTAACCGGCAAATTTTCATCGAGGGCCTCATTCTGAAGGCAAATGGCAACCTGACCGGTGCGGCAAAAAAGTATCGCGCGGCGCTGGCCGATGACCCAAGCCTGACCCTGGTTCGCTCCGAACTTGCCCAAACGCTTTTCCTTCTTCAGGAGGACGACAGCGCCAAACATCACTTGAATCTTCTGATGGCCGAAGCCCCGAGTGAATACGAAGCCCAGGGCATTCGATCCTTCATTGACGCCATTGATGCCCGCCGCCCCTTCAAGTTCAGCGCCTATGTCTCGGCTGCGCCAAGCACAAACGTCAACAACGGCAGTTCGGTTGAAAAAGTATATATCACAAATGACAGCTACATTGAACCCGGCGAACAGCAGAAAAGCGGCGTTGGATTTTCAGCCGGGCTGAATGCCGGCTATTCCCATCGCCTGGGCAATGATTTTTCCGTTGTTTTGGCTGGCGGCTTTAATGCGAACATCTACACCGAGAGCGACTACAACATTTTTGGCGCCAGCCAATCGGCGGAACTGCGCTACCTCCTGACTGGTGGATTCCTGGGCGCGGGGCTTGTCACCAGTCAAAATATGAAAAACGACGAGCTTGACCTGAGCTATTACAGCTACGGCCCGCGCGTCAGCCTGCAGAAGGCCATTTCGGCAAAAGACCGCATCAACCTGAGCGCGGTCTATGAATGGCGGAATTACCCCGACGATTCCGAGAGCGACGGCACGGCCTTCATGGCTGACGGCTCGTGGAGTCACGCTTTTGATTCCAGTTTGATTGCCGGTTTGAACGCGGGTTATGACCGCGTAGAATCAGGAATTGATTACAATTCTTACGAGGCCTATTCAGCCGGATTCAGCGTTTACAAGGAATTGCCTTTGGGGATCACCGTTGACCTCCAGGGAGAGGCGCGTTTCGCCGATTTTGACGGCAACTTTCCCATCTACAACAAGGTGCGCGAAGATGCCCGGTGGATGGGAACCATGAGCCTCACTAAGCGCGATCTCAATTTTTGGGGTTACGCGCCAGCCCTTGAGTACACCTACATTTTCAACGACAGCAACATTGCAAACTACCACTACGACTCCCATGCCGTGGATTTCCGCCTCTCAAAAGACTTCTAAATCAACGTGGGTTGCCCACCACCCCCGGCTTCGGCTAATCAACCCCAATGCGCTTTAAATCAGCCCAGGAATTCAGGAAACAGCCCGCCCACGCCATAACCATCATGGGCATGTCGGGCGTTGGCAAAACCACCTTGGCCGTGATGTTGCAGAAAAGCGGCTGGTTCCAGTATTCCGTCGATTACCGCATTGGCACGCGCTACATGGACGAGCCTATTGTCGACAATTTCAAGCGCGAGGCCATGAAGGTTCCCTTCCTGGCCGAACTGCTGAAGTCCGATTCAATCTACATCCGCTCGAATATCACCTTCGATAATTTGAGCCCCCTTTCCACCTATCTGGGAAAGCCGGGAAACCCGGCTCTGGGCGGCATTTCCTTTGCCGAATACAAGCGCCGCCAGAACCAGCACCGGGATGCGGAAATCCGCTCGCTCCTTGATGTGCCGGGCTTCGTCGAACGGGCCCGGGACATTTATCGCTACCAGCATTTCATCTGTGATTCCGGTGGCAGCCTGTGCGAGGTCGCCGATCCGAGCGACCCGAATGATACGGTGCTAAAATCCTTAAGCGAAAGCACCCTGCTGCTTTACATCGAAGGCAACCCGCAGCACACCAAGACCCTGGTGGAGCGTTTCCGCAAATATCCGAAGCCCATGTATTACCAGCCGGCGTTTCTTGAAAAAATATGGGCCGAATACAAGGACCTCAAAAAAATTCGCAAGGACGATGATGTCGTGCCCGATGATTTTGCCGTCTGGGGCTTTGAGCAGTTGCTGCTCCACCGCATTCCGATCTACCAGAAGATAGCGAAAAACTTTGGCTATCAGATTCCCATGGAAGACGTGCCGAGAATAAAATCGGAAACGGATTTCCTGAACTTGCTCGGCGCCGTGATCGACAGGCACTGAAGACCATGCCCATAAAAATTCCCAGCGATCTTCCGGCCCGCCTCA
>CADEEO010000101.1 GCA_902826365.1 uncultured Hyphomicrobiales bacterium | reverse complement strand
AGCGCCGCTGTCAAACCGCAAAATCCGGGAAGTGCTGGGCTTCAAGGAAGAGCACAACTGGCGTAAATATGTGAGGTAGGATTTGAGCGCTTGACAAAGAAACCCTCATCCGCCCTGTCGGGCACCTTCTCCCATGCCAAGGGGCACGGGAGAAGGCGATAACCTTCAAGTGCCTTCTCCCGTCCGAAGGATGGGAGAAGGTGGCCGAAGGCCGGATGAGGGCCCTTCTGCAGATGGTTCAATAAGTGTCCAGCTACTGCCTGGGCTTTTGCTTGGGGATGGGCACGAGCTGGTTGGCGACCATCAGCCATGTTCCGGGCTCGAGCGCCGCGGCGGCGGCCAATTTCGTCGGTTTTGGAACCGGCGTTATGATGGCGGAGGTTGAGCTTGTCTCTGCCGCCGCTGGAGGATCTGCGGGGACTGCAACGGCTACTTCCGCAGGCGGCGCGGGGGCCGCTGGATTTTCCACCACTACTGGAGTTGGTGGCGGTGTTGGCGGAACCGGCAAGCCGCCTTCCACTGGCGCAGTCGAGGCCACCGTTGTCGGGAGCGCGGGCAGCGTGCTTTCTATGGCGCGCCACTTGGCCACGTTGGCATTGTGCTCTTCCAAAGTCTTGGCAAAGGCATGGCCGCCGGAGCCATCGGCGACGAAATAGAGATACCCCGTATCGGGTGGATTGAGCACCGCTTCGAGCGAGGCCCGGCCCGGGTTTGCAATGGGGCCGGGCGGCAGGCCATTAATCTTGTAAGTATTGTAGGCCGTGTCGGAGGCCACATCATCCTTGGTCAGGCCGCGGTCAAGCTTGCCCTTGCCTCCGACCAGGCCATAAATAATCGTGGGGTCCGATTGCAGGCGCATGCCCTGCTTCAGGCGATTGTGAAACACCGAGGCGATCAGCGGGCGCTCCTCGGGGATCGCCGTTTCCTTCTCCACGATGGAGGCAAGGGTCACGGCCTGCTCCTTGGTCTTCACCATGTCGCTTACCGAACGCCTGCTCCAAAGATCATCAAGCATCTTGGCCTGGGCGGCCTGCATGTCATCCAGCATTTTCTGGCGCGTCAGGCCGCGGCGGAAAACATAAGTCTCGGGCATGATCGCGCCTTCAACCGGCATTGCCGTGACGTCACCAGTCAGCACTTCATTTTCAGCAACGCGGGCCACGGCCATTTGCGTGGTCCAGCCCTCGGGTATGGTGACTTTGTAAGTCTTGACGTTTCCACTGATAATCATGGACAAAACCTGGTCAATGCTGGCATTGGCCGGAAACTCATATTCGCCGGCCTTGAGCCGGTTGCCAAAAGCGCCCTTCACCTGGGCCGCCGCGGTAAAAATGGCGGCGCTGCTGACGATGCCCGCATCCTGCAACTGCGCGCCGATTGCACGCTTCGAGCCTTGTTTCACTTGATAAATTGTGCCGGCCACCAAAGGCCCCTTTGCGGTGAATTGCGTGAAGGCATAAACAATGGCGCCGCCAGCAATCACGCTGGTCACCAAAGCAATGACAAACAGCGAGCGCACCACGCGCTTGAATGCCGACCTCCTGGACCGGCTCAGGACCGGATCCGGGACCCGCAGTGGCTGCTCGCGATGAGGCAAATCCTACACTCCCCAGGGTCAGCCCGCAAAGCGGCGCATGACGATTGATGCATTCGTACCACCAAAACCAAAAGAATTGGACAGAACTATGTTGACCTCCTTCTTTCGCGGGCGGTTGGGAACGAGATCGATTTTCGTTGCAACCGAAGGATTGTCCAAATTCAGGGTCGGCGGGCAGACATTGTCACGGATTGCGAGAATTGAAAATATGGCTTCCACCGCCCCTGCCGCACCCAGCAAATGGCCGGTCGAGGATTTGGTGGAAGACATGGACAGGCGCTCTACCTTGCCTTCCATGATGCGTTCAACAGCGCGCAATTCAATCTCGTCGCCCACCGGGGTGGAGGTGCCATGGGCGTTGATGTAGTCAATCTCGGTTGGCGCAATGCCGGCCCGCTTCAAGGCCGCCTTCATGCAGCGGAAGGCGCCATCGCCATCCTCCGGCGGCGAGGTAATGTGGTAGGCGTCACCGGACAGGCCATAGCCCACGATCTCGGCATAGATTTTAGCACCACGAGCCTTGGCATGTTCAAGTTCTTCAAGGATCAGCATGCCGGAACCCTCGCCCATCACAAAGCCGTCACGATCCTTGTCATAGGGGCGCGACGCCTTGGCAGGCGTCTCATTGAAATTGGTGGACAACGCCTTGCAAGCCGCGAAGCCCGCGATGCCCAAGCGGTTGATGCAGGACTCGGTGCCGCCGGCAAACATCACATCGGCGTCATCAAGGGCAATCAGGCGGGCGGCATCGCCGATGGCGTGGGTGCCCGATGAACAGGCGGTGACGACCGCGTGGTTCGGCCCCTTCAGGCCATGGGCAATGGAAATCTGGCCTGAAGCCAGGTTGATCAGGGCGCCGGGAATGAAGAACGGGCTGATGCGGCGCGGGCCTTTTTCATGCATGAGGATGGAGGTCTCCTCGATGCTGGGAAGGCCGCCAATGCCGGAACCCACCAGCACGCCGGTGCGGCATTGCTGATCCGGAGTCTTTATTTCGTAGCCTGAATCGGTGAGCGCCTGCTGGGCTGCAACCATGGCATATTGGATGAAGTCATCGTTGCGGCGCTGCTCTTTCCCGTCCAGCCACTGGTCGAGGTTCAGGGTGCCGTTGCTGCCATCGCCGCGCTTCACCTCAAAGGCGATGCGGCAGGGCAAATCACTGGCATCAAACTTGGTGATGGGTCCGGCGCCCGAGGCGCCTGCCAGCATGCGGGACCAGGTTTCGTCTATTCCGTTGGCAAGCGGGCTTACAATCCCCAATCCAGTGACTACGACACGGCGCATGCGTTCTCCCTTAAAAGAAAACGCGGAAGCCAGGGCGTTTCATGTCCCTGCTCCCGCGTGGCGATTGAATACGGCCCCATCCTTGGGGCAAATCCTTAAGCAGCAGCCTTCTCAATAAACTTCACTGCATCGCCAACCGTCTGGATGGTTTCGGCAGCGTCGTCGGGAATTTCAATGGCGAATTCTTCCTCGAACGCCATGACGAGCTCAACCGTGTCGAGGCTGTCGGCGCCGAGGTCGTCAATAAAGCTTGCCTCGGTCTTCACTTTCTCGCCGTCCACACCGAGGTGCTCGACCACGATCTTTTTTACCCGCTCAGCAACGTCACTCATGTTTAATCGTCCTTGTTTGATCAAATTATACTTAGGTTGGACACCCGGTTTTGTGGTGGTTCCCCCTTGTGCCTACCCGCTAACTACCACAGAATCCAATTCCGGCAAAAGAGGATTATTTTTGGCCTTGCGGCTGGCCCCGGCGATACTTACATCCAACTCCTTGCACCCCTAAATTCAGGAGACCACAAGCCATGCAGCAGCGTAAACTGGCTACATTAAGCGTTTCGGCAATGGGTTTGGGCTGCATGGGCATGTCGGAATTCTATGCGGGCCGCGACGATGCTGAATCCATCGCCACCATCCACCGGGCCCTTGAACTCGGCGTCAATTTTCTCGATACGGCCGACATGTACGGGGTGGGCGCCAATGAAGAACTCATCGCCAAGGCCATCAAGGGCAAGCGCGACAAGGTTGTTATCGCTACCAAATTCGGCAATATGCGGGGGCCAAACGGGGAATTCCTGGGGGTCAACGGAAAACCGGATTACGTGCGCAAGAGTTGCGACGAAAGCCTGAAACGGCTCGGCGTTGATGTCATCGACATCTATTACCAGCACCGCGTCGATCCCAACACGCCGATCGAAGATACGGTTGGCGCCATGGCTGAACTCGTGAGCCAGGGCAAGGTTCGCCATCTCGGCCTTTCAGAAGCGGCGGCCAAGACCATTGAACGGGCCCACAAGGTGCATCCCATTACGGCATTGCAGACCGAATATTCCCTGTGGAGCCGCGATGTTGAAGAAGAAATCCTGCCCGTCATCCGCAAGCTCGGCATTGGGCTGGTTTCCTACAGCCCCTTGGGCCGCGGCTTTCTCACGGGCCGTTTCAAGACAACGGATGACCTCGACGCGCAAGACTACCGCCGCAAGACGCCGCGCTTCCAGGAAGAAAACCTGGAAATCAATCTTGGCCTGCTGAGCGCCGTTGAAACGCTTGCAACCGAAAAGGGCGTGAAGCCCGGACAGGTGGCGCTGGCCTGGGTGCTGGCGCAGGGCAACGACATCGTTCCCATCCCCGGCACAAAACGCCGAACCTATCTGGAGGAAAATGTCGCCGCTATTGAGGTCACGCTGAGCAACGCGGAGATCGAAAAACTGTCCAATGCGATCCCGCGTGGAGCTGCTTCGGGCGACCGCTACGTGGCAGCGTCCATGAAGGCGCTGAACGGATAGTTCTAAATCATCGCCATGCCGCCATTTACGTGCAGGGTTTGGCCGGTCACATAGGCTGCCTCTTCCGAAGCGAGGTAAAGGGTTGCGGCGGCGACATCATCGGGAGAGCCCAATCTTCCGGCCGGCACCTTGGCCAGGATTGCCTCCTTCTGCTTGTCATTCAACACATCGGTCATGGGCGTTGCGATGAAGCCGGGGGCCACGCAATTCACCGTCACATTGCGCGAAGCCAATTCATACGCCAGGGATTTGGAGAGGCCGATCATGCCAGCCTTGGACGCCACGTAATTGGCCTGTCCCCCGTTGCCGGTCACGCCTACCACCGAGGTGATATTCACGATGCGGCCCCAGCGCTTTTTCATCATGGGGCGCATGGCGGCGCGGCACAGGCGGAAGCTGGCGGTCAAGTTCACGTCAAGCACGGCGGCCCAATCCTCGTCCTTCATGCGCATGGCAAGGCCATCCTTGGTTATCCCTGCATTGTTAACGAGGATTTCAACGCCGCCCATGGCCGCCTCGGCGGCGGGCACAAGCTTTTCAACGTCAGCGGCGTCAGACAGATTGCAGGGAAGGACGTGAACGCGCCCACCCAACGCCGCTTTCAATTCCTCCAAGACGGCGGCGCGAGTTCCGGAAATGGCGATGGTGGCCCCTGCCCCGTGCAGCGCCCTGGCAATGCCAGCGCCGATGCCGCCGGTGGCCCCGGTGATGAGCGCGGTCTTTCCCGTGAGATCAAACATCAATCTATCCTTGCTTTAGAATTGCAGCAGCGGCGGCAATATCATCGGGGGCGCCAAGCGCCAAGCCCTGGGCCTCGGGCGCATTCTTTTTCAGGAGTCCGGTCAATACCTTGCCGGCGCCCACTTCACAAAACAGATTAACGCCCTGCCCCGCCATGAAGCCCACGCATTCGCGCCAGCGCACGGTGCCGGTCACCTGCTCCACCAGGCGTTTGCGAATTTCCTCTGGATCAGAAATCGGCCCGGCCACGACATTGGCAACCAGGGGAACGGACGGCGCATTCATGGCCACGCTCATCAAGGCTTCGGCCATCGCATCGGCGGCGGGCTGCATCAAAGCGCAATGAAAAGGGGCGCTCACCGGAAGCAGAATGGCGCGCTTTGCGCCTTTGGCTTTAGCTAGCTCGCAGGCGCGGTCCACGGCGGCCTTGTGGCCGGAGATCACCACCTGCCCGCTGCTGTTGTCATTGGCGGCCTGGCACACGTCCCCTTGGGCCGCTTCTTTTGCGACAGCGGCGACATCGGCAAAATCCAAACCGAGAATGGCGGCCATGGCGCCGACGCCCACCGGCGTTGCCGCCTGCATGGCCTTGCCACGGATACGCAAGAGCCGCGCCGCATCAGACAGGGAAAATGTGCCCGCCGCGGCCAGGGCCGAATACTCGCCCAGTGAATGCCCGCCGACAAATTTCGCGGTGTTGGCGACGGTGATCCCGTGTTCAGCCTTCAAAACGGCGAGCACCGCCATGCTCACCGCCATCAGGGCGGGCTGGGCATTGGCAGTGAGCGTCAGATCGGCCTCCGGCCCCTCCCACATAAGGGTGGACAGATTTTGCGAAAGCGCTGCATCCACCTCGGAAAACACCGCGCGGGCCGATGGAAACGCGTCCGCCAGCGCCTTGCCCATGCCAACCGCCTGGCTTCCCTGGCCCGGGAACGTAAATGCAATGCTCAAAGACTGCTCCTCAAATCACTTCCAGCGTCACGAAACATGGGGCGGGGGCGGAGTCAAGCAGGGTTAACTCATCGCCTTTGTCCCCTTGGGTGCGGGTTTTGAAGCCCATACGGTTAATGCCCAATGCGCCATCTGCACATAAATTCAGCAGGGCTTTGTCTAAAATATTGCGGCGCAGAAACCCTTTGCGCATTGCGCCAGGCATCTTTTATGTTGTAACCTCAACATTAATGGCCGCACCCGATGCAACCCGGAAGCGGGCCCGTTTTACGTATTGCCAAAACCCTAAACTTGTTTTTTGCATTAGAGTAGGAATTGTGCCGTGACCCGCTTCTCCAGATACTTGATTGCCGCCCTCACGCTGCCGTTGCTGCTGGCTCCTCAGGCATTCGCCGCGGAGCAAATTGGAAAGGCCCTGGCGATCACGGTGACGGTTTCGGGCGATAACGGCATATTGAGGGCCTCCTCGCCGATACACCGTGATGAGCGCATCCGCGCCTCCAATTCCGGGACGGGGCAGTTTGAATTCCGCGACGGGACAAAGCTTGCAGTTGGCCCAAACTCATCCCTTGTCCTTGACCGCTCCATTTTCGCTGGCGACAGTTCGTTCCAGAGCCTGACCCTCAAGGCAACGCGCGGCACGTTCCGCTGGGTCAGTGGCAACTCGAAATCGTCTGCCTATAAGGTCAATACGCCGTTCGGCACCTTGGGCGTGCGCGGGACCGTCGTTGATATCTATCTCGGTTCCAGCAGCGCGGCCGTCGTCATTCTCGAAGGACAGGCGACCTTTTGCGGGAATGACGGCAAGTGCAAGCGCCTCGAACGCAGCTGCGATATTGTGCGGGCCAACCGCAGAGGCCTGATGGATGAGAGCGCCGGCCAGTCCGGCACCGCAGTGAGCGGCGTGAGGAACGAAGTGTCATTTCCTTTCCTGATGGGAACCCGGAAATTAAGCCGGCCATTCCAGGTGGGCGGCGGCAGGTGCGGCCTTTCCGCATCGGCGCGCGCTTTCGATGGGAAGGACGGCGGGGACGGGAGCGGCGTCAAATCGGAAGGCCGAAAGCCGAATGGACCAGATTGATTGGGGACAAAAAGCCGAATGTTTGATTTCAAGCCTAGTGTGAGTCTGAAATGCAGAGCGCAGCACGAGTTGTGAGGCTCCGCCCGCGTCTTGGGTGCACCTTGTCCGCCGTGTTGGGCGTCACTATTGCCGCTTGCTTCAGCCCGGCAAAAGCTGCGACAATCGTGGCGCCAGTTACCGCGACGGCTGCAACTACATTCATCTCTTCCAGCGGCAACGATTACTCCATTCTGAATACCATCGACCAATCAGGCCTGTCGCTTGGGTATGTCAGCGGAGAGACTGATTTCGACATCTATTTGGCGGGCAATCCATCCCACACTAGCAGAGCAAACGGCAATGAATGGTTCAGCCGGGACTATGGCACGCGCAGGCTTGCGAGCCAGACAGTGACCTATGGTTTTAGCGAACTGACCTCCATAAATGCGTTTGCCTTGTGGAACGAGGAGTTTGCCGGGATCGGCACAACGCAATTGCTGTCGTCGTTGGATGGCCTCACCTACACGCTCCTGAGCACAATCACGCCGGTACGCTCCACATTTGCTCCCGGCAGCACGATTATTCCCTATTCAGCGCAAGTATTCTCATTCGACCTCACCTCCATGCTGTTCTTCCGGCTGGTGATTGCCAATTGCCCGGGTCCCCCGTCAGGTCAATCCAGCTATCGCGGTTGCGGGATCGGTGAAGTTGCATTTTCGGCCGAACTTGGTCCGGTGGACAACAATCCAATCGTTCCGCTGCCTGCCGCCTTGCCGCTTCTGGGCTCGGCGCTCGGATTTTTTGCCTGGATGGGCCGGCGGCGGAAGGCTTGCAACTGAACGCCAACTGACAGAACGGAAAATCATTTCGGCCGCGCCTCTTGCAAACCGGCATCCGGCTGCATGAGCTTCCCTGCCCGCAAAAGCTTCACCGCGTTCACCAGCGCCTGGGCCGCTGTCTTCACATCGGCCTGCACGTCCTTGTCCTTGTCGAGGTCTTTGTGGCTTTCCGCGTAGGTTCCCAGATACCCGATGTAGGCGCCGATGTGGGACTTGTGGCCGGACGCAATCAGGCCAATGTCTTCGAGCCAATCCGTCAATATGCGGCGCAGGGTTTCAACGCCTGCCGCGTCGCCGTGGACGACAACGGAGAAAGCCCTTCCGGCGAGATGGCGCGGATAATCCCAGCCTTTCAGTTCAATTTCCTTCGCCCTGGCCGGGTCCTTGCCGTCCGTCGTGGTGGGGTCGGGATTGCCGCCATCGGCGCAGACGAGGCGATCAATCATCGCCTTGAGGCCGGCGGGCGCCTGATACCAGTTCACCGGCGTCACGATCATCACGCCATGGGCCGCCGCCCACATGGGATAGATGTCGGCCATCCAGTCGCTGGTTTGCCCTATGGCAAAGTTGGGATAGCAGGAGCACGGCCAATGGCACAGCGGCATGGCGGTTGAAACGCAGGCCTTGCAAGGGTGAATGACGCGGCCATATTGCGAAGTGAGCAATGAGAGGTCGAGAATCTCCGTTTCAAAACCGGTGGCGGCGTGGACGACCTCTTCGGCAAGTTTCAGCAGCCTCCAGGTCTTTGACATCTCGCCGGGGCAGCTTTGGTCCGAGCGCATGGAGCCGTTGATCAGGAGGATGCGGCTGGGCGATTTTGGATTTTTCTGGCGCGCTTCCGCAGCCTCAATGGCCGCCTTGGTTGCCAGCCATTCCACCGGAAGCTCCGCGTCGGGCTTTGCATAGCCTTCGCCCGCCACACGCTTGACCGGGTTCTTGCGATAAACGTCATAGCCGTCCCAGGCCGTGTCGATGATGGCCTTGATGGCATCCTCGTTCCTGGCGAAGGCCGGATCGAAGAAGCGATCGCGGAAGCGGCGCTCGAATTCGGCGCGATCTAGCTGGACATCGGGCATGCCTTTGCGGACTTCGACGCGGCTCATGACGGTCCTCCCTGTTGCTAGGAATGACTTTGCGCCGGGTTGCGGCAGGTTGGCAAATCACCGGGCCACACGAGGTGGTGAGCGGGAGGTGAAGAAAATGGGTAGTGTATCAGTTTGAAATTTTCTCCCGATATTTTTCCCGGTGCTGGTTAAGACTGAGTTCGTTAGCCCCGCCAGAAAAGTTCGGATCATTAGATTGGACCGGATCATCTTCCCATCCGCAGACTTCGCAGATTTCGTACCCGCCCGGCTCGCCTACAGTGAGCGATTGACAGCACGGGCATGCAAGCAAAGGAATGTTCATCCTTCGCAGGATAGCTAAGCGGCGCGTTTTTTGTAAGTCTTAGACCGTCCAGCCTTTGGAGCCACTAGATCCTAAAAATGCCTGCCTTGCTTTCCCTCCAAACATAATTGGAGGCGAGGAAGAAATACGAATAAATCCCTCTTGACAAGTATATTCCTAATATGCCATTTATGTTCCTGTTTTGTTTTTCAAGGAATCTTATGGACTGGGACTTGGCCATCACACGCAACAGCAAGGCGCTGAAGGGCATCATTGCGGTGCTTTTCGCCCTGCTGGGGCTTGATGGTGAGGCGGCGGCGTCGCGGATTCCCCGCTCGCTCCACAGCGCCGTGCTGGCTGTGCTGCGGCCTGCCGAATCCGCCGTGCGCCGCCTGATTGTCATTGCGGCCCGGAATGTGGTGGTGAAGCTTGCCCCGCTGCGGCCCAGGCCGGAAGGGG
>CADEEO010000100.1 GCA_902826365.1 uncultured Hyphomicrobiales bacterium | reverse complement strand
GTCTGGCGGGGAGCGGGCGCGGCTGATCCTGGCGCGGGAACTGGCCAAGCCTTCAAATTTCCTGGTGCTGGACGAGCCTACCAATGACCTTGATCTTGAAACGCTTGACCTCCTGCAGGAGATGCTTGGCGACTATCAGGGAACGATTTTGTTGGTGAGCCATGACCGCGATTTCCTCGATCGTGTGGCCACAAGCATTCTCATGTTTGAGGATGACGGGAAATGGACGGAATATGCGGGTGGCTACTCGGACATGGTGGCCCAGCGCGGCGCCGGCGTAAATGCACGCACGGTAAGAGTTGCGGTAAGCGAACGAGCTTCACCCGCGCAGCCGGCCAAACCTCAGGCCCGGCGCAAGCTCACGTTCAAAGACAAGCATGCGCTTGAAACGCTGCCGGCCAAGATGGCTTCGCTGCATGATGAAATCGCCAAGCTTGAGGCGAAACTTGCGGACCCGGAACTTTTTGCACGCGATCCCAAGGCCTTTGAAAAAGCCATGACGCGGCATCAAAAAGCCAAGGCGGAAATAACCCACGCCGAGGAACAGTGGCTGGAACTAGAAATGCTGAAGGAAGAACTGGAAGCGAATTAGGCTTACCAGCCACCGCCCCCACCGCCGCCGCCACCACCGCCCGATGAACCGCCGCCACCGGAAAAGCCGCCGCCGGAACTTGAGCTTGATCCCGGTGCCTGTGAGGCCGATGCCGCACTCGTCGCCATACCAGAGCCCAGGCTTTCAGTGAAGTCGCCCATATTCCCGGAGTTCCAATTGCTGCCGGAATACCAGACGGGTGCCGTGGCGCCCGCCAGGGCAGCGGCGGCCAGCACGGCGGTGAACTTGGCGTTCCATTCGTTTTCGCAATCCAAGGCCAGGGCATAGGGCAAGTAGCGTTCAAACAGCTCCGGGGTTTTCTCGGGCGGGTTTAGAATCTTGAGGCGCTCCTCCTCGGCGGTTTTCATATACATGCGAAAACCTTCGAGCTGATCGAGAACCTGGCGGCCAGACACCGTGGGGGCGCTCAGCAGGTTGTAGAACACGATGTTCAATACCCCAAGGCCGATTGCTGTGCCGACTAGCATGACGATGCCCAGCGATAGCGCCTCCGAGAAAATCGCAAAAATGGGAACTGCAACTCCGGCGATGCCAAAGGGAATCAGGAAAAGAAGAGAGGCGGCAGAGTTGATTTTCGCAAGCGCGCCAGAGCTGTTGATGACGCCTTTGATGGAGCTCCAGGCAATGGTAAGAATCACGCCCCACCAGATGCCCGACCAGCCGGCCGCAAAAAGCCCTACAAAGCCATCGCCCTCCGGGAGCAGCAGGGCTGAAATCACCAGGCCTATGATTGAAAGCGCCGCTCCTGCCCAAAACCAGCCGATGTTGCGGACGAATACCGAGCCTTCGAATTCCCGTTTGAGGGCATTTTCCAGCGATCTTTTCATTCTGCCGATTGCGGCATGGTTGGAATTTTCAAGTTCGGTGGTGCCGGACGGAGTTGTGCCGAGGAGCGCGTTTTCCGCCGATGTGAGGGCGGGACCTGTCGCTGCCAGCTTGGTGATTTTGAAATCGCCGTCATCGTCGGCGATTTTCAATCGCCCCTTGACCGCAAGACCCACCAGTGCGGCGGCAAAAGCCTTTTGGTCATAGCGCTGCTTCCAGATGAAGCGGGAGCCAGCGGGGCCAAGGGCCTGCGGCGGCCTGAAGAGCGGAACAATCACGCCTGAGGGAGGATCGCGCCCCACTTTCGCCCAGGCGAAATAGAAAAACAGCGCAACGCCGAGAAGCGTTGCCGCCAGGCCCATGAAGCCGGCGTTGTCACGCAGGAACCAGGAATATTTCTGCGCCTGGCTGGGGGCTGCAACGATGCCCTTTTGCCAAGCCACGGCCACGGTCATACCCTCTCCCGGGGCAAGATTCCGGGTGGCTACGGCGCGGTATTCATTACCCGTGGCATTGAACACCTTGAAGTCACGGCCATTTTCGCCCTGATATCCCGTATAGGCGGCATGCTGCAGGATTCTGGCGCCTGGCGGGAGCCGCACGACTGCGGTTGTCGCCTGAATGGGGAATTGCCAGCCGTTGCCAGTCACATTCCAATAGAGTTCGTCATAGTCGGCGAAAAATCCGAGCTGGCGCGTGGTTCTATACTGGATTTCATAAACATGAATGCCGGGATCGAGAAACATGTCGGCACTTCCGATGCGCAGGCGCTTGCCGTTGGAGAGGCTTTCAATGGTGTAGAGTTCCGGCTGACTGTCGCGCTTCACCGCGATCACTTCAAAGCCCACAACAACCCGCAGGCCGTTCCGATCCGTATAAGTTGTGGGAAAATCGCGAAAGATGCCGCGCCGAATTTGGCGGCCTTCGGCATTGACCGAAATGGTCTCCGCCACATCAACGGAACCGTCGACATTCACCCGCGCGTCACTGGTGAACTGTTCAATGCGCTCTTCCGCCCGAACCGCTGAATTAAGAATGACGAGCGCAACGAGCGCAAAAAAGAAGGCGCGCATGACCCTTGCTATTTCTTGAAATCGACTTTTGGCACTTCGCGGGCCGCCGCATCGCCTATTTCGAAGAACTCGGCTTGCGTGAACTTGAAGAAATTGGCGACGAAATTGCTGGGGAAGGACTGGATCATGGTGTTGAGATTGCGCACCGCGCCATTGTAATAGCGGCGCGAGAGCTGGATTTCATCCTCAGTGGCGGCGAGCTTGTCCTGCAAATCGCGGAAGTTGGCGTCCGCCTTTAGTTCCGGATAAGCCTCGGCAACGGCGAACAATTTGCCGAGGGCAGCCGTCATGGCTTGCCCCACCACCGATTGCTCGCCCACCGAACCACCCGCAATGCTCTTGGCGCGCAAATCAGCGATATCACGAAACAGCTTGTCTTCGTGGGCAGCGTAACCTTTTACGGTTTCGATGAGATTCGGAATGAGATCGGCGCGGCGGCGCAATTGAACATCAATGCCGCTCCAGCCTTCGGCCACAAGGTTCTTGTTACTGACAAGCGCGTTATAGGCGTAAACCAGATAGCCTGCGATGGCGACGATGAGCGCTAAGAGACCATAACCGAATGTCATTGTTGTTTCCCCTGAGTGGCCAAGACGGCAGTTATCGCAGTATTCGGGCTGGTTTGCCAGACGGGTTTTTTCTGCCATAAGGCTGCTCCACCTGAACGAGAGAACACCGATGACAGCCCACTTGCGGGTACTGCGCCCTGCCCCGAATGTTTATGCTTTCTACGACGGCCGGGTTGAAGGCTACCGCTTTGCGGAAGGCGAAAACTGGGTGGATGACGGGGCGCTCTCGCTGGGCATCGCCAGCTATGCCGTTGTCGATGGCGAAGACGCCCTGGTTTATGACACGCATATCTCGGTTGAATATGCCGCGTTCATTCGCAAAACACTCACCGATGCAGGCGTGAGGAATTTCACGGTGGTGATCAGCCACTGGCATCTCGACCATGTGGCGGGAACCGCGGCCTTTGCCGATTGCGAAATCATTTCTAACAAGCGCACATTGGATCATCTCACGCAGCGCAAAGCGGCAATCGAAAGCGGCACGTCATCCGGGCCGCCGGCCATCAAGCCGCTGATCCTGCCAACCCAGCTTTTTGAAGGGCGCATGCAATTGCGGGTGGGCAGCCTCACCATCGACCTGATCGAAGCCAACATTCACAGCGACGATGCCACGGTCCTCTGGCTGGCTTCCGAGCGCATATTGCTGGCCGGCGATACGCTGGAAGATACGGTGACCTATGTGGGCGAGCCGGAAAATTTCGATATTCACTTGGCCGACCTGGACCGGCTTTGGGCGCTGAATCCGGAGCGCATTTTGCCGAATCATGGCGATCCGGAGATCATCGCCCTTGGCGGCTATGAAAAAACCTTCATCCGAGCCAACCAGCAATATATCCGCATGCTGAAGCGCTGCGTGGCCGAATCGGAGTTGCGCGGCAAGCCGCTGCGCGACATCATTACCGGGCCGCTTGAGGCGGGATGGGTCAATCTGTTTGAGCCCTATGAGGCCATTCACCGGCAGAACGTTGAGGTGGTTCTGGCCGCCAGACTCAGTTAGGTCTGGTGCTTGATCTCCTTGCGCAATAGTGGCCAATGCTTATGGTAACCGGCTGATACGGAGCCCCCTGAATGAATGCGAAGACGCCACCCCACAAGCCGCCTTTTCCCGGCCCCGAAGGCCAGGAGGACATGCCCTACTTGCTCACCCCCGGCCCGCTGACAACGTCACGCACGGTCAAGCTCGCCATGCTGGCCGATTGGGGCTCGCGCGATGTGGAGTTCCGGAAAATCGTCGGCGATATCCGCAAACGCATCCTGCAAGTGGCCAATTGCGACGGGCGTTATGAATGCGTCATCATGCAGGGGTCCGGCACCTTTGCGATTGAGGCGGCGCTGGGCAGCCTGTGCCCGGACAAGCGGCGCAAGACGCTGGTGGTTGCCAATGGCGCCTATGGCGACCGGGCGGCACAGATCCTGGAGCGCATCGGCAGGCCCTATCTGAAAATTGACAAGGGCGACAGCACGGTTCCGACGGTTGAAGAAGTTGTCACCATGCTGGATGCGGACAAGAGCATCAGCCATGTCTGGATGGCGCATTGCGAAACCACATCGGGCATCGTGAACCCCATCGAGGAAATAGGGCAAGCGGTCAAGCTGCATGACAAGGTTTTCATGGTGGACGCCATGTCCTCGTTCGGCGCGCTGCCTCTTCACATGGTGGGGCAGAACATCGACGTGATGGTTTCCTCCTCGAACAAATGCCTGGAAGGGGTTCCCGGCTTTTCCTACGTGGTGGTGAAGCGCGACCTGCTGGAAGCTTCGGCAGGCGTCTGCCATTCCATTGTGCTTGACCTGTTCGAGCAGTGGCGCGGCCTTGAGACCAACGGACAATTCCGCTTCACGCCTCCCACCCATGCGCTGATTGCTTTCGATCAGGCCCTGAAAGAACATGAGCAGCAAGGCGGTGTCGAGGGGCGCGGGGCACGCTATGCCAGCAATGCCAAGGCGCTTGTCGCCGGCATGACCGAGATGGGATTTTCGACACTGCTGCAGGAAGGTTTGGCGGGGCCGATCATTCAGACCTTTCTGACACCACGCGATCCCAACTTTCATTTCGAACAGTTCTACGAGGCGCTGCGGCTGCGCGGCTTCACGATTTATCCGGGAAAACTGACCAAGCGCCCAAGCTTCCGCATCGGCACCATCGGCCAGATTGATGAGCGCGTCATTGCCGCCGCCCTTTCTGCCATCCGGGATGTTGTGGGCGAAATGGGGGTGAAGGATTTCGCCCCGCTTCAGAGCTAGAATCCGAAATGACCGCTAACACCACGAAATCCGCAGGTAAATCCGTTTCCGTGAACGGCCGCGACTATGACTGGCCACGGGCTCCTCTTGTGGTCATTTGCTGCGATGGCAGCGAGCCTGACTACATGGAAATAGCCATGACTGAAGGCCTGATGCCCAACTTGAAGAAGATGGTTGCAAGAGGTGAGAACATCCGCGGCCTTTGCGTCATTCCAAGTTTTACCAATCCCAACAATCTTTCGATCGTCACCGGCTCGCCCCCGGCGGTTCATGGCATTTGCGGAAACTATCTCATTGATCCGGTGACCGGGCTTGAGACGATGATGAATGACCCAAAGTGGCTGCGGGCCCCCACCATCTTCGAAAAATTCCAGAAGGCGGGGGCCAAGATCGCCGTGGTCACGGCCAAGGACAAGCTGCGCCTGCTGCTGGGCAAAGGACTGGTTTTTGATGGAACCGCCGCCGCCTTTTCTTCCGAACATGCGGACAAGGCCACATTGAAAGACAATGGCATTGAAGGCGTTTGCGATATGGTCGGGATGGCCGTGCCGGAGGTTTATTCGGCAGAGCTTTCGGAGTTTGTGTTTGCGGCGGGCGTCAAGCTTCTGGCTTCGATGAAGCCTGATCTCATGTATTTATCGACCACCGACTATGTGCAGCACAAATATGCGCCGGGATCAAAGGGCGCAAACAGCTTCTACAAGATGATGGATGGCTATCTCGGGCGGCTTGATGCGCAAGGGGCCATCGTGGTGATCGTGGCCGACCATGGCATGAAGGCCAAGCATTTGCCCGGCGGCGAGCCCGATGTGATCTATCTGCAGGATGCCCTGGACAAAAGCTTTGGCGCGGGCACGACCAAGGTCATCCTGCCCATCACCGATCCCTATGTGCAGCATCATGGCGCGCTGGGATCCTTTGCCACTATCTATGTCAAAGGGGTTTCCGCAGAGGAAGCTTCGGCGTTCATTGCAAAGCAGTCCGGCATTGATGTGGTTCTTGACCGGTCGCAGGGCTGCGCCCGCTTTGAACTGCCGGAGGACTGCATGGGCGATATCATCGTTGTATCGGGCGGGAGCACCGGTTCGAAAGTGATTGGCACCAGCCGTGCACGGCATGACCTTTCGGGATTGAACGAGCCGCTGCGCTCCCACGGCGGCCTCACGGAACAAACCATTCCGGTAATCGTGAACCGCAAAACCCAAAACCTGCCGACACCCTTGCGCAATTTCGATGCCTTCTTCATCGGCTGCAACTGCATTATCGAGGCCTGACATGACCCGCACCGTGATCACCGAAAGCATGCGCATTGGGGGGAAGAAGGTTTCGGCCGATGGCGTTGTGCCGGTGCATTATCCGTTCACCAATGAGATCATCGGCACGGTGCCGGCGGGCCGGGCCGAACATGCGGCGCGGGCTTTTGAAATAGCCGCAGGCTTCAAGCCGAAGCTCACTCGCTATGAGCGCCAGCAGATTTTGTTCAAGGCGGCGGAACTCATTCGCCAGCGCAGGGACGCCCTTGCCCATGTCCTCACCCTTGAGCTTGGGATTTCGATGAAGGATTCGGTTTACGAATGCGGGCGGGCATATGACGTGTTCTCACTTGCCGCCCAGCTTTGCATCCTCGACGATGGGCAGATTTTTTCCTGTGACCTCACGCCGCAAGGCAAGTCGCGCAAGATATTCACCAAGCGCGACCCAGTGGGGGTGATCTCGGCGATCACGCCGTTCAACCACCCGCTCAACATGGTGTCGCACAAGATCGCTCCGGCCATTGCGACGAACAACTGCGTGGTGTGCAAGCCCACGGAACTCACGCCTCTTACCGCGCTAACGCTTGCCGACATCCTTTATGATGCTGGCCTGCCGCCGGAAATGTTCCAGGTCGTCACTGGCTGGCCTGACGACATCGGCGATGAGATGGTGACCAATTCCCACATCGCGGTCATCACCTTCACTGGCGGGGTGCGGGTTGGGAAGCTCATTGCGGCCAAGGCGGGCTACAAGCGGGCGGCCCTGGAGCTCGGCGGCAATGACCCACTGATTGTATTGAACGACCTCAGCGACAGCGATCTCGACAAGGCGGCGGAACTGGCCGTTGCCGGGTCCACCAAAAATTCCGGCCAGCGCTGCACTGCAGTGAAACGCATTCTGGTGCAGAGCCGGATTGCCGACAAATTCGTGGCGCTGGTTCTGGAAAAGGCCAAGAAGATCAAGTTTGGCGATCCCATGGACCCAACCACCGATCTGGGCTGCGTGGTGCATGAGGAAGCCGCCAAGGTATTTGAGGCCCGGGTTCACAAGGCCGCCGAGCAAGGGGCTAAAATCCTCTACAATCCGGGCCGCAAGGGGGCGGTGCTGCCGCCTATCACGGTGGACTTCGTGCCGCACACCTCCGAGCTGGTTTTCGAGGAAACCTTTGGTCCCATCATCCCCATCGTCCGGGTTCCCGACGATGATTCCGAGGTGATCAGCATTTCCAATTCCACGCCTTTCGGGCTTTCCTCGGGTGTGTGCACCAATGACCTCTCCCGGATTACCCGCTTTATCGAGGGCCTCAATGTGGGTACGGTTAACATCTGGGAAGTGCCGGGTTACCGTATTGAGATGTCGCCCTTTGGCGGGATCAAAGACTCAGGTAATGGTGTGAAGGAAGGGGTTATGGAAGCCATGAAGTTCTTCACCAATGTGAAGACATGGTCTTTGCCATGGCCAAGCTGAGATAAATTGAACCCAGGCACGCTCGTTATCATCAATCTGCTCGGTGGCGTCGCTCTTCTTCTGTGGGGGGTGCGCATGGTGCGCACCGGAGTCCTGCGGGCCTGGGGCGACCGGTTGAAGCATTTCATTGAGGTCCGACTTGGAAACCGCGGTTCGGCGTTCCTTTCCGGGGCCATGGCCACGGCCATTTTGGGCAGCGGCACGGCCACGACCCTGATTGTGGCGGGCATTGCCGCGAGCGGGGCCATCGGCACGTCGCTGGGACTGGCGGTGCTCCTCGGGGCTGATGTGGGTTCCGCTTTGGTTTCCGCTCTCTTTGCATCGGGAAGTTCCTTCGCAATCTGGGCTTCGCCCATCCTGATTTTTGCAGGCTACGTGACCTTCAGCGTGTCGCGCGAGTTCCGGCCCCACAATATCGGGCGCATCATGATCGGCCTTGGGCTTATGCTAATGTCGCTGAAACTCATTTCAGTGGCAACGGCGCCGTTACGCGAGGCCAGCCTGTTTCATGCGGTGCTGACGGCCATTGGCCATGAGCCGATGCTTGCCTTCCTGACCGGAGCAGTTCTGGCCTGGGGCTTTCATTCAACCCTTGCCGTGATCCTGCTGATCGCCTCCTTTGTGGCCAATGGCAGCCTCGAACTTGGCGGGGCGCTGGCGTTCATCCTGGGGCTTAATCTCGGGGGCGGTCTGCCCGCAATTTCATCCACGCTCGCTCTGCCCCCGGCGGGGCGGCGGCTTCCGGTTGCCAACCTGATATGCCGGAGTATCGCCGCACTTGTCGGCCTGGCATTCATTGAACGGATTGCGGACTGGGCCACACTCCTTTCCTTTGATGCCGTCGCGTTGGCGCTGGCATTCCATGCCGCGCTCAACCTGGCGATTGGGCTGTTCTTCCTGCCGCTCACCAAGCTGGTTGAAAAGCAGGTGGTAAAGCTTGTGCCCGACGTGAAGCTTGATGCGGACCAGCTTGCGGCGCCGCGCTATCTCGATGCCAAATCCCTGGACTCGCCGTCCATTGCGCTTTCCAATGCGCTGCTCGAAACCGTGCGCATGAGCGAGGTGCTCAACCGGATGTTTGAAACGGCGCTTTCGGCGCTGCGCATGAAAAGCACGGAGACCCTCAAGCTGCTCAAGGCGCTGGATGAGCGGCTCAACACCTTTCAAAACGCCATCCAATCCTATCTCGTCGATCTCACGCAAACCCAGCTTTCCTCGGAGGAAGCGCGGAGGGCTTTGGAAATCACCCTCTATGTCAGCAACCTCGAGCACGCGGGCGACATCATTCATCTCAACCTGGCGGACCGCATCAAGGCCAAGGCCAAGGAAACCATCGAATTCAGCATTGAGGAACAGGCGGCGCTGGATGATCTCTGCCTGATCATACATGACAATATCCGGCTCGCCACGGGCGTGTTGAGTTCCGCCGATCTCGAGGGGGCCAAACGGCTGATTGCGCAGAAAGACGCCTTCCGCAAATTGGAGAACTCGGTGCTGGACCAGCATTTCAAGAGCGACAAACAGACCAAGCGCGGAGCGCTGCGCCGAAGCGCTCTATATGTCGACATGATCCGTGACCTGCACCGGATCAATTCACATATTGTTTCTGCAGGCTACCCGATCGTCGAGGCGGCAGGATTGCTGCGCGGCTCGCGTTTGAGAAATGAAGCAAAGAAGACCTGATGAAATTTATCCATATCACTGACCTTCACCTTGTGCCCCCCGGCCATAAGCTCTGGGGGCTTGACGCTTTTTCGCGCCTCGACGAGTGCCTTGCGGATATCACGAAGTATCATGCGGACGCGGAATTCTGCGCCATATCAGGGGATCTCACG
>CADEEO010000099.1 GCA_902826365.1 uncultured Hyphomicrobiales bacterium | reverse complement strand
AATGGAGCGGCCTGAGCCGCTGGCGAAACCGGTTTTCGGATTTCTGGCGAGAACGAAGCTCGGCAGTTGATAACGCTCCTTGAGGCGCGCGGCGGCGAGCCCCACTACGCCGGGATGCCAGCCATCGTTGGTCACCACGATCACCGAACTGCGGTGTTCCTTGCCGAGCGATGCTTCAGCCTGGAGTGCTGCGGCATCGACGACACGCATTTCGATGGCCTGGCGCTGGCGATTAAGCTGCTCGAGTTCCTGGGCCAATTGATTGGCCCTGCCCTTGTCCCGCGTGGTGAGAAGCTCAAGCGCCAAGTCAGCATGGCCGATGCGGCCTGCAGCATTCAGCCTGGGGCCGAGAACAAAACCCAGGGCATAGACATCGGGGCTGCGCTTGAGGCGGGCAATGTCGCTCAACATGGCAAGGCCAATATTTTCGCGGCGTGCCATGATCTTGAGGCCTTGCGTGACATAGGCGCGGTTCAGACCCTTCAACGGCACCACATCGCAGACGGTGGCAAGTGCCACCAGTTCCAGCCATTGCAGCATGTTGGGCTCGGGCCTCGCAGGCGAATACCAGCCGTTGGCACGCAGCAGTTTGTTGACAGCAGCTACCAAGATCATCACCACGCCGGCGGCGCAGAGATAGCCGAAGCCAGAGACATCATCCTGCCGATTGGGATTGATCACGGCATGGGCCTCGGGGAGAATTTCGCCGGCCTGGTGATGGTCAACGATGAGGGTTTCCATGCCGAGTTCGGCGGCGTGGGCCAATGGATCATGGGCCAGGACACCGCAATCCAGGGTGAGAAGGAGATCACACCCCTGCTCTTTCAAAAGTTTCACCGCGTGCTCGCTGGGGCCATAGCCTTCGGTCAGGCGGTCCGGCACATGGATAATCGCGTCCGAGCCCACGGCACGGAGAAACAACTGGAAGATCGCAGCGGAGGAAACACCATCCACATCATAGTCACTGATGATGCCGATGCGGGTTTGCGCGATGATCGCCTGAGCCAGGCGTTCCGCGCCCTTCTCCATATCCTTGAGGGCCGAGGGTTGCGGCATGAGGCTGCGGATCGTTGGATTGAGGAAGGCTTCCGCTTCGTCCAGCCCCACGCCGCGCGCCGCCATGACACGGCCGAGAATTTCCGGCAGTTCGTGGCGCTCGGCAATGGCCTGGGCCAAGCGTTCATCCTGCAGGCGCGGGGTCCAACGCCTGCCGCTTAGTGAACGCTGCACTTCAAGAAAATTACGCTTCGTCACAGCCGCTCAATGCGGATGAGGCGGGGCTTCGAGGCAACGTGGCCATTCTTTTCGATCTGCTGGATTGCAGTGCGGATGGAGGTCTCGAGCGTGTCGTGGGTGATGAGAATGAATGTGGCGGTGGCGCGTTTGGTTTCCTGGCCCTGACGGCCACGCTGGACGATGCTTTCAATCGAGATTTTTTCATCGGCGAGAATTTGCGCGACGGAAGCCACGGCACCGGGCCGGTCGACCAACTCGAGGGCCACATAGTAGCCGCCCTCATGGGCCTTCTTCGGCGATTGTTTGTAGGGCTTGAGCTTGGCCGCTGGAATACCGAAGGCGGGACGCCGGTTGCCGCGCGCAATGTCCACAACATCGGAGAGAACCGCCGATGCGGTGGGATGAGCGCCAGCGCCGCGGCCTTCCAACATGAGATCGCCGACGAAGTCGCCCTTCACGACGATGGCGTTAAATACGCCGTCGGTATCCGAGACGGGAGCACCCTTGGGAACGAGGGTGGGATTGACACGCTGCTCAATACCTTCCGCGTGCGCGATGGCGACACCGAGCAATTTAATCTTGTAGCCCATATCGCTGGCATTGCGGATATCATCGAGAGTGATGGCTTCAATGCCCTCGATCTCGATAGCGTTGAGATTTACTTCGGTGCCAAAGGCCAGCGAGGTGACGACAGCCAGTTTGTGGGCCGTGTCAAAGCCGCCGATATCGAATGTAGGATCGGCTTCGGCGTAGCCCAGATTCTGCGCTTCCTTCAAAACATCGGTGAAGCTCCGGCCCTCATTGGCCATCTTGGTGAGGATATAATTGCAGGTGCCGTTCATGATGCCGAAGAGCTTGGTGACGCGGTTGCCGATCAGGCCCTCGCGCAGCGCTTTGATGATGGGAATGCCGCCGGCGACTGAGGCTTCAAAATTGAGGGCAACGCCCTTGGCCTCCGCAGCGCGGGCCAATGCGGCGCCATGATGGGCCAGCAGGGCTTTGTTGGCGGTAATGACATGTTTGCCCGCGGCAATGGCGGCTTCCACGGCTGACTTTGCCGGGTCGCCCTCACCGCCCATCAATTCGACGAAGACATCGATATCCAGCGATTTGGCAAGCGCCACGGGATCGTCAAACCAGGTGATGCCCGCAAGGTCGTGGCCACGGTCCTTGGCCTTGCTGCGGGCGGCAACGGCGGTCACCTTGACCGGAACCCCGGCCCGGTCAGCCAGCAGGGCGCCGTGCTTCTTTACGATATCAAGCACGCCTACCCCCACATTGCCGAGGCCGGCTATTCCGAGACGCAAAGCGTTAGTCATATTGTCCGCCGGGGCTTTCAGGTTAAGGGTGGTTTGTCTTATGCCTAGGCAGACATGATTTTGCAAGAAAGGCCGTTTATTGTTGGCGTTCCGGGTGTGCGCCACTAAACTGCCGGGACGAAGGAAAAGACAGGATAGATGAGCGATTCCACCCCCCATAAGCCGGGCGACTTCAAGCTGACGGACCCGGTCCAGCTTGCCCAGAACCTGGCGCGGGTGTTTGAGCAGTTAGCGCAGATTGCCCGGCAGGTTGCCGAGCGCCCGGAACTGGCCAAGAAACAGGCTGAAACCCAGGTCACTCCCATCGATCAGGTGACCAAGACGCTTGGGGCCGTGGCCCAGGCCTATCTGGCCGAGCCGCAGAAGCTGATGGAAGCCCAGACCCAGCTTTGGAACAGCTATAGCCAGCTTTGGCAGAATGCCTGGGCGAAGGCGCTTGGCACGGCCACCGAACCCATGGCAGCACCTGCACGCAACGACAAGCGCTTCAAGGACCGGGACTGGCAGGAGAACACAGTTTTTGATTTTCTCAAGCAGTTCTACTTGATTTCGGCAAACTGGGCGCAGGATTTTGTCAAGAACGCCGATGGCCTGGACGACCATACGCGCCTGAAGGCGAAATTCTACGTGGAGCAGATTCTCAATGCGCTTTCGCCCTCCAATTTTCCGGTTTCAAACCCGGAGATTTTGCGCGCTACGCTGGCCAGCAATGGGGCCAACCTCATTGAGGGCCTGAAGCATTTCGAACAGGACATGGCCTCGCCGGACGGAAGGCTGCGCATCAAGCAGAGCGACATGACGGCTTTTGAAATCGGCAAGAATATTGCCATGACGCCGGGCAAGGTGGTGTTCCGCAACGATACCTTCGAACTGATCCAGTATTCCCCATCGGTGCAGCGCACCTATGAAATTCCCCTGCTCATCGTTCCTCCGTGGATCAACAAGTTTTATATTCTTGACCTCAATCCCAAGAAATCCTTCGTGCGCTGGGCAACCGAGCAAGGCCTCACCGTGTTTGTGGTCTCGTGGGTGAATGCGGACGAGAAGCAGGGCCGCAAGAGTTTCAGCGATTATATGCGCGAGGGCTTTCTGGAGGCGGTGCAGGCCGTGCAGGATGCGACCGGGGCCGAGAAGATCAACACCATCGGCTATTGCATCGGCGGCACCATGGTCGCGGCGGCCCTTGGTTACATGGCCGCCAGGAATGACAACCGCATAAACGCCGCGACTTTTTTCACGACCCAGATTGATTTTGAAAAGGCGGGCGACCTGCGCGTTTACGTTGATGACGAGCAGGTGAAGTGGATCGAACAGCGCATGGAGGAGAAGGGGTATCTCGCGGGATCGCGCATGGCGGATGCCTTCAACCTGCTGCGCTCCAACGACCTGATCTGGTCCTATGTGATCAACAACTACATGCTGGGCAAGGAGCCGATGGCGTTTGACCTGCTCTACTGGAACGCGGATTCCACCCGCATGCCGGCGGGCGTCCATTCCTTCTATCTGCGCGAGTGTTACCTGGCCAACAAGCTTTCGCAGGGCAAGATGATCCTCGACGGGATTCACATCGACCTCAAGAAGGTCAAGGTGCCAGTCTATAATCTGGCGGCGCGGGACGACCACATTGCACCGCTACCATCGGTTTTCAAGGTTGGGCAGTTCCTGGGCGGCGAGACCAAGCTTGTGGTTTCGGGCTCTGGCCATATCGCCGGGGTGGTGAACCCGCCGGAGGCCAGGAAATACAAGTATTGGACCAATGATGCGCCCGCCGAAATCCTGGAAAACTGGCTCGCGACAGCGACGGAGCATGCGGGGTCCTGGTGGCCCGATTGGGCGGACTGGATCACCACCAGGTCTGGCGCAAAAATTTCCGCTCCTGTCCCGGGCGACGGCAAGCTTGACGTGCTTGAGAACGCTCCCGGCAGCTATGTAGCTGTAAAATCAGAATAATTTTGATCACAAAAATGTAATCCCGGGTGACTCGCAATTTGCCCTAACCTTCCTATCTTTAGTGGCAGAAGCGAGCCTGTTTTTCCCTCCCCCGCAATGGCGGGCTTGCTCGGAAGGCCCGGTCTCCCCTGCCCGGGCTTTCCTTCTTCCCCTGCGAAGAGAAAAAGGCCGGAGTTTCCTCCGGCCTTTTTTGCTGGGTGAAAGATCGCCTAGCGCTTCGAGAACTGGAAGCTGCGGCGGGCTTTGGCTTTGCCATATTTCTTGCGCTCGACGGCACGGCTGTCACGGGTGAGGAAGCCGCCCTTCTTGAGGGCCGGGCGAAGGTCCGGCTCAAAATGGGTGAGGGCCCGCGAAATGCCGTGGCGCACGGCGCCCGCCTGGCCTGACAGGCCACCACCGACAACGGTGCATTCTATATCGATCTGAGTGTTGCGGTTCACGGCAATCGCCGGCTGCTGCACCAGCATGCGCAGAACGGGACGGGCGAAATAGGTTTCAATGGCCTTGCCGTTCACGGTGACCTTGCCGGAGCCGCGCTTGACCCAAACACGGGCAACAGCGTCCTTGCGGCGGCCGGTTGCGTAGGCGCGGCCCTTGGCGTCAACCTTTGGCTTGGCAGGAGCGGCTGGAGCAGTCGCATTTGCAGCAACCGCCATTCCCATGGCGGCGCCCAAGTCCGAGAGTGTCGTTTGTTCTGGCATGACGTTTAGCCTCTCACTACGTTCTTGGGGTTCATTGCTTTTATGTCGAGCTTGACCGGGTTCTGGGCCTCGTGGGGATGGGCCGAACCGCTGTAAATCCGCAGATTGGTCATTTGCTGGCGCTTGAGGGAAGCGCCGGGAAGCATGCGCTTCACCGCCGCTTCGAGAACCCTCTCGGGGAACTTGCCGTCGAGAATCTGGTGCGCCTTGCGCTCCTTGATGCCGCCGGGGAAGCCCGTGTGCCAGTAATAAGTCTTGTCCTTGCGCTTGGCACCGCTGAAGGCGATTTTTTCGCAATTGATGACGATAATGTTATCGCCGCAGTCCATCGAGGGCGTGAAGGTTGGCTTGTGCTTGCCGCGCAGGCGATTGGCAATGATCGTGGCCAGGCGGCCGACAACCAGTCCTTCTGCGTCGATCAGCACCCAATTTTTCACGATGTCCTTGGCTTTCGCCGAATAGGTGCTCATGTTGTTTCTCTGGGTTGTTGATGACAAATGAAAGGGCACAGGAAGCCTGCAGCCATTTCGGTTGGAGCGGTGATTAGTGGCCCCGTCTCCAGAAGTCAAGAATTACCCCACAAAACATGAATATTTTTTGATGTGGTATTATGTTACCTACCAAGCATTGTTTTCCTCCAAATCATCTGTGATTGCTGCTAATGATGTGCACCGGAAGTCCTTGGCAACATGAGAAAAGACCTCCGACCGGGGAGAAGAATGACGCGTTTGGCAAGGTTTTTAAGCGCTTTCTGGGCCGCGCTCGCACTGGCGGGGACATTCCCTGCGATGGCCGCCATCCGGCCCCCTGCAGATGCTTACGGCGTTCAAGCCCTTGATCTGGGCATATGGCTGAAATTGGCGTCCAGCACCCGGCACGGCGAAGAAACACAGCCTGCGCCGCCTTCCGATGTTGAAGACCTTACGGAGCCGGACCCCACCCAGTCCACTGACGGAGAAACGCCCCCTGAAGACGAGGTGAGCATTGGGGAAATCCCGGTTGTCCAGATGGTCGAACTGACCCCGGAAACCGCCCAAAAAGCCGTTGACGCCTATGTCATCGTCAAAGACAAATACAAGGATGCGGCGCTTGAGAACTTCGACAGCCTGCAGGATTTCGTTGACCGCGATCCATTGGGCAAGGCCTTTGAGGCCGATATCAAGGCCGCCGGCTTTGCCAATGTGACAGACTGGAACCTTGCCATCACAACGGTTGGCGCGGCTTACTCGAATATCATTGACGATCAATCGACGGACATTAAACAGCAGATTGAAGAAGTCGAGAAGGACATGGAACTGGCGCAAGACATGAAAGACCGGATCATCACTTCGCTCAAGGCGCTGATTCCTTCGGAGAACAATCACAAAGTTGTGCAAGAACTGATTGACAATCCGGCCTATACTGAAAAACTCAAACTGCTGGAAACCGAAGAAGAATGAGTGACCTGGTCCTTCGCGACGTGAGCGACGGCATATTGCGCCTGACGCTCAATGATCCTCCCACACGCAACAGCCTTTCCGAAAAGATGATAGAAGCATTGCATGCCGCCATCAGCGGGGCCGAGGCGCGCGTCATCATTCTTTCGGCCCATGGCCCGGCTTTCAGTTCCGGACATAACCTCAAGGAAATCACCGCGCGCCGCGCCGATGCGGATGAGGGCCGCCGCTTTTTCAAAAACCTGTTCGACAAGTGCGCAGACCTGATGCTTGCCATCACCAACAGCCCCTGCCCCGTCATTGCGGAAGTTGATGGGCTGGCCAGCGCCGCGGGCTGCCAGTTGGTGGCGAGCTGCGATCTGGCTATTGCCACGGACCGATCAACGTTTTGTACGCCGGGCGTCAACATCGGGCTGTTTTGCTCCACCCCGATGGTGGCGCTCACCCGCACCGTGACGCGCAAGCATGCCATGGAGATGCTGCTGACGGGCGATGTCATCCCGGCTTCCGAAGCGCTTCGCATGGGGCTGGTCAACCGCGTCACCACGCACAATGAGCTCAAAACGGTGACGCAGGAGCTGGCGCAGAAGATCGCATCAAAATCCGGTGCGGCAATCAAGGTTGGCAAGCAGGCGTTTGACCGCCAGGCGGATATGCCGGTGGCGGAGGCCTATGCCTATATGGCGCAGGTGATGGCTGACAATCTGCTTCTGGCGGATGCCCATGAGGGCATCGGGGCCTTTGTCCAGAAACGAAAGCCAGCGTGGGACCGGAATCCTTGAAGCCACACAACAATTTTGGAAACGGATACGTTCAGTTGCCATGAATCATGACAACTACCCGGCAGATTACATCCGTGGAATCCTGCATAGCGTTAAGGTGATCGCCATGGTGGGCGCCTCCAGCAATGTGGTGCGCCCCTCCTATCTGGTGATGCAGTATCTCCTGTCCAAAGGCTATGACGTTATTCCGGTCAACCCCGGGCTGGCGGGACAGGAACTCCAGGGCAAAACGGTTTATGGCAAGCTGAAGGATATTCCGCAGGCCATCGACATGGTTGATATCTTCCGGAATTCGGACGCGGCCGGGGCCATTGTCGATGAGGCTTTGACGTTAACGCCACTGCCATCGGTTATCTGGATGCAGCTATCGGTTCGCGATGACGCCGCCGCAGCGCGGGCGGAGGCGGCAGGCGTGAAAGTCGTCATGAACCGCTGCCCTAAAATGGAATATGGCAAGCAATCCGGCGAATGGGCCTGGGTTGGCGGCAATTCCGGCATTCTTTCGTCGCGCCGGCAAAGCATGCATGAGAGCGGAAAAATGCAGAGCTTGGGGCTTGGCGTTATATCCTCCAAGCGATAGGTTCACGACTTAAAACACAGGAGAGTAGCATGACTGACCAGCCACCTGGATTCGATACCCTAGCCATTCACGCCGGTGCGGCGCCCGATCCCTCCACGGGCGCCAGGGTCACTCCCATCTACCAAACCACCGCCTATGTTTTCAATGACGTGAAGCACGCGGCGGATCTGTTTGCGCTGCGGGCGTTCGGCAACATCTACACCCGCATCATGAATCCGACGCAGGGCGTTCTTGAAGCCAAGATCGCCGCTTTGGAGGGTGGCACAGCGGCACTGGCGCTGGCTTCGGGCCATGCGGCGCAAATGCTGGTGTTCCATACGATCATGCAGCCCGGGGATGAATTCGTGGCGGTGCGCCAACTCTACGGCGGGTCCATCAACCAGTTCAACCATTCCTTCAAGTCCTTTGGCTGGCATGTTGTCTGGGCTGACGCGGAAGACATGAACTCAATCGAGAAGGCCCTGTCGCCCAAGACTAAAGCCATTTTCATTGAGTCCATC
Source organism: uncultured Hyphomicrobiales bacterium (assembly GCA_902826365.1). Taxonomy (GTDB): domain Bacteria; phylum Pseudomonadota; class Alphaproteobacteria; order Rhizobiales; family Aestuariivirgaceae; genus Aestuariivirga. The sequence goes on along the minus strand of CADEEO010000099.1, from coordinate 1,391 downwards.
GCCAATCCGGGCGGGCGCATCACCGACATTGCGGCGGTTGCGAAAATTGCCAAGCGCGCCGGGGTTCCACTCATTGTCGATAACACGCTTGCCACGCCCTATCTATGCAAGCCGATTGAGCATGGTGCCAACATTGTGGTTCATTCGCTGACAAAATTCATGGGCGGCCATGGCAATTCCATGGGCGGCGCCATTGTCGATGGCGGCAATTTCGATTGGGGCAAGAGCGGCAGATATCCGTTGCTTTCGGAGCCCAACGACTCCTATCACGGGATGAAATTCTACGAGACTTTCGGCGGAATGGCCTTTGCCATTACCTGCCGGGTTCTCGGGCTTCGCGATCTGGGCCCCTCGATTTCTCCGCAGAATGCCTTCTACATTCTCACCGGCATGGAAACGCTGGGTTTGCGCATGCAACGTCATTGCGACAATGCACTCAAGGTGGCGGAGTGGCTTTCGCAGAACCCGAAAGTTTCCTGGGTGATTTATGCGGGCCTGCCAAGCGACACCCACCATGCGCTCCATAAGAAATACACGCCCAAGGGCGCAGGCGCGGTTTTCACCTTTGGCCTCAAGGGCGGCTATGAGGCGGGCGTGAAGGTCGTGTCATCGGTGAAGCTGTTGTCGCATCTCGCAAATCTCGGCGATACGCGCTCGCTCATCATCCATCCGGCATCGACAACCCACAGCCAGCTCTCGCCCGATCAGCTGAAGAAGGCGGGAGCCGGACCGGATGTGGTGCGGCTGTCCATCGGCATCGAGGACGTGGCCGACATCATTGCGGATTTGGATCAGGCAATCGGCTGACAAGCCGCTTGTGAAGATTCCAGACGGCGAGGGCCAGAACGATCATGGCTCCTGCCTGATGGACGAGGGCTGCAGCCAGCGGCACGTGCAGGAGCAATGTCAGAATGCCCAGGCAGGCTTGGGCGAATACGGCATAGGCCAAGACCTTGGCTGGCAGGGTGAAACTACGCCAGACTTGAAAGATGGTTGCCAGCAAAACAATATAGGCGAGAACGCGGTGGTTGAATTGCACGGTCATCGCGTTCTCGAAGATATTTTTCCAGCCGGGTGCCATGATCCAGAGGCCGGAAGGAATCCATTGCCCGTCCATCTTCGGCCAAGTGGCATAGCCCTGCCCCGCATCGAGGCCCGCAACAAAACCACCGGCGGCAATCTGCAACAGGATGAGAGCCACGAGGAGAACGGCAAACCAATCATCTGAAACTGACAGGTGCTGGCGTTTCCGTCCGATGCCCTTGGCAACCCAAATGATGGCAGCGAAAATCAGTGCGGCAAGCGTGAGGTGGGCAGCGAGGCGGTATTGGCTGACATCAATACGGTCGACGAGGCCCGATGACACCATGTACCAGCCAAGTGCTCCCTGG
>CADEEO010000098.1 GCA_902826365.1 uncultured Hyphomicrobiales bacterium | reverse complement strand
GCCGCGTCGCGCAGATCAAGGCGCAGATCGAGGACACGACTTCGGACTACGACCGTGAAAAGCTGCAGGAACGCCTGGCCAAATTGGCTGGTGGTGTTGCGGTTATCCGCGTCGGCGGCTCCACCGAGGTTGAAGTCAAGGAAAAGAAGGACCGGGTTGACGATGCCCTGAACGCCACCCGCGCCGCCGTTGAAGAAGGCGTCGTTGCGGGCGGCGGCGTTGCGCTGCTGCGCGCCAAGAAGGCGGTTGAAGCCGTCACCTCGAAGAACGCCGATGTGCAGGCAGGCATCAACATCGTGTCGAAGGCGCTGGAAGCGCCGCTTCGCCAGATCGTTGAGAACGCCGGCGTCGAAGGCTCGATCGTGGTCGGCAAGCTGCTTGAGAAATCAGGCAACTTCGGCTTCGACGCGCAGAACGAGGAATATGTGGACATGGTTGCCGCAGGCATCATCGATCCCACCAAGGTCGTGCGCGTGGCGCTGCAGGATGCGGCTTCGGTTGCCTCCCTGCTGATCACCACGGAAGCCATGATTGCCGAACGTCCCAAGGACAAGGCCTCAGGCGGCGGCATGCCAGGCGGCATGGGCGGCGGCGGCATGGGCGGCATGGGCGGCATGGACTTCTAAGTCCGAAACACCCCTCACGAAATGCGAAACCCCGGTGGAAACACCGGGGTTTTTCATGCCCGGCTCCGATCCCGTTGCATCAGCGGAACAGTGTGTTAGCTTCTCTCCATCGGGAGGAGCATGCCATGTACACAAAACAGGCGCTTCATGAACTGGGCGTAAAATCGACAGCTATCACGGACGAGCAAAAAAACCAGCTCGACACCCAAGGCTTTTTCATTGTCGAGAATGCGCTGTCGAAAAGCCAAGTCAAAACGCTGCGCGAGGAATTCGAGCGCATTCATGCCAAGGAAGCCGAAAAGGGCGGGCATGAGGTTCACGTGGAACCGGGGGCGCGGCGCATTTCCAACATTTTCAACAAGACGACGGCCTTTGACGTTTGCCTCAGCCTGCCGCCGGTGCTTGCCGCGGCCCATTACCTGCTGGGCGAGATCAAGCTTCATGGCGCCAACCTGCGCGATCCCAACCAGGGCTACGGCCACCAGGCGCTGCATGTGGATGTGCCGAAGCGCTTTGTTGATGACTGGTGGGTTCTGAATGCCATGCTCATGTTCGACGACATGACGCTGGAGAACGGCCCCACCCGCGTCGTGCCAACCTCGCAGTGGTGGGCGCCGATCAACGTGCCTTATACCAATCAGGCCGACTGGGAGCCGGAGCCCATTTCCGCCGAAGAGCAAAAACGCATCCCAAAGGATCTCGATGCGCCCTATCCCGGCGAAGTGTATGTGACGGCGCCGGCGGGCGCGGCCATCATCTGCAATTCATCGATGTGGCACAGCGGCACCTTGAAAAAAGGTTCCGCCCCCCGGCGCATGCTGCATCTCACCTATACGCGGCGCGACCTGCCGCAGCAGCTTGTGCAACTCGATCACCTGACGCAGGGGCTTTATGACCGGATGAGTCCGGTTCACCGTTATCTGATGGAGATCGAGCCTCCCGGCGAGGGCGGCGTCCTGCGCCAGAAAAAGCGCGACCCCAAGGGTTGGTGGAACTGAGGGTTCCGTCTTTCCCAGTTTCACCACTTCTCCCAAAAAGGTGAAGACCCGTGTAAAGACAGCCCGCGAAAGGGCTGGTAGAGAGCCGCCATGACACCGCTAACCGACAGGCAGGGAAGGTTTTCGCCGTTCAAGGCCGCAACGCTGGCTTTGGCGCTGCTGCCAGCGTTGGTCATCGCCTACTGGTTCTTTACCCACCAGCTTGGCCCATTGCCGATCAAGGCGGCCTTGCGTCTCATCGGCGACTGGACCATCCGCCTGCTGGTGATTACCCTGGCGCTCACGCCCCTGCAGCGGGTGTTGAACTGGCCGAAAATTTCGCTCATCCGGCGCATGCTCGGGGTCACCACCTTTGCCTATGCGCTCACGCACTTCACTCTTTACATCGTGCAGTCAAAATTCGACCTGGTCTTTGTCGCCACCGAAATCGTTCTGCGCATCTATCTCACTATTGGCTTTGTGGCGCTGATTGGATTGAGCTTGCTGGCGGCCACGTCGTTTGATTCCGCCATCCGCAGGCTGGGCAAAAAATGGAAGATGATCCACCGGCTCGTCTATGGCATCGCGGTGCTGGGCCTTTTGCATTATTTCATTCAATCGAAAATTGACGTGAGCCCCGCCACGCTGATGGCCGGGTTCTTCATCCTTTTGATGATCCACCGCATCTTCATCAGCAAACGGATGGCCCTCACTCCTCTGGTGCTGGCCATCAGCGCCGGGCTTGCCGGGCTGCTCACGGCGCTGACGGAATTTGCCTGGTATGGGCTGGCCACGGGGGTTGATCCCTGGCGCATTGCGCAGGCCAATCTGATGGTCTCATCCGGCCTCCGCCCCGCCGTCATCGTGGCGCTTGCGGGCCTTGTTCCTTGCGGATTTGTTATATGGCGGAACCGCGGGGGTGCGCTAAAGCGGCAAGTGGCTTAACGCCGGAAATTTGGTCCCCGGCCGTCTTGGCCCTATATAGGTCAAACCACCGAAACGCGCGAGCCCATGAACATTCAGAATTTACCGGACCAGCAGGAAATAGAGAGCATTCTGGGCCTTGGCCGGGGGGCACGGGCGAAGCGCGGGGTGCGGCGCTTGCTTTGGCTAGCCCTTGCGGCTGTCATCATTTTGGGCGGCGCCTGGTGGTATCAAAGCTCGCAGAATGCCGCCAATGCGGTCTCTTACGAAACCGTAAAGCCGGTGCGCGCCAGTCTCACGGTCAGCGTGACGGCCACCGGCACCATCCAGCCCACCACGCAAACCGATATTTCCAGCGAAATGTCGGGGGTGGTGCGCAGCGTCAATGTCGACAACAACGACCTGATCAAAAAAGGCGACGTACTGGCCGAACTGGATTCGGAAAGATATCAGGCGCAATTGCAAAGCCTGCAGGCCAGCGTTGCAAGCGCCAAGGCAAAGCTTATTGATGCGCAAGCCACCCTGAAGGCCAGCGACCTGACTCTTGCCCGGCAAGTGGCCTTGCAGAAGCGGGGCCTGGCCATCACCCAGGACCTTGAAGCGGCCCGGGCGGCGCAGGCCCGCGCCGCGGCGGCCATAGCTGTGGCGGAATCCGATATCGAGATCGCCGATGCCAATCTTGCCCTGAAGCAACTGGATATCGACAAGTCAAAAATCCTCTCGCCGGTGGACGGCATTGTATTGAAGCGCGCGGTTGAACCGGGCCAAACCGTTGCTTCTTCCCTGCAGGCTCCGGTTCTCTTCACCCTGGCGGAAGACCTGAAGCACATGCAGCTTGAAGCCAACATCGATGAGGCCGACATCGGCACGGTGGAGACCGGCCAAAAAGCCACTTTCACAGTTGATGCGTTTTCAGGCCGCAGCTTCCCTGCACGGATTGAGACAATCGAATTCTCGCCGCTCGTCACCGAGGGCGTCGTCACCTACAAGGCGGTATTGAGTGTCGACAATTCCGATCTGGCGCTTCGGCCCGGGATGACGGCAACGGCGCAAATTACCGTGCAGGAAATTTCCAACGCCCTGCTGGTTCCCAATGCGGCGCTGCGCTATTCGCCGCCGGTTCAGGCAAGGCAGGAAGGCTTCAGCCTGTCGCGGCTGTTTATGCCGCGCATGCCACGGGGCGGCGGCAGGCCTGCGCAGAAGGAGCCTCCGACAGGCGAACGGACCGTATGGGCCCTGAAGGACAAGGTTCCCGTATCGCTCAGCATCAAGACCGGCGCCTCCGATGGCAAGCTGACCGAGTTGGTCGCAGGCGAGCTCGATACGGATACAGCGCTGATCACGGCTTCAAGAAAAGGCAGGAACTAAACATGGGCGCGCTTCTGGCCTTTGACCGGGTGAGCAAAACCTATGGTGAAGGCGGCGGCATGGTGCGGGCCCTGAATGGCGTTGACCTCAGCATTGAGCGCGGCGAGTTCGTGGCCATCATGGGGCCTTCTGGCTCCGGGAAATCCACTGCAATGAACATTTTGGGCTGCCTTGATTCACCCACCGAGGGGAAATTCCTGTTCAACAACGTTGACGTCACCAAGCTGCCGAGGGATGGCCGCGCCCTGCTGCGGCGGCATTTCCTGGGCTTCGTGTTTCAGGGCTACAATCTTTTGAATCGCACCACGGCCATTGAAAATGTCGAGCTGCCGCTGATCTATCGCGGCACGGTAAAAGCCGAGCGCCGGGAGCGGGCCGTAGCTGCCTTGCATCTGGTTGGCCTGAAAGGCCGGGAACACCATACGCCTTCCGAGCTTTCCGGCGGACAGCAGCAGCGCGTGGCCATTGCCCGGGCCATCGTGACGGATCCGCTCGTGCTGCTGGCGGACGAGCCCACGGGCAATCTCGATACGGCACGCGCCCATGAAATCATGGAGCTGCTGGTGGGATTGAACCAGACGCGGGGACTTACCGTGATCATGGTCACCCATGAGGCTGACATGGCGGAATTTGCCAACCGCACGCTGCATTTTGTCGACGGAAAGATAAAATCCCAAACCCTGCGGGATGCGGCCTGATGCTGTGGGAAGCCATCAAGCTTGCCAACCAGTCGGTGCGCCGCAATGTGCTGCGCTCGATCCTCACGCTGCTCGGCATCGTGATCGGGGTGAGCGCGGTGATCGCCATGGTGACAATCGGCAATGGCACGACGCAGAAGGTGACCGAGGACCTCTCCAAGCTGGGCAGCAACATGCTTGTGGCGCGCCCGGGCCGGGAAACATTCGGCGGCGGCGGAGATGTGCGCAGCTTCACCGAGCGCAATGTGGCGGCGCTGCGGAGCGAGCTTGCCGAGGTGCGTGGGATTGCGCCTGCGGCCACCCGGGCTGCACGGGTCGTCTATGGGGCGGAGAATTACGACACGACGGTGACGGGCACCGAATCGGATTTCTTTATGGTGCAGGACTGGAGCTTTGAAAGCGGGCGGCCGTTCACGGATGGCGACATCCGCTCGGCAAGCTCCGTCTGCGTGATCGGGCAAACCGTCAAGACAGTGCTTTTCGGCCAGGTTGATCCATTGGGGCTGCGCCTGCGCCTCGGAGGCGTATCCTGCGAGGTCATTGGCGTTCTCAACGGCAAGGGGCAGTCGGCCTTTGGCTCGGACCAGGACAACACGGTGGTCATGCCGCTCCGCACCTTTCAACGGCGCATTGCGGGAAACCAGCGCATCTCCACGATCTACATAGCGGCGGCATCGACCGATTCCATTCCCGCCGTGCAGGCGGCTGCCGAAGACATCCTGCGCGAGCAGCGGCGGGTAGCTCCGGACGAGGAAAGTGATTTCTCGGTGCGCGACATGACGCAGATGGTCAGTACACTGACGGCCACAACAACGGCCATGACCGGGCTTCTCAGCGCCGTCGCGGCGGTGAGCCTGCTGGTGGGCGGCATCGGCATCATGAACATCATGCTGGTGTCGGTCACCGAGCGCACGCGCGAGATCGGCATCAGGCTGGCCATTGGCGCCTTGGAGAAACAGGTGCTCACGCAGTTTCTGGTCGAGTCCGTCGTGCTCGCGGTGTTCGGCGGACTTGTGGGAATTCTTCTGGGCCTGGCGATTGCCGGATGGGCCACTTATGTGATGGTGGTTCCGTTCACGGTGAACCCCAGCATCGTCACCTTGGCCTTTGTGTTTTCAGGCCTGATCGGCGTGGTTTTCGGCTATTTCCCGGCGCGGCGCGCGGCGCGCCTCGATCCCATCGAAGCGCTCCGCCACGAGTAGCTGCGCGCCCTCAAAGCCGTTCGAGAAGTTCCAGGGTTGGATAGGAATCGGCTGGCATTCCAAGCTCGATCTGCATTGCCTTGACGGCAGCGCGGGTTCCAGCGCCAATCTTCCCATCCAGCTTGCCCACGTCGTGGCCCCTTGCATCCAGCTTTTTCTGGAGCGCCACGATCTGCTGATAGGTAAGGTGCGTCACCTCGGCATTTCCGCGGCTCACCTTCGGCGCGCCGGCGATGCGGGTGGCGAGATAGGATGCTGTGGTGGAATAAACCAAAGACTCATTCCACTTGAGATAGGCGGTGGTGAAATTGTCGTAGACGAGAAAGGCCGGGCCATCCTTGCCCATGGGCAACAGCAGGGAGGCGGGGAAAGCATCCGCCTTTACAGCCTTTCCGTTGGCCATTTTCACGCCCCACTTGGCCCATTGCGAGCGGGGATGCTGAATGGCGATATCGGCTTCTTCCCACGGCATGTCGCGCGGCACGCGCACTTCCTGCATCCAGGGCTGGCCGGGCTGCCAGCCATGCTTGCGCAGGAGATTGGCGGATGAGGCCATCACATCGGGAATGCTGCCGCGCAGGTCGCGCCGGCCGTCGCCGTCGAAGTCGACGGCACTTTCATTGTAGTCGTAGGGCAGGAACTGCGTCTGGCCAATTTCCCCGGCCCAGGCGCCGCGCATTTCATCGGGGCGCAAATCGCCGCGATTGATAAGCTCAAGGGCCGCCATCAATTGCGGGCGGAATTTTTCAGGCCGGCGGCAATCCCAGGCAAGCGTAGCAAGCGACTGCACCGTCGGCAGGTCACCGATATTGCCGCCGAAATCGGTCTCAAGGGCCCAGAAAGCAACAATCACCGGGGCGGGAACGCCAAATTCTTTCTCGACGCGGGCAAAGATTGCTTTGTGTTTCTGGACCAGTTCCGCCCCGTGCTTGATGCGGTAATCGGTGATCATGCGGGCCTGGAATTCAAGAAAACTCTGGGAGAAGATGTTCTGGGCCCGGTCCTTCTTGATGATGCCGGGATCGTAGGTGATGCTATCAAGAGCGGAAAGCGCCTCGCGGCCTATCCCTTGCGCGGCGGCCTCCTTGTGAAAGGCCTTGATGAAGCTTGAAAAGCCGGAGCCATTATTCCCGCAGTCTGCGGCCTGGGCCTGAGGCCCTGCCATGAGGAATACGGCACTGGCCACGGCGCACAAAAGCTTCGATTTCAACATTTCGGGACTCCCTGGTTTTTTGCCTGATTATTCATCGCTTGAGTCAAAATCAAGGCCCTGTTTTATCGCCGCGATGCAGCTTTCAATCGACTGTCCATATCGCACATCTGGCTTCTTGATGCCATTGCGGATAAGCTCGCGGCGGACATGGAGCGATGCCCCGGTAAAATAGACGGGCACGCCCTGTTTGGCCACCTTGTTCAGGAAACCATGCAGGGCATGGGCGGCGGAGGAATCGACGAATGGCACCTGGGTGAAATCAAGAATGAATGCCTTGGGCACTTCATTGATGCGCTCAAGGGTTGCCGCCACGGCGCTGGCAGCGCCAAAGAAAAACGCGCCGGAGATGCGGTGGATGATGATGCCGGGCTCGGTCTTGTATTCAGTCTCCGGCTCTTCACTTGCATGGTGATGGGTCTCGACGTCGATGGCCTCGGCCATGCGGTGCATGAACATGAGACAACCCAGAACCACGCCCACGACAATGCCGGTCGGCAGGTCTACAAAGATCACCAGCAGGAAGGTTGCGAGGAGAACGACCGCATCGGCCTTCGAATTCATGAGCAGGAGCTTGAACTCGACCCGCTCCGCCATGTTCCAGGCCACGACAACAAGAATGGCCGCAAGGGCGCTCAATGGAATATAGCCCGCAAGGGGTGCTGCAATCAGCATGAAGAGCAGGATGAAGCCCGCATGCAGCATGCCGGCGACCGGGCCATGGGCCCCGGCGCGCACATTGGTTGCAGTCCGGGCGATGGTGCCGGTGGCGGTGATGCCGCCAAAAACGCTGCTCGCAATGTTAGCCAGGCCCTGGGCCACCAGTTCCATATTGGAGCGGTGCCTGCGGCCCGACATGGAATCGGCCACCACTGCTGAAAGAAGTGATTCGATGCCGCCAAGCAGGGCTACGGCCATCGCATCGGGCAGGAGCAGAATTATTTTATCGAAGGTGATTGCCGGCAAGGCGGGGAAAGGCAGGGTGCGGGGAATGCCGCCAAAACGCGTGGCGATGGTTTCAACATTGAGCTGCAATGCAAAGGCGAGAAGGCTTGCGATTGCCACGGCGATCAAAAACCCTGGCCAGTGGGGCCGGAATTTTCTCAAAGCGACAATGATGCCGACGCTGAGGAGAGCGATGCCTGCGGCGGCGCTGTTGAAGCTGGGAAGGGACTGCCACAGGGCCTCCAATTTCTCCACGATCTCGCCGGGTTCGGCGCCGGGGAGTTTCAGGCCTAAAAGCTCCTTGATCTGGCTGACAAAAATAATGACGGCGATGCCGGCGGTGAATCCCACGGTGACCGGATGGGGGACGTATTTGATATAGGTGCCAAGGCGGAGCAGACCCACGCCCAGCAGAATGAGGCCTGCCATCAGGGTCACCAGCAGGAGGCCGTCGAAGCCATGGCGGTCAATGATGGAGGCCAGCAAAACGATAAAGGCCCCGGCGGGGCCGCCGATCTGAAAACGGCTGCCGCCAAAGGCGGAAATGACGAAGCCGGCGGCGATGGCGGTGTAGAGGCCTTTTTCGGGGCTGGCGTGGGAGGCGATGGCAATGGCCATGGAAAGCGGAAGGGCAACAATGGCAACCGTCAGGCCGGCTATGGCATCGCGGCGGAGGCCATCAAGGGTATAGCCCTCGCGCATGGCGGTCACGAGTTTTGGAGTAAATTCATCCCGGGAAGGTTTTATTGGTTGCAGGGTTTCTGACACGCGTGTCCCCAAAACAAGAAAATCAGATGCGGCAGGTTAGCCTGAAATCGCGAGGGGTCGTACAGATGTACAACCCCCCGCTCAGGCTAAAGGCCATAGTCCCAAATCCGCGCTCAGTTACGAAAATCTGAACCGGGGGCGATACCAGACTCTCGCAAGTTTGGATTTCAGGCGGTTGGCCCCGCCCTAGCCCTGAATGGGGCGCAATATAACCAGTTTCGACCTGAATTGAACGGTATTGGAACAAATATTTCACAGGGCATGGTTGCAAATTACGGGCTGCTCAATTGCCGCAGTTACGCAGGCTTCCCAAGGCGGTTTTGCAACAGTGCGGCGCAGGGATCGTTCAAACCCGCAGGGCTTGCGGCCAAAACCGCGGTGGAGCGCAATATCACGCCGTCATCAAGGACTTTGAGATGATTGGCGGTGAGAGTTGAGCCGGTGGTGGTAATGTCGACGATCACTTCCGCAGTTCCAGCGGCTGGCGCGCCTTCGGTTGCGCCGAGGCTTTCGACGATGCGGTATCCCGTCACACCCTTTTCGGCAAAGAATCTCCGGGTGAGGTTAAGGTATTTGGTGGCGACCCGGAGCCTCCGGCCATGGCGCAGATAAAAGCTTTCGGAGACTTCATCGATATCTGCCATCGATGCCACATCCAACCAGCATTGCGGCACGGCCACCACAACATTGGCAAAACCGAAATTGAGCGGCGCCAGGACCGAGACAAGATTTTCTTCGGCTGCGGATTTCTCCCAGAGCAGGTCCGCACCGGTGATGCCGAAATCAATTTTCCCTTCGCGCAGGTTCTGGGCAATCTCCGCCGCCGAGAGGAAGGCGACTTCAATGCCGTCAATGCCTTTCAACTGGCCGCGATAGCCACGCTCCGTGCCTGAACGTTCGATGCCCAATCCCGCCGCATCCAAAACTGCCGCCGCCTGTTCCATCAGGCGGCCCTTGGAGGGAATTGCTAATGTCAAGGTACTCATGCCAGCACCGCCTTGAGGCGCTCGGTGTGAATGGCGCAGCCCACAGCGGACACGGGGACAGGCGAACCCATGTCAGTGAGAAGGTTGTCGTAACGCCCGCCGCCGGCCACGGCGACAAAGCCTTCCGACGTTTCAACTTCAATCTGGAAGACAAAGCCGGTGTAGTATTCAAGCTCGCGTCCGAAGGTTGCCCTGAACTCGAAGCGCTTGGCGTTGAGGCCAAGCTCTTCCATTTCAGCAAGGCGCTTCTGAAAATATTTCCGCGCCTCGTTGAAGTTGCGGCCCGGATCGGCGCGGTTCAAGACGCCTTCGAGATTATCGGCGCGCTCGATGATGTTGAGATAGCCGGTGATGGCATCGGCCTTGGCCTGATCGAGCACCGCTTCCGAGCGGTCGGCGGATTTGTCGGCGAGGCGCGCGGCAATTTCATCGAGCGAGCGGCCACCTACGAGCGGAAGATTCCTGCTTTCGATTTCCCGCGCCACGACCTCCGCCACAGGTTCCGTCGCCAGGCGGTCAATGAGGGCTGAAATACTGCTGCGTTTTGCGCCGCGGTTTGTGGTGAAGCTTTCCA
>CADEEO010000097.1 GCA_902826365.1 uncultured Hyphomicrobiales bacterium | reverse complement strand
AAACCCCCACAATTCCAAGAATGGCAACAATGGCGGGCAGGGCAAGCGGCACGGAAAAGATTTTGAGTAGTATGTCACGTCCAAAAAACTGCCGCCGCGCCAAGGCGAGCGCCACGGGCAAGGCGATGGCAACCGACAGCAGCGTTGAAAGAAACGCCTGCTTCAGCGTAAAGGCCACCACCCGCGGCAGATAGTCATCAAAATGGAATGCCTGCCCGAACCCAAGCCAGAGCAGGGGCAGGAACCCAAGGGCAACCGCACCCAGAATAAATCCGAGCGCGATTGCCAATGTGATTTTCCCAAACATTATTTGCTCAGGGCATTGAGCCACTCATCCATCCAGGCGCGGCGGTTCTTGAAAACCTCGTCTGGTGAAAACAGCAGCGTCTTTGCCGGTACAACGAGTTTGCCAAAGGCGTCGGGCAATGCTGTGTCCGTGGCCCCCGCCGGCAGCATCCAGTTGGTGGTGGGGATGATGTCCTGAAATGCCGGGGTCATCATGAAGCCCAGGAATTTCTGCGCCAGCGCCTTTTCCGGCGAGGCCTCGATCAGGCCGGCCACTTCAATCTGAAGATAATGGCCTTCGCTGAATGCCGCCGCCTGATAGCGCGCGGTATTTTCCGCCACCATGTGATAGGCAGGCGATGTCGTATAGGACAACACCATCGGCGCTTCGCCCTTGGTAAACAGCCCGTAAGCCTCGCTCCAGCCCGGCGTAATCGTCAGGATGCGCGGTTGCAGCTTTTTCCATTGCTCCGCTGCCGTGTCGCCATAAACCGCCTTCATCCACAACAGAAAACCAAGCCCCGGCGTTGACGAGCGCGGATCTTCCAGAACGATTTTCTGGGCGGGATCGCCATTGACAAGTTCATCGAGGCTCTTTGGCGGAGACGTCATTTTCTCCATATCATAGATCACTGCGAAATGCGCATAGTCATAGGGCATGAAACAATCATCGGCCCAGGCCTCCGGCGTCTTGGCGAGCGCCTTGTCCACGCCATGCTTGCCGAACAGTCCGGTTCCGATGGCCTCGGCCGTGAGGCTGGTATCAAACCCTAGAACGAGATCGGCCTTGGTATTGGCGCCCTCCAGTTTCAGGCGGTTAAGCACGGCAACCCCGTCGCCCAACCCCACCCATTCGATTGTGCAGTCGCAAGTCTTTTCGAAAGCCTCCTTGATTTTGGCGCCCGGGCCCCATTCGGTAATGAAGCTTTCATAGGTGTAGATCGTCAACGTCTCCTTGGCCTGGGCCAAGGAAGCGAAAATGACGGAAGCGATAATCGTGCTGACAAGTCTGAGCATAATACCTCCAATCAGTTTCGGATGGAGGCAGGGAACGAGGGGGATTCCAGGTTCCGCTCGCAATCCCTCCGCCGGCATAATCCGGATCAGGTTCAGCGGGTTGGAGCGGAAGCTCCTCTCAGCCACTAGAAAGAATGGCACCCCGTTGAGAGCAAATGCAGACCTAAACTTAAGGGCGTGATCTTTCAAGCGGTTTTTGCTACATGGCTGGCATGTCCCGATTTGCCATCCTCCTCGGCGGCGGCCTCGCGGTCACGCCACGCCTGCGCCGGCAAATCGCCGGGGCCCGCGTCATCGCCGCCGATAGCGGCATGAAACATGCCCGTGCGCTGGGGCTTGTGCCGGAGCTTTGGGTGGGTGATTTTGACTCCTCAGGCTCGGAGCTCATGCGGGACTACGCTCCTGTGCCGCGCCAAACCCATTCCGCCGACAAGGACGCCACCGATGGTGAAATCGCCGTGCGGGAAGCGCTGCGCCTGGGCGCAAGCGAAATCATACTGATCGGCGGCCTGGGCGGCCAGAGCGACCATGCGACCGCCCATCTGGGCCTGGCGCTGCACTTGGCGAGGTCCGGCAATACATGTCTCATTTCCAATGGCACCGAGGAAGCGTATCCGCTCATTGCCGGAAGCTATGAGTTTGATTTCGGCCCGCAGAGCCGCCTCAGCATTGTGCCGTGGAGCGACATCACCGGGCTCAATCTCACCGGCGTGAAATGGCCGTTGAAGGACAAGGCGTTGACTCTTGGCACAAGCTTCACCATGTCGAATGTCGCCCTCGGTCCCGTGAACCTGTCGTTCATCTCTGGCATCGCCATCGCCATCGCCTATCCAACGAAGATCGACTGACATGCAAGTAACAATCGAACATCTGAATTGGCGCGGCGAGGGCATGGGCGGTAGCCAGGCATTTCGCAATGTTCTTGCTGGCGAAACGGTAGACACCACCACAGGGCAGGTTCTTCAATCTTCTCCGGAGCGCATCGCACCATTCTGCAAATACTATGTGAAATGCGGCGGCTGCCAGTTGCAGCATTGGCAGCAGGTTCCTTACCAGGCCTGGAAGCATAATCTCATAACAACTGCTCTTGAAAAGCGCGGGATCAACTTCCCCGTTGACGACATCATCGATGCCCATGGGGCAGGGCGCAGGCGCGTGAGTCTTCATGTCAGGCGCAAGGGCGGCGTTGTGCAGGCGGGCTTCATGGCAGCCCGCAGCCATGATCTCATCGCCATCGATCAATGCCCGATTCTTGTTCCCGCCCTGCAGAACGCAACCGAAATCGCCCGCAAGCTCAGCGCGAAACTTGGTGATTGCGATGTCGCAATCACGGCGGCGGACAACGGCCTTGATGTTTCAATCAAAGCCGAGCGCAAAATTGCCGATGAGCAAATGCCGAAGTTGGCAACCCTTGTGGGGGAATTGAACCTCGCGCGGCTGAGCATCAACGGAAACATGGTTGCAACCCGCGCCGTGCCGGTTGTCTCCATCGGCAAGGCCCTTGTGCAAGTCCCGCCGGGATCATTCCTGCAAGCTACAAAGGCTGGCGAGGAAGCTTTGGCAAACCTGGTTCTGGCCTCACTGGGAAAGTCAAAATCCGTGGCCGATCTCTTTTGCGGCGTCGGCCCCTTCGCCCTGCGCATTGCTGAACGGGCCAAGGTCACCGCCGTCGATAGCGACAAGCCGGCAATAGCCAGCCTGGCTCAAGCCGCGCGCCTCAGCACCGGCCTCAAGCCGCTGAAAGCCGAAGTGCGAGATCTCATGCGCGAACCCCTGGTGGCCAATGAACTGAAGGAATTTGACGCCGTGGTGTTCGATCCGCCCCGCGCTGGAGCAGAGGCGCAAGCCAGGCAATTGGCCAAATCAACAGTGAAGACAATTGTTGCTGTCTCCTGCAATCCAGCCAGCATTGCCCGGGATGCGGAAATTTTGGTGTCTGGGGGTTACAAGTTGAAATCCCTCACCGCCGTCGACCAGTTCAAATGGACCTCCCATGTGGAGGTCGTAGGAAGTTTCGGTACTTAATCCTTGGCGCGCTCCACATAGGAGCCGTCGGCGGTTTCAACCACGATGCGGGTGCCGGAAACGATGTGGGGCGGCACCAGCGTGCGCACGCCGTTGGAGAGAACCGCCGGCTTGAACGAGGAGGACGCCGTCTGGTTCTTGATCGCCGGTTCGGTCTCGACGATTTCCAGCGTCACACGCTGGGGAAGTTCAATGGAAATCGGCGCGCCGTTGAACAGGGCGATCTGGCATTCCATGCCTTCCTGCAGGAAGGGCGCGGAATCGCCCACCATGTCTTCATGCAGGCTGATCTGCTCGAAACTTTCCGGGTTCATGAACACATACATGTCGCCATCCTTGTAGAGATAGCTGTGCGTCACGGTTTCCACGAAGGCCCGCTCCATGGCGTCGGTTGTTTTGTAGCGCACCACGGTTTTGACCCCGTCCGAGATGCGCCGCATGTCGATGGTGGTTGTGGGCGTGCCCTTGCCGGGATGCATGCTTTCGGATTTGAGAACAACGTAAAGCTTGCCATCCTCATGTTCGATGACATTGCCCTTGCGAACGCCGCTTGCGATAACCTTGACCACTATGTGAAACTTTCATGAATTGCTGATTTGAGTTGGCGGGGGTATTAGCAGCACCCGGAGCTTAAGCCAACCCCTGCGAGGATAGCTAGTAAATGCCGTGGTTTTCACCCGAAAGGCACAAGGACAGAAGGCCCTTCCTGCTGGCCCGGAACCGCATTGTGGCCGGCATCCGCCAATGGTTTGACGAGCGGGGGTTTCTGGAGGTGGACACAGCCGCTCTGCAGGTCTCGCCCGGCAATGAAACCCATCTCCACGCCTTCGCGACCGACCTTATCCAGCCCGACGGCGGCCATGAGCGCCGCTATCTCCACACCTCGCCGGAATTTGCCTGCAAGAAGCTGCTGGCTGCCGGCGAAACCCGCATCTTCAACCTGGGCCATGTCTACCGGAACCGGGAGCGCACCCTCACCCATTCCCCCGAATTTACCATGCTGGAATGGTACCGGGCCAATGAGCCCTATGCCGCCATTATCGAGGATTGCCTTGCGCTGGTAAGGCTGGCAGCAGTCATTTCGGAAACGAAACAGTTCAACTGGCGCCGCCGGAAGGCTGATCCCTTTGCCGAAGCCGAGTGGCTCAGTGTCGCCTGGGCCTTTGAAAAATACGCGGGCGTTGATCTGCTGGCCACCCTGAATGGGAGCGGGGCGGACCGCGATGCTCTTGCCAAACAATGCCCTGTGCAATTCACCGACACGGACTCCTGGTCCGATATCTTCAGCCGCATTCTGGTCGAAAAAGTTGAGCCTAATCTCGGCAATGGCGCCGTCACCGTTCTCTACGAATATCCCGCCTGCGAAGCTGCCTTGGCCCGCATCTGCACCCACGACCCCCGCGTCTCCGAACGCTTCGAGCTCTATGCCTGCGGTGTGGAACTCGCCAATGGCTTCGGCGAACTCACCGACCCCGTCGAGCAACGCCGCCGTTTCGAAGCCGAAATGAATCTAAAAGAAGAACTCTACGGCGAGCGCTACCCGATTGATGAGGAACTGCTCCAGGCCCTGCGCCTCATGCCACCCGCCTCCGGCGTGGCCCTGGGACTGGACCGCCTCATCATGCTGGCGACAGGAGCAACGCGGATAGATCAGGTGCTGTGGACGCCAGTCACTTAATCATATGATTTTCAAAGTTCGCGTCTCGGATCTCGGCTCAGCAATGCGCAGTGAAGACGGTATTCAGCGGGGCCGGGCTGATCTCTACCGCATTCAGTCCTAGCAATTTCCTGCCATTTCCACTTGGACTTGTCGCGTATATGGTGCCCATTTTTGTCTTGGATATAGGGAGCAGTTTGAACTTCAATTTTGTTTACTTGCCAGTCAAATATCAATGACGGGGATTGTGGTTGCTGGGATTTCTGCTCAAAGTAGATGTAGTGATCAATTCCAAGGCAAATCTTCCCCTGAAAATAATCTCCAATTTTTGTCCCTTTGGGGGCGCGACAATTGGTGAAGATTGGTAGTCCGACGTCGAGAACGAACCAATCTGAATCTAAATACGTGCAGCAACCGACTATCTGATAATCCGTATCGCCTTCATAAATATAGTGCGGCGTCACGAACTGAGATGAATTCATTTTCGTAAGTGGCTCAGAAGCGTAGAATTCCAACGCAAATGCGGTCTTCTGGCCGACAAAAAAGTCTGGATAGTTTCCATCCACGACTATCCAGCTTGCCAATCCAATTTTGTATGATTCATTCATTTCTTGAATTGCGCCATCGGCTTATCCCAGACCCTTTGCCGCCAGAACCTGCTTGATGCTTTTGGCCATCTTGTCCACCATTTCGGTCAACTCGGCGTCGGTGGAATTATAGGGCGGGGCCAGAATGATCACGTCGCCATTGATGCCATCGACATTGCCGCCGACGGGATAGCAGATCAGGCCATTGGCTAAAGCCTGCTGCCGCACATTCATGAAAAGTTTCAGGGACCCATCGAACGGCTTCTTGGTCTTGCGGTCGGCCACCAGTTCCGTGGCGATGAAATGTCCACGGCCGCGAATGTCACCTATCGCTTCAACGCCGGACAGCGCCTCGGCAATCATTTTCTTTAGCTTTGGCTCATTGGCGCGAACCTTGGCAACGAGCCCGTCCCGCGCCACGATTTTTTGAACCGCAACGGCGGCGGCACAGCAGGCCGTATGGCCGGTGAATGTGTGGCCCGTCATCGGCGCCCCATGCGCCCGCATGATGGGCTCCGCCACCCGGTCTGTGTAAATCGCAGCACCCAGTGGCAGGTAGCCCGCTGCAAGTCCCTTGGCCACCGACATGATGTCTGGCTCCACCCCGTCCGTTTCCAGCGCCCGCCAGGTGCCGCAGCGGCCCGCGCCGGACATGACTTCATCGGCAATCATCAGCACGCCGTATTTGTTGCAAATCTCGCGCACCCGTTTGGCATAACCCGCAGGCGCCGGAACGCAGCCGCCCGCAGCACCCACAACGGGTTCAAAAATAAACGCCGCGATCTTGTCAGGTCCTACCGCCAGGATTTCATCCTCAAGCTCCTGGGCGCAGGCTTCTCCCACATTGGCGGCAATGGGCCGGTAGGCATTGGCCGGGGACAGGCGCGAAACCTCCAGAAGCGAACCTTCAAATGCCGCTTTCCGCTCGAGGAAGCCGGACACCGACAGGGCCCCCAGCGTATTGCCATGCCAGCTGCGTTCGCGTGCAATGAATCGTCTGCGGCTCATTTCGCCCCGCGCCGCATGATATTGCAGCGCCAGCTTCAGGCAGCTTTCCACCGCCTCCGAACCGCCCGTCACATAGACCACATGCTTCAAGGTGCCGCCGCAAACCCCGCGGATGATCTCGGTCAATTCCTCAAGGGCGTCGGTGGTGAAATTATAACGGTAGCCATGGGCAATGCGGTCCAATTGACTCTTGATGGCCTCGTTCACTTCCGTGTTCGAATGCCCGATGCAGTAAACCGCAGGGCCCCCCGAACCATCGATGTACTGCTTGCCATCCACGTCATGGAGATAGCTGCCCTTGGCCCAGACCACCTTTGGAAGGGAACCGGTGGAATGAATGTTGGCGGGCAGGGCTGACATGACTGAAATCCATCTTGCAAAATTGGCTGGCTTCATGCGGTACTAGCAGAAACAAGGAAGAAGCCGCAAATCATGCTCACTGTTTTCGACGAAACGCAACGCCTCCATGCGCCCCGCACATTCATCGTGTCCGGCAAGCCCCAGCCCATCCCGGAGAAGCCGGAACGCATCGATATGCTGCTCCAGGGGGTAAAGCAGGTTGGCTCAACTCTGGTGGCGCCGCCGGCGATCACCATGGAAACCGTGGGTCTGGTCCATGAGCAGCGTTACCTCAGTTTCCTTGAAACCCTGCTGGAACGCTGGAGCCATATCCCTGACGCCAGTGAAATTCCGCTTCCCAATATCTATGCCATGGGAAGGTCAACCCTAGCGCCCGTCAGCTACCCCGAATCCGTGGTGGGGCAGGCGGGCTATCACCTGGGCGATGGGGCTTGCCCGGTGACCCCCACGACGCTGCAGGCGGCCCTGGCGAGTGCTGCCAGCGCCACCCATGGCGCAAGCCTGGTGCTGGGCGGCGAAAAGCTGGTCTACGCCCTGTGCCGCCCGCCGGGCCACCATGCGGCCGCCGATGTGGCGGCCGGTTTCTGCTACTTCAACAATTCAGCCCTTGCGGCCGAGATTTTTACGAGGGCGGGGAAACGCACCGCCATTCTCGACATTGATGTCCATCACGGCAACGGCACCGAAGCCATATTCTATGACCGCGCCGATGTGCTTACCGTTTCCATCCACGCCCACCCCAAGCGATTCTATCCCTTTTTTTGGGGCTATGAAAACGAAACGGGCCGGGGCGTGGGCGAAGGCTTCAACTTGAACATCCCGATGGAGCGCGGAACCGTGATCAAGGACTATTGCACGAGCCTGGAAACGGCCTTGCAAAGGGTAAATGACTTCAAGCCCGATGTGCTGGTGCTGGCGGCGGGCCTCGACATTGCGGTGGACGATCCCTTCAAGGGTTTCGCCATCGCCACGCCTGAATTTGCCGCTATCGGCAAAATGATTGCGCAGATTGGATTGCCCACCCTGGTTGTGCAGGAAGGCGGCTACCCCAGCCCGAGCCTTGGCCTCAATCTTGCGTCGCTGCTGAAGGGCCTTGGATGACATGACGTTCGAAATTCGCACCATGCAGGACAATGAGGCGCCGGTCGTCGCCGGCATGGTGCATGGCCTGGCGCGTGACTTGAGCCTGAACGTGAACCCCGTCTTGACCGGCCAGATTCTTCTGGAGAGTCTTGATCTCGTCAATGTGGTGGTTGCGGCGGAAGCGGGTAAGCTTCTGGGCGCCTGCCTGTCGCTCATGACCTTTTCCACCTTTCGCGGGGCCAAGGGCGTTTACGTCGTTGACCTCTTTGTCGATGCCTCTGAACGCAACCGCAATATCGGCGAGGCGCTGCTGCGCGAAACCGCAAGGCGCGGCAAGGTGCGCGGGGCGAAATTTGTCAAGCTCGAAGTGGACTTGACCAATGCCGGCGGCGCGCGGTTTTATGAGCGCCTCGGCTTCAAGAAAAAACTCGAAGACAGGCTCTTCATCCTGGAACAGGATGGCCTGAATTATTTCATCGCGGAAAGGGAACCCCCATGACAATCAAGAAAGTTGGCCTGATCGGCGTTGGCCTCATGGGCCACGGCATCGGCAAGAATATTCTGGCCAAGGGCTTTGCCCTGAATGTGATGGCGCACAAAAATCGCGCGCCCGTGGAAAGCCTGATTTCGCTGGGAGCCAAGGAATTTGCCTCGCCCGCCGAAATCGCCAAGGCCTCCGACCTGGTCATCCTCTGCGTCACCGGAACGCCGCAGGTTGAAGAAGCCATCTATGGCGCAAAGGGTTTGGGCAGCGCCTTACGCGATGGCCTCATCATCGCCGATTGCTCCACGGCGGAGCCGGCTTCCACCATAAAAATCGCCGCCGACCTCAAGGCCAAGGGCACATTCTTCGTGGATACGCCAATGACCCGCACCCCCAAGGAAGCGGAGGCCGGGAAGCTCGGCCTCATGGTGGCGGGGCCGGCCGATGTGCTGGCCAAAATCCGGCCCGTGCTGGATTGCTTTGCCGACACCATCGTGAACGCGGGCGAGGCGGGCGCGGCCCATCAATTGAAGCTGCTCAACAACTTCCTGTCGATCGGCCACGCGGCCATCGCAGCCGAGGCGATCACGGTGGCGGCCAAGGCCGGCGTCAAGATGGAGGCGTTTCGCGATATCGTCATGGCGGGCGGCGCCGCCTCGGTCATGTTCGGCAGGCTGATCAATGTTCCCCTGAGCGATGATGACAGCGCCGCGAAATTCGCCATCAAAAACGCCCGCAAGGACATGCGCTATTACACCAACATGACCGAGCAGTTGCCCGTCGCCTCCTTCATGGGGGAAAGCGTGCACCAGCTCTTCGTCATGGCCGAAAGCATGGGCTTCGGCGACCGCTTCATCCCGCGCATGATCGACGTGTTCCAGAAGATAAATGGGATGAAGAAGTAGCTGGCCCGTTACTTCGGCCTGAACCGAAGCATGGCGTGATCAGCCAGCCCTAAACAATAGCCATGGCGAAAAAATCGATTGCGCTTGATCTGGCCCTGCTTCTGGCGCTGGCAACGCTTTGGGGCGCGTCCTACACGCGGATCAAGATCGGTGTTGTGACCATTCCGCCGATTACCTTCATCGCGGCGCGGACGCTCATTGCGGGCGGAATTCTCTTTGCCATTTTGCATCTGCGCGGCTTGAGGTTGCCAAGCGACTGGGCCACATGGAAAAGATTCATGTTCCAGGCCTGCATCAACAGCGTCATTCCCTTCACGATGATCGCCTGGGCCGAGCAAAGCGTCGATGCCGGTTTGGCGACCATCCTGAATTCAACCTCTCCCATCTTCACTTTCCTGCTGACGGTTTTCCTCACCCAGCACGAGCCTGCGACAGGCCGCAAACTGTTCGGCGTTGCCGCTGGCATCATTGGCATTCTTCTGATCGTCGGCCCCGAGGCGCTTAACGGCCTTGGCCATGATCTGTTGGCCCAGCTTGCGATTGTGTTGGCAACCGTGAGCTATGCTTTCGCAGCCATCTTCGGACGCGGGTTCAAAGGGCTTGATCCCATGATGCCCGCTGCCGGCTGGCTCATCTGTGGTGCTGCAATTCTGCTGCCCTTGTCTCTGGTCGTTGACCAGCCATGGACACTCACGCCGTCAGCGGACTCAATTTGGGCCTTGATCGGCCTCTCGGTTTTCTCGACAGCGCTTGCTTTCGTGATCTATTTCCGCCTTCTCGCGTCCCTCGGTTCCGTTGGAACTACCGCCCAGGCCTATCTCCGCGTGCCGATCGGCGTGGGCATCGCCATCCTGTTCCTGGGCGAAACGCCGACATCAACGATGCTGGCCGGGCTTGTGTGCGTCATCGCCGGTGTCGCCGCCATGACAGTTCCATCACGCGGGGAAGTGCGGCGCGCGAGTTGATTGCAGATTCAATTTTTAATGAGCATCCCCAACTGTCATTCCGGCGAACGCCGGAATCTTTTCAATGCCGATGGGATTCCGGCTTGCG
>CADEEO010000096.1:5851-10928 GCA_902826365.1 uncultured Hyphomicrobiales bacterium | reverse complement strand
CATGTAAAGCGCGGCCGCCGGTTAAACCCGCTCTACCAGGCCTTTGTCGACGCGGGCCGCGAGGCGGGCTACCCGGTGACCCCGGATTACAATGGCTATCAGCAGGAGGGCTTCGGCCCCATGGAAATGACCGTGCACAAGGGTTTCCGCTGGTCCGCCGCCACCGCCTATCTCCGGCCCGCGTTGCGCCGCCGCAATGTCAAACTGGTGACCCGCGCCTATGTTCACCGCATCATCCTTGAGGGCAAGCGCGCCACCGGCGTTGAATATGAAGTGGGTGGCGATGTTGTGACCGCCAAGGCGCGGCGCGAAGTTGTTGTCGCCGCCTCCAGCATCAACTCGCCAAAAATCCTGCAGCTCTCCGGCATCGGCGCTCCGGACGTGCTGAAGGCCGCGGGCCTGCCGGTAAATCATGTGCTGCCCGGCGTTGGCGAGAACCTGCACGACCATCTCGAAATCTATTTCCAGATGGAATCCAAGCGGCCTGTCACCCTTTATTCAAGCCTCAACCTCTACTCCAAGGCCATGATCGGACTGGAATGGCTGTCGTTCAAAACCGGGCTGGGAACCACCAACCACTTTGAAGCCTGCGGCTTTATCCGCTCCAAGGCCGGCATTGAGTATCCCGACATCGAATATCACTTCCTGCCCGCCGCCATGCGCTATGACGGCAAGGTGGCCTTCAAAGGGCACGGCTTCCAGGTTCACGTAGGGCCCATGCGCAGCAAGTCGCGCGGCCACGTCCGCGTAAGAAGCAGCGATCCCAAAGAGCCGCCAAAGATTCTTTTCAACTACATGTCCCATCCCGATGACTGGGAGGAGTTCCGCGCCTGCATACGCCTCACCCGCGAACTATTCCAGCAGCCCGTCATGCAGAAATACGCCGGGCGCGAAATCCAGCCCGGAATTGCCGTGCAATCCGACGCGGAAATTGACGCCTTCATCCGCCAGCATTGCGAAAGCGCCTATCACCCCTGCGGCTCCTGCAAGATGGGTTCGGCAAAGGATGTCACCGCCGTTGTTGATCATGAGTGCCGGGTCATCGGCATTGAAGCCTTGCGCGTGGCCGACAGTTCCATCATGCCGCAAGTCACCAACGGCAATCTCAATGCGCCGACCCTGATGATCGGTGAAAAAGCCTCGGATCACATCCTGGGCCGCGATCCCCTGCCGGCCTCAAACCAGGAACCCTGGATCAATCCCGCCTGGATGGTCTCACAGCGCTAGCCGAACGCACGCGCCCGCCCGCTTCGTTATAATACCAGCCCTCAACACTCAGATGGACATCAGAGTTGGTGTTGTTAGTCACCACGCGCTTGCCGTCCGCGTCCAGGTAACCCACCGCCGCATTCAGCCAGAACTGGAAATCGCCGACCGCGAAGCGCGCCGTGTTGTTGCGGAAATTATCCTGCACGCTGTCGCGCACCCGGCCCAGCCGGCAAACCGTGATCACCAGGATAACCGGGTTGTCGCCCGCCTGTTCCCAGACAAAATCATTGCTCTTCAACTCTTTCAGATCTTCCGGCGAAAAATTATAACCGGCCTCGTCGTTGACCTCGGTCAGGTTGCGGTAGGGATGGCTGTGGAAATCGCCCATCAGCGTGAGATGGGGCGACCAGCGCATCATCACTTCGTTCTTCAGCTTTGCCGCATCAAGGTTCGGCGTCACGCTGTGATACTGCCGCTCCGCCGAGATGCTGACGCTGGTGCGGTCGAGATAAAAAATCGAGGTGCCGTTCTCGCGCTTGCGGTAGCCCCAAACATAGCCGAGTGTTTCGACAGCCGTGTTCTTCTGCTTGCGCAGATTGCCATAACAATAGGCTTCGATAGCCGCCAGTGTCATGGTTTCCAGCAGTGTCGGCGATACACGGACCTTGTATTTCATCTCTATTCCAAACCGACCTAGTTCAAACTAATTCATTGCTTCTTCCAGGAACATTTCCCGCAATTTGCGCGTGACCGGCCCTGGTTGCCCGCCACCCACCCGCTTGCTGTCGATCTCGACAATCGGCATCACAAAATTAGAGGCACTCGTCAGAAAAGCCTCGTCTGCCGCATAGGCCTCGTCCGGCGTAAACGCCCGCTCTTCAAGCGTCACGCCTTTTTCCTTGGCCAGGCGGAACAGGGCCCGCCGTGTGCAGCCCGCCAGGATGCTGTTGGAAAGCTCCCGGGTGATCACCTTGCCGTCCTTGACGATATAGGCATTGGACGACGTTCCCTCCGTTACTTTCCCATCTTCAACCATCCACGCCTCAAATGCCCCTGCCTCATAGGCCGCCTGCTTGCCCAATACCGGGGCGAGCAGCATGACGGACTTGATGTCCCGCCTTGCCCAGCGAATGTCTGGAACCGTGATCACGCTCACCCCCCTGACGGCATCCGGATTATCAACCAATTTCTTGGCCTGTGTAAAAGCAATGAGTGTAGGCTTAACGCCCTTCGGAAACTTGAAATCCCGGTCGGCGGAGCCCCGGGTAATCTGCATGTAAATCCAGCCTTCATCAAGGCTGTTGCGCTTAACCATATCAAGATGCATGGCTTTAAGCTCCTCCTTGCTGCACGGCCATTCCAGGCGGATTTCACGCAAAGACCGCTCCAGCCGCTCCATATGGGCATCATAATCAACGAGCTTTCCCTTAACCACCGCAGTTACTTCATAGATGCCATCCGCAAACAGGAAGCCGCGGTCAAATATTGATATTTTCCCTTGTTCTTCAGGTACATAGCTTCCGTTAACGTAAACGACGCGGCTCATTAAAGGCTCCTCGATGCTGCACTGCATCCAAAGCAGATTCGAATGCAAAAATCCACGGGGGTTGTTTATGGGCCTAAAGCCCGGTTAAAACCAAGGACAACGTCCACTTGCCAAGGAAATCATGAAAACTGCCATATCGGAAGCCTCGATCAAGGCCATGCTGACAAGGGAAAAAGCCCTCTTTATCCAGCGCAACCCAAAGTCCAAGGGGCATTCCGATAATGCAGCAAGGAACTGGCTGCGCGGCGTGCCCATGCATTGGATGGTGGACTGGGGAACCCCCTTCCCGCTGTTTATTGAGAAGGCCCAAGGCGTCGACCTGACCGACGCTGACGGCAACACTTACATTGATTTCTGCCTGGGTGACACGGGCGCCATGTTTGGCCATTCGCCCAAGCCGGTGGTTGATACCCTGCTGCGCGAAGGAGCTCATGGTTTTACCACCATGCTGCCATCCGCCAGCGCCGTGAAGGTTGGCAAGCTCCTGGAAGACCGTTTCAAATTGCCGGCCTGGCAGATCACCGCAACCGCCTCCGACGCCAACCGCGCGGTGCTGCGCTGGTGCCGCGCCATTACGGGCCGCAAGAAAATCCTGGTCTTCAATCATTGCTACCATGGGGCCGTGGATGAAACCTATGTGAACCTCGACCACGGCAAGCCGGAAGCCGACCGCGCCCTGATCGGCGAACCCAATGACCTCACCCAACTCACCAAGGTCATCGAGTTCAATGATATCCCGGCGTTGGAAGCAGCCCTTGCACCCGGCGATGTGGCCTGCGTTCTGGCCGAACCCATCATGACCAATGTCGGCATGGTTCTGCCTGACGAAGGCTTCCACACGGCACTCCGCGACATCACCCGCCGCACCGGAACCCTGCTGATCATCGATGAGACCCATTGCATGTCGTCAGGCCCCGGCGGCTACACCGGCGAACACGGCCTTGAGCCCGATGCCTTTGTTTTGGGGAAACCCATTGCCGGCGGCATTCCCGCCGCCGTCTATGGTTTTTCCGAAGCCGTCACCGCCCGCATCCGCGACTATCTGAAAACCCGTCAGCCCGGCCACTCCGGCATCGGCACGACCCTTGCCGGATCGAAGATCCAAATGGCCCTGATGGAAACCGTTCTCGAAACCTATTTCACCAGGGAGGCCTTCGCGCCCCTGATCGCGCTCGCCAAAAAGCTCGAAAAGGGACTGGCGGATGTCATCATCAAACATTCAGCCCCCTGGCATGTGGTTCGCGCCGGAGCCCGCGTTGAATTCATGTGCTGCCCAACTCGCCCGCGTAACGGCGGCGAGGCGGCAAAGATGATCCACCAGCCCATTGACCAGGCGGTGCATCATCACCTCTTGAACCGCGGCATCATCATGACGCCGTTTCACAACATGCTGCTCATCTGCCCTTCAACGACGGAGGCGCACGTCAACCAAATGATCGAGGGACTCGATCACTGCCTGGCGGAACTGATGAGCTAATTCGGAGACAGTAACATGTCGATTGTATTTCCAAGGCGCGAGGCGGAAGCCCACGCATTTCTAGACGCGAACCCGGACATCGCCAGCATCCACGTCATCTGGACCGATATCTGCGGGGTTGCCCGCGGCAAGATCCTCAGGCGCGATGAACTGGTTCCCGCCTGGAAGGATGGCCGCTTCATGCCCATCTCGGCGCTGGTGCTAGACATCACCGGGCAGGACGTGCCTGAAACCGGACTGGTTTTCGATGAAGGCGACCGCGACATGCTGCTCTGGCCCGTGCCAGGAAGCCTGGTGCGCATTCCCTGGATGGAAGAGCCGACTGCGCAATATCTCGCCACTGTCCGTGATCTCGATGGCACGCCGCATTTTGCCGATCCGCGCAATGCGCTGGAAACCATCGTCAACAGATTCCAGAGCGAACTGAACATGACGCCGGTTGGCGCCGTTGAAGTCGAATTCTTCCTCATGGACCGGGCCTCGGCCATCGCCGGTGAACCCCGCGCGCCCAAATCACTCATCAACGAGCATCGCCCGCAACACTACCAGGCCTATTACCTGCAGGACCTCGATGACTTCGCCCCCTTCTTCAAGGACCTCTACGCTTATTGCGAGGCGCAAGGCCTGCCGGCCAAAACCCTGATCTCGGAATATGCGCCGGGGCAGATGGAAATCGTGCTGCGCCACCGGGCTGATGTGCTGAAGGCCTGCGATGAAGGCATCATGCTCAAGCGCCTGATCAAGGCCACCGCCGAAAAGCACGGCATGGCGGCCACCTTCATGGCCAAGCCCTACGCCCAGTGGACCGGCTCCGGCATGCACATCCATGTGAGCCTGGGCGACGA
>CADEEO010000096.1:0-5751 GCA_902826365.1 uncultured Hyphomicrobiales bacterium | reverse complement strand
AACTGGTTTGACGCCATCGACGCCTTCTGGCGGGCCTCGATCCTCAAGGAATATTTCGGCAAGCCCTTTGTGGATACTTATTGCACGGTGAAGGAAGTGGAAGCCGACCGCTTTTACGCCGAACCGACGCTCCGCGACTTCGAATGGTATCTCAGGGCGGTTTGATATGAACCGGGGCGGCTCAAACGGAGCCGCCCTTGTCCTTCTTCGTCATTGACATCACCCGGTCGATGTAAGCCAGAAACAGCGCCGAGACGACAAAAGCCATATGCATGATCGTCAGCCACATCACCTGGTTGTCCGTATAGGACGCGATGTTCAGGAATATCTGCAACAGGTGGATGGAGGAAATGGCAACGATGGTCGAGGCAACCTTGATCTTCAGCGATCCCGCATCGATCTTGCCGAGGAATGACACTTCGCTGTCCGCATTGTCAAAGCGGCTGACAAAGTTTTCATAGCCGGAAATGATCACCATCACCACCAGGCTGGCCACCAGCGCCGCGTCAATCAGCGCCAGCATTTTCAGGATGGCGTCCGTTTCATCGACGATCATGACCTTAATGGTGAAATCGTAAAGCTTCCGCAAAAAGGAAACGGCATAGAGCCCCAGGGCGATGGTCAATCCCAGGTAAAACACGACGAGCAGCCAGCGCGACGCGAGAATGACGCTCTCGACAGAATGTTCCAGTTTCTTCATTGCAATTCCATGCGTTTCAATTTTTCCCGTTTTGCCTTCATCCCATGATTCTTTCAAGGTGCTGCCGCCCCGTCACTCCGCGTCCGCCACAGGGAATAGATGATGCCGGAGGCAAGTATGCCAACCGTGATGGCCAATGAAAGCAGCGTATCAACCTTGATGCCCAATGGCACCAGGAAAATCTTGCAGCCCACCAGGACAAGGACGATGGCCAGTGAAACCTGCAGGTACTTGAACCGGTTCATCGCCGCAGCCAGTGCGAAATACAGCGAGCGCAGGCCGAGAACGGCGAAGATGTTCGAAGTATAGACGATGAAGGGGTCCTGGGTGATGGCAAAGACCGCCGGCACCGAATCCACCGCAAACACCAGGTCGATGATTTCCACCAGAATGAGCGCCACCAGCAGGGGAGTGATGAACCACTCAAGCTTTCCCGACTTCGCATCCGGCAGGCGGACCAGGAACTGCTCGCCGTGCAGCTGCCTGGAAACGCGGAAATGCTTCCTGATCCATTTGAGGGCCAGGCTCTTTTCAATGTCCGGGGCATGATCCTGCTTGGCAAACATCTTGAGCCCCGTGAACACGAGGAAGGCGCCGAAAACATAGAGTATCCAGGAGAACGAGGCGACAAGGGCGGCCCCTACGCCAATCAGTATGGCGCGCAGCACGATCACCCCGATGATGCCCCAGAACAGCACCCGGTGCTGGTAGAGGCGGGGAATGCCCAGGGAGCCGAATATCATGGCCATGACGAAGATATTGTCCATGGCCAGGGATTGCTCGATCACATAGCCGGTGAAGAATTCCAGCCCGCTCTGCGCCCCTCGCGCCCACCAGACCCAGCCGCCGAAAGCGAACGCGATGGCCATGTAGCTGCCATAAAGAATGAAGCTTTCGCGCGCCGTTATTTCCTTGGCATTGCGGTGCAACACGCCCAGGTCGAACACCAGCAGGGCCACCACCACGCCTACAAAGGCGAGCCAGAACGGCATGGGCGTTCCCAGCAGGTTCATGCTTAAAAAATCGGTTAGCAGGGCCAGGCGATATCTCCGGATGACATGTCATTGAGACAGCTCCGACATCGCAAGCATGAAAAATGCTCGCCAGAGGGGCCCGGCGCTGATTACGACAAAATGGTGCTGCCCTGCGGTAAATGCAAGCCTCGCCGGATTATTTTGTTTTGAAATCCAAAACACCGCGCTAAACCCCTAAAATGCGTAGTGTAAAGGCCATCCACATCATCAACTGCCATGCCGAAGGCGAGGTGGGCGATGTCATCGTGGGGGGCGTGGCGCCGCCTCCCGGAAACACCATCTGGGAGCAGTCGCGCTTCATCGCCAGCGACCAGATGCTGCGCAATTTTGTCCTGAACGAACCCCGTGGCGGGGTCTTCCGCCATGTGAATTTGCTGGTGCCGCCCAAACACCCCGAGGCGCAGATGGGCTTCATCATCATGGAGCCGGAAGACACGCCCCCCATGTCAGGCTCCAATTGCATCTGCGTGGCAACCGTCCTTCTCGATAGCGGCATTATCCCCATAGTGGAACCCGTAACGCATTTGAAGCTGGAAGCACCGGCCGGCCTCGTTGAAATCACCGCCCTCTGCAGCAATGGCAAGGCCAACCGTATTACGCTGCGCAATGTTCCTTCTTTTGCCGACCGCCTGCAGGTGCCGCTGGAAATCGAAGGCCATGGCACTATTCTCGTGGATACCGCCTTCGGTGGCGACAGCTTTGTGCTTGCCGAAGCAAAGTCTTTTGGCTTTGACATGCTGCCCGGCGAGGCCCGCGAAATTGCCGTGATGGGGCGGAAAATTGCTGCCGCCGCCAACGCGCAGTTGGGCTTTTCCCACCCGTTGCTTCCCGACTGGAACCATTTTTCCTTCTGCTTCATGACCGGGCCTTTGGAGCGCATCGATGGCGCCCTCTCCAGCCGCAATGCCTGCGTGGTGAAGCCCGGCAAGCTCGACCGCTCACCGACAGGCACCGGCTGTTCCGCCCTGATGGCCGTGCTTCATGCCAAGGGCCTGATGAAAACCGGCGACAGCTTCATCGGCCGCTCCATCATCGAAAGCCGCTTTGTCGGCCGTATTGAAGCTGAAACCGTGGTGGGCAATCACCGGGCCATCATTCCGACGATTTCCGGCTCCGCCTGGATCGCCGGCCAGACCACGCTGATGCTCGATCCGGGGGATCCCTGGCCCGCCGGCTATAAAATCGCCGACACCTGGCCGAAAGAGCCATGACATTCTGAATATATTGTCATACAATATAGAAAAACAGGCAGGAAAGAATAATGAACATCGTCCAAATTCTTGATTCCAAGGGCAAGCGCCGCGTCGGCCTTGCGAGCGCTGATAAGATCGTCCTGCTGAAGAAAGTCGCCCGCACAACCGACCTCGCCAAGCTCGCCTTGAAAGACGGTGTGAAGCTTTCAAAGGCGGCTGCATCGCTCGCCACCGCGGCCACCGAAAACTACGCTGCGGCGCTCAAGGAAAATCGCCTATTGCCGCCGGTTGACCATGAAGACCCTGCCCATTGCATGATTGCCGGAACCGGCCTTACCCATTTGGGCTCCGCGTCGGCCCGCGATTCCATGCATGCAAAGCTCGAAGGCAAAGCGGATGACCTCACTGACTCCTTGAAGATGTTCAAGATGGGCCTTGATGGCGGCAAGCCCGCCAAGGGCCAGACAGGCGTGCAGCCCGAATGGTTCTACAAGGGCGATGGCTCCTGGCTTGTCGCCCCCGGTGCGGCCCTTCCCAAACCCTCCTTCGCTTTGGACGGCGGCGAGGAGCCGGAACTGGCAGGCCTCTACATGATTGACGGCAAGGGCAATCCGGTGCGCCTGGGCTTTGCCCTCGGCAATGAATATTCCGACCACATCACCGAGCGGCAGAACTATCTCTTTCTCGCCCATTCGAAATTGCGCCATTGCGCCATCGGCCCCGAAATGATCGCAGGTGCTGCCCCCGCCAACATTTCCGGCATGAGCCGCATCAACCGCCGGGGCAAAGCCATCTGGGAAAAGCCGTTCCTCACCGGTGAAGCCAACATGTCCCACACCCTGGCGAACCTCGAATATCACCATTTCAAATATGCGGGCTTCCGGAGGCCGGGCGACGTGCACATCCACTTCTTCGGCACCGCCACGCTGAGCATTGCCGATGGCATCGTCACCGAAGATGGCGACGAATTTGAAATCTCTGCTCCGGCCTTTGGCGCAGCCCTGCGGAACCGCCTGAAATTCCTGAAGCCGGACTACAAGCCCGGCGGAGTGAAGTCCCTTTGAGATCTGCCTTTATCGCCCTTGACTGGGGCACCTCGTCGTTTCGCGCCTATTTGCTGAACAAGGATGGCACGGCCCAGGAAACCGTCACCGCGCCCCACGGAATTCTCGCCGTTAAGGATGGGGCATTTGATGCGGCCTTGGAAAGCCACATCGGCAAATGGGATATGAAACTGCCCATCATGGCATCGGGCATGATCACCAGCCGCCAGGGCTGGGTGGAACTGCCCTATGTCGCCTGCCCCGCTGGCCTGCAATCCATTGCGGCGGCGGTTCATCTCCACACCTCGAAACACGGCCGCAAAATATACTTCGTTCCCGGCATCAGCACGCGTGGCCCTGACGGCGCACCAGACGTGATCCGCGGCGAGGAAACACAGGTGTTAGGCGCGACAGAGGGAGGATCGGAGCATTTCGTAACCCCCGGCACCCACAGCAAATGGATCGCAGTTAAGGACAACGAGATCACGGGCTTCTCTTCCTACATGACGGGAGAAGTGTTTGCCCTTCTCAAAACCCACTCTATTCTTGGAAAATTGATGACCGGCGAAATGGCAACCCCGCCCGCCTTCGAGCAGGGCGTCCGCGCTGGACTGAAAGACCCGGCGGGATTCCTGCACAATATTTTTTCAACACGCACCCTGGCACTTTTTAGCGAAATGCCAACCGACCACCTGAGTTCTTACCTTTCCGGCCAGGTGATCGGCACCGAAATCGCCCATGCCATTGCGAAAAATCCGGCTGGCGCACAGTATCGGATTTTGGCAACTCCGGCCCTTGGAGAGCATTACATGGCGGCCATGAAAATTGCCGGATTGAATGTGAGCTATGGCAAGCCCGATGTGGCAGTCATTGGCTTGCGGCGCATCGCCGTGGCCGCAGGGCTGCTCGCATGACCTTTGCCGATGCCATATCCGAATGCGGCCTCATCGCCATCCTGCGCGGCATTACAACGGCAGAGGTTGAAGCTGTCGGGCAAGTCCTAGTTGAAGCCGGCATTCGGGTGGCTGAAATTCCATTGAACTCACCGGACCCCTTCGCCTCCATTGAGAAAATGGCCATGGCCTTCAAAGGCAAACTTGTCGTCGGCGCCGGAACCGTTCTGAGTGTTCAGGATGTAAATTTGCTGAAAGCCCATGGCGGCCAGATCAGCGTTTCGCCGGATTGCAATGAAGCGGTAATCGCCCGCGCGAAAGAACTGGGGCTGGAACCCGTTCCCGGCGTCTTCACCCCCACCGAAGCCTTTGCCGCAATCCGCGCCGGGGCCACCCATCTC
Organism: uncultured Hyphomicrobiales bacterium; assembly: GCA_902826365.1. Lineage (GTDB taxonomy): Bacteria > Pseudomonadota > Alphaproteobacteria > Rhizobiales > Aestuariivirgaceae > Aestuariivirga. The sequence continues at coordinate 487 of CADEEO010000096.1, read as the reverse complement.
AAGTTGTTTCCGGCCGAAGCCGTAAGCCCCGCAACCGTCAAGGCCTGGCGGGCTGTTCTGCCAAGGCATGTGAAAGTCTATGCCGTCGGCGGCATAACGCCCGCAAATATGCAGGGCTGGGTTGATGCAGGCGTTGCAGGCTTTGGAATTGGCTCGAATATCTATAAGCAGGGGGCCACAGCCGCCGCCGTGGCAAAATCGGCCAAGGAATTCATCACAGCCTGGAGAGCATTGAAATCATGAAAGTCGCATTGGTAACGGGCGCAGGGTCAGGCATTGGCAAGGCCAGCGCCATCGCATTGGCAAAGGCGGGCTTTAGCGTCGTCCTCGCCGGACGTCGCGCCGATGCCCTGGAAGCAGTCGCCAAGGAAATCGGCAAGGCTGCGCTCGCCGTGGCAACAGATGTGGGCGATCCCAAGTCCGTGGCAAGTCTCTTCGCCAAAACCAAGGAAAAATTTGGCAGGCTTGATGTGGTCTTCAACAACGC
>CADEEO010000095.1 GCA_902826365.1 uncultured Hyphomicrobiales bacterium | reverse complement strand
CGTCGAAATTTTCGCTGAAAAGCTCAAAGCCGACAAAACCCATGCCTACAAAGCCGTGCTCGTCACCCATAACGAAACAGCAACCGGCGTCGTGAGCGATGTGGCCGCCGTCCGCCATGCCCTGAACGACTCTGGCCATCCCGCCCTGCTCTTCGTCGATGCCGTGAGCTCGCTGGCCTCCATCGATTTCCGCATGGATGAATGGGGGGTCGATGTCTGCGTCTCGGGTTCGCAGAAAGGCTTCATGATGCCCGTGGGCCTCGCCATCGTCGGTGTATCGCAGAAGGCGCTTGCCGCCCGCAAATCCGCTGGCCTGCGCCGCGGCTATTTCGATTTCGACGAGATGATCAAGGCGAACAGGGATGGTTTTTTCCCCTACACCCCGCCAACCCACATGCTCCGTGCCTTACGCGCTTCCATCGATCTCCTCTTCGCCGAGGGCCTTGAGAATGTTTTTGCAAGACACTACCGCCTCGCCGAAGGCGTGCGCCGGGCCGTATCCGCCTGGGGCCTCTCGCTCTGCGCCAAAGCCCCGAAGTGGCACTCCGATACGGTGAGCGCCGTTGTTATCCCGGAAGGTTTCGATAGCTCCGCCCTCGTGAAGCATGCCTACAATCGCTACAATCTTTCGCTGGGCGTTGGCCTCAACAAGGTGGCGGGACGCGTCTTCCGCATCGGCCACCTGGGTGATCTCAACGAAATCATGTGCATGATGGCGCTGACCGGTTCCGAAATGGCCATGCGCGATCTCGGCATTCCGGTTGAGGCTGGTTCGGGGGTTGCCGCCGCCCAGGAATATTACCGCGAAACCGGCGCCGCAGCAGCCTTGAGAAAGGCCGCCTGATCATGGATATTCACGAGTATCAGGCCAAGGAAATCCTCGCAAAATTCGGCGTGCCGATTCCCAAGGGCGCGCTGGCCTATAGCCCTGAACAGGCAGCCTATCGCGCCCGCGAAATCGGCGGCAAGCTCTGGGTAGTAAAGGCCCAGGTTCATACCGGCGGCCGCGGCAAGGCCGGCGGCGTAAAGCTTTGCCGTGATGAGGATGAAGTCACTGACGCCGCCGATGAACTTCTCGGCAAGAAGCTGGTGACGCACCAATCCGGACCTGCGGGCAAGATCGTTTACCGCCTCTACGTCGAGGGTGGCGTGGCCATCGCCCGTGAACTCTATCTGGGATTTGTGCTCGATCGCAAATCGGAACGCATCATGGTTGTTGCTTCAGCCGCAGGCGGCATGGAAATCGAAGACATTGCTGAAGAGAAGCCTGACTCCATCGTGCGCATCAGCGTCGAACCCGCCGTCGGCATGCAAGCCTTTCAAGCCCGTGAACTCGCTTTCGCCCTGGGCTTGGCCCCCGCGCAAACCCAGCAGGCCGTCTCAACCATTCTCGGCTGCTATCGCGCCTTTGAAGAACTTGATGCCACAATGGTCGAGATCAATCCGCTCATCGTCACCGAAGACGGCTCCATCATGGCCCTCGATGCGAAGATGACCTTCGATGACAACGCCCTGTTCCGCCACCCTGCAATCGCCGAACTCCGCGACAAGAGCCAGGAAGATGCCCGCGAAACCCGTGCCAATGATCGCGGCCTCTCCTATGTGGGCCTCAGCGGCAATATCGGGTGCATCGTAAATGGCGCAGGCCTTGCCATGGCCACCATGGACATGATCAAGCTTGCCGGTGGCGAGCCCGCGAACTTCCTCGACATCGGCGGCGGCGCCACGCCAGAACGCGTCGCCAAGGCCTTCAAGCTCGTAACGTCCGATGCGAATGTCGAAGCCATCCTCGTCAATATCTTCGCCGGCATAAACCGTTGTGACTGGGTCGCCGAAGGCGTGGTCCAGGCGCTCGAAAAAAATCCGGTGAAAGTGCCAGTCATTGTCCGCCTCGCCGGAACTCATGTCGAAGAAGGCCGCAGGATTCTCGCCCGCTCCGGCCTGCCTATCATCCGCGCCAATACCTTGGCTGAAGCCGCCCAACGTGCCGTGATTGCATGGAAAAATGACAAGTCCGCAGATTTGAAAGTGGTGAACGCATGACCATCCTCCTTCATCGCAAGACCGCTGTTTTGGTCCAGGGCATTACCGGCAAGATCGGCTCCTTCCATGCCAAGGAAATGATGGACTACGGAACCAATGTCGTTGGCGGCGTTACCCCCGGCAAGGGTGGTGCCTCCGAACACGGTGTTCCCGTCTTTGATACCATGAAGGAAGCCGTGGAGAAAACCGGCGCAACCGCAAGCATCGTTTTCGTGCCGCCGCCTTTTGCCGCCGATTCCATCATGGAAGCGGCGGATTCCGGCATCCGCACCTGTGTGGCCATCACCGATGGCATCCCGGCGCAGGACATGATCAAGGTGAAACGCTACATGCGTCGCTATCGTGCTGAAAACCGCATGTGCCTGATCGGCCCGAACTGCGCCGGCATCATTTCGCCGAGCAAGGCGCTTCTCGGCATCATGCCCGGCAATATCTATCTCTCCGGCCACGTCGGAATCGTTGGCCGCTCCGGAACCCTTGGCTATGAAGCCGCGGCACAAATGAAGGAACTCGGCATTGGCGTATCCACCAGCGTAGGCATCGGTGGTGACCCTATCAACGGTTCATCCTTCAAGGACATCCTCGAACTCTTTGAGGCCGATCCCGAAACCCATGCGGTCGTCATGATCGGCGAAATCGGCGGACCCCAGGAGGCGGAAGCGGCCGAATATATAAGGGACCACATGAAGAAGCCGGTGATCGCCTACGTGGCGGGCCTGTCCGCTCCCAAAGGCCGCAAAATGGGCCATGCCGGCGCCATCATCTCGGCCTTCGGCGAAAGTGCCTCCGAGAAGGTGGAAATCCTCCGTGAAGTAGGCGTCGCCATCGCGCCGACGCCTGCCGAAATCGGCATCACCGCACAACGGGTGTTGAAAGCAGCTTGAAGAAACGCCTGCCGCCGGCGCCACCACCCAGAATTGCCAGCGGATTCTAGAGCCAGATGCTCTTCACTTTACCTTGTCACGGTTTCTGGGCTAATCTGAATTTTGGACCACATGGTCAAACGCTTATTTCAATCGATGGACCCCAGTTGCTTGCAACCCGGAAACCAAACGTCAACGACAAGAAAAAATAAAGGGAGACGACACTATGAAGACTCTGAAACATGCACTTTTATCGCTTCTCGCCGTATCCGCCATGGGCGGCGTCGCCTTCGCACAAGAGATGAAGAAGGAAATCGGCAAAGGCGAGGGCCAGGTCAATATCGTGGCTTGGGCCGGCTATATCGAGAGCGGCGCCACCGATAAAAACTTTGACTGGGTCACCGATTTTGAAAAGGCGACAAGCTGCAAGGTCAACGTGAAAACCGCGGGCACCTCCGATGAAATGGTGGCCCTTATGAATGAAGGCGGCTTTGACCTCGTCACCGCCTCTGGCGATGCCTCGCTCCGCCTGATTGCCGGCAAGCGCGTGCAGCCCATCAATACCGATCTTATCCCATCGTGGAAAACCGTCGATGAGCGCCTGCAAAACGCGCCCTGGCACACGGTTGATGGCGTTCACTACGGCACGCCCTACCAGTGGGGCGCCAATGTCCTCGCTTACAACACCAACGTCTTCAAGGAAGCGCCAAAGAGCTGGGCAGTGGTGTTTGAAGAGCAGAACTTGCCCGATGGAAAGTCCAACAAGGGCCGGGTTCAGGCCTTTGACGGCCCCATCTACATCGCCGATGCTGCTCTTTATTTGATGGCCAAGAAGCCCGAACTCGGCATAAAAGATCCCTACGAGCTGAACGAAGAGCAATACAAGGCATCCCTCGACTTGCTCCGCTCGCAGCGCGCCCTGGTGGGCCGCTACTGGCATGACGCTTTCATGCAGATCGATGACTTCAAGAACGAAGGCGTTGTGGCATCCTCCTCCTGGCCTTTCCAGGTAAACCTCCTGCAGGCCGACAAGGATGCCATGGCGAAAACCCCGATTGCGTCGGTGATTCCTGATGAAGGCGCAACAGGTTGGGCCGATACCACCATGATGCATGCCGATGCGGCCAATCCCAACTGCGCTTATCTGTGGATGGAGCATTCCATCTCGCCAAAGGTGCAGGGCGATCTCGCCGCCTGGTTTGGCTCGGTTCCGGCCGTTCCCGCCGCCTGCAAGGGCAACGCCCTGTTGACCGATGCCGGCTGCGACACGAATGGCATGCCGAACTTCGCGAAAGTGCATTTCTGGCGCACCCCCGTGGCCAAATGTGCCTCGCAAGCCGCAGGTTGCGTGCCCTACTATCGCTGGGCAACCGACATGATCGCGGTTCTCGGTGGTCGCTAAATCTTGATCATTTGAAAAATTCCCGCCAAGGTGACTTGGCGGGAATTTTTATGCCATGACAACAGCCGTCAGTTTCCAGAACATCAGCCGCTATTTCGGGCCCGTGCGCGCCGTGGACGAGGTGACACTCGACATCGCCGAGGGCGAGTTCTTCGCCATGCTCGGCCCTTCCGGGTCAGGCAAAACTACCTGCCTCAGGCTTATCGCAGGCTTCGAGCAGCCAACTTCGGGCCACATGGAAATCTTCGGCGTCACCTCGGAAGGCGTGCCGCCCTATCAGCGCAACGTGAATACGGTGTTTCAGGACTACGCGCTTTTCCCACATATGACTGTACTTGATAACGTGGCCTATGGCCTCATGGTAAAGGGCGTAGACAAGCCAACCCGCCACCACAAGGCCCAAGAAGCCCTCACGCTGGTCGCTCTCGGAAGTTTCGGCAGCCGCCGCCCTTCGCAACTGTCTGGTGGCCAAAGGCAGCGTGTGGCCCTCGCCCGCGCGCTTGTCAATGAACCCAAAGTTCTGCTCCTCGACGAGCCGTTGGGTGCCCTCGACCTGAAGCTTCGCGAGCAGATGCAGGTTGAACTGAAAGCCCTCCAGCGCAATCTCGGGATCACTTTTGTGTTCGTCACCCATGATCAGGGCGAAGCCCTGTCGATGGCGGACCGTGTTGCCATTTTCAATGATGGCAAGATTGTTCAGGTTGGCTCCCCCGAAGATATCTACGAGCGGCCCAACACCAAATTCGTCGCTGATTTTGTCGGCTCATCAAATGTCCTGAGCCCGGCCTTCTCCAAATCAGCCGGTGGCCCTGAGAAATGGGCAAGCCTCCGCCCCGAAAAGATCAACATTCTGCCCGCTAAGGTGAAGCCGTCGCCCGGGCAGCAAAGCGCCAGCACAAAAATTGTTGCTGTCCATTACCAGGGCTCCGTCACCCGCCTCAACACCCGCACCGTGGGCGGCGAAACAATCAATGTCACTGTCCCCTCTTCGCTTGGCAAGTTTACCGAAGGCGATGAAGTCATGCTGCACTGGCCGCAGGAGGCCCTGCACATCATGGCCGGTGAAGCGTGAGCCTCACGCGCTCAATCTCGAATTTCCTTTTCAAGCACCCCAACGGGTTCTTAACCCTCCTCCTCGCCCCGCCACTTCTCTGGCTGGGCATTGCCTTTCTCGGCTCGCTTTCCGTATTCCTGTTCCATGCCTTCTTCTCAATCGATGAGTTCTCCGGCTTCATCAAATATGAGTTCACCCTCTCAACCTTTGCCGAGTTGTTCCGCCTCTCAAATTTTGACGTGATCATCCGCAGCCTCGTCATGGCGACGGCGGTCACACTGGCCTCCGTTGTCATTGCCTTTCCCTTTGCTTATTTCGCCGCCCGCTATGCCCGTGGAAAATGGAAGGCCCTGTTTTACATCCTGGTGATGCTGCCGCTGTGGTCAAGCTATCTCGTCAAGGTCTATGCCTGGAAACTGATCCTCGCCAAGGAAGGCATCATCTCCTGGCTGGCGGGCGAATTGCATCTCACCTGGGCGCTCGATGCCCTCCTCGCAATTCCCGTCATCGGTGGCCCGTCGTTGTCCATCAGCTTTCTCGGCACCTTCCTGGTCTTCGTTTATGTCTGGCTGCCCTTTATGATCCTGCCCACGCAAGCCGCCTTGGAGCGCGTTCCCGTAAACCTCATCGACGCCTCCTCCGACCTCGGCGGAACTCCGGCGCAAACCTTTCGCCACGTGATTTTTCCGCTGGCGCTTCCTGGCATTATTGCCGGTTCGATCTTTACCTTCTCCCTCACCCTTGGTGACTACATCATCCCGCAAATCATTGGAAATTCGAGTTATTTCCTTGGCCAGACGGTCTATACGCTGCAAGGAACGGCCGGCAACATTCCCCTCGCAGCCGCCTTTACCGTGGTGCCCATCGTGATCATGGGCATCTATCTGGCGATTGCCAAAAGAATGGGAGCCTTCGATGCGCTCTGAAGGTTCCCCCTTGCTTTTGAAAATTGCCGCCTTGGCCTGCGTGGCCTTTCTGCATGTGCCGCTGCTGCTGATTTTTCTCTATGCCTTCACCACCGAGGAGAAAAGCTTCCAGTTTCCGCCCCCCGGCTACACCGCCAAATGGTTCGGCATTGTTTGGGAACGGCAGGACATCTGGGATGCCATCGGCCTTTCCGTAAAAGTCGCCAGCATCGCAACCTTCCTGGCGCTCATCCTTGGAACTTGTGCCGCGGCAGCCATTTCCCGCGCCAAATTCTTTGGCCGCGATCACATCTCGCTGCTCTTCATCCTGCCCATAGCACTCCCCGGCATCGTCACAGGCATCGCCTTGCGCTCGGCCTTCGGCATTATGGACATCCCTTTTTCAACCTGGACCATCGTTCTTGGCCACACCACCTTCTGCATGGTCGTGGTCTACAACAACGTGCTGGCCCGCTTCCGCCGCACCTCAGGCAGCATGATCGAAGCCTCCATGGATCTGGGCGCCGATGGTTTTCAGACGTTCCGCTACGTCGTGCTGCCGCAAATCGCCTCAGCCCTCCTGGCGGGCGGCATGCTGGCCTTCGCGCTCTCCTTCGATGAAGTCATCGTCACCACCTTCACCGCCGGCCAGCAATCGACACTCCCCATCTGGATGCTGAACGAGCTCATCCGCCCGCGGCAGCGGCCAATTACCAACGTCGTGGCCATCTTCGTCATCGCCGTCACCTTTGTCCCCATCCTCGCCGCCTACTACTTGACCCGCGAAGGCGAGCATACGGGCGGCACCGGCAAGTAATCAGGCTGTCGATATCTTCCCTGCAGCCTCGGATTTTCGCTTGCGGTATTCAGCGAATTGCTGGTCGGCGAGGACGCCAATGAGGATCACCGAGCCCATCACCGCAAAGTTGAGAGAGCTTGGAATACCCAGAAGATTGACCAGATTCTGCAGCACCTGCAGTAGAACCGTCCCCAGCACAACTCCCACAATGGATCCCTCGCCGCCGCGCAGTGAACAGCCGCCAAGCACTGCCGCCGCAATGGCGTAGAGTTCATAGAAATTGCCGTGCGAAGATGGCGAAATCGACCGGGTGTACATGGCGAAGAAAATCGCTGATATCGCGGTGAGGATCGCTGAAATAACATAGGCCGCGATGATCACCCGGTTGGTGCGGATGCCGGAATAGCGAGCCGCTTCCTCGTTCTTGCCCACCGCATAGAGATATCGTCCGAACACCGAACGATGCAAAACAACCCACATGAGACACGCAATGACGATCAAGGCCATGAATGAATGGGGCACGCCGAAAGTACGCCCAGTGGTCAGCCATTCCAGTTGCGGCAGGCTCACCCCAAAGCCAAATCCCGCCGTGCCGTCCTGCGTGTAGAATCTCGCAGCACCGCGGTAAATAAGCAAGCCGCAGAGCGTGACAATAAAAGGCTGCATGTGCATGCGGGTAATCAACAGGCCATGGATCAGCCCGATCACAACGCCAAGCACCAGCATAAGCACCAGCGCCAGAGGCCAGGCCATCTCGTGACCGACAATCAGGTCAACAAACAGTACGCCGAGCAGCGCGATGATGGAGCCCACCGATAGCTCGATGCCACCGGTAATGATCACGAAGGCCTGGCCAATGGCAAAGATGCCAAACAGCCCCACCAGATTGGCCGTATTGCCCAGATTGATCGCCGAAAGGAAAAGCGGATTGATCACCGCTACCACCGTGCCCACCACCAGGATCAGGATGAGAAGGCCTATGTCTTTCTTGAACACGTTGCTCGTCCCCTCAATGAATGCTTTCGCCAACTGCGAGCCGCAGCACGTTATGCTCGCTGAATTCAGCCCGCTCCAGGAAACCGCTGATCATGCCCTCATGCATGACCGCTATGCGGTCACTCACCCCAATCACCTCTTCCATGTCGCTGGAAATCATCAGGATCGCTACACCTGAATCCGCGAGCAACCGCAGCATTTCATAAAGTTCGCTCTTGGCTCCCACATCAACGCCGCGCGTCGGCTCATCGCAGATCAACACGCGGGGATTCATCGCCAGCCATTTGGCGAGCACAACCTTCTGCTGGTTGCCGCCGGACAGGGAACTCCCCTCCTGATCAACATTGGGAGCACGGATATGCAGGCGTTCCCTTTGCCGCTCCGCATTGGCTGCAACAATAACGTCATTTACCAAGCCGCCAGAGGCGCAAGCCTGCATGTTGGGAAGCGCGATATTTTCCGCAATTGAAATATCAAGAAGCAGCCCGCAGCGCTTGCGGTCCTCAGGTACCAGGAAGATGCCATGTCCAATGGCCTGCCGCGGATCATCAACTTGAATTGCCTTGCCGTTAACGGCAACCGAACCAGAAAGCAAAGGGTCGATGCCAAATATGGCGCGCGCCAGTTCCGTGCGTCCCGCCCCCACCAATCCGGCAAGCCCCAGTATTTCACCCTGCCTCACACTGAGGCTTACCGTCTGCGTGGGATAGACTGTGGTGCGTACATTCGAAATCTTGAGTACGTCTTCACCCGGCCTGGCCGCTGGCGGCACATAAAGGGCCTTCAGGTCACGCCCGATCATCAGCCGGATCATGGCGCCGTGGCTGATGTCCCCTTTGGCAAGCTCGCCCACTATGCACCCATCCCGCAAAACCACGACGCGGTCCGCACACTTTGTTAGTTCGTTGAGGCGGTGCGAGATGAAAATGACACTGACGCCCGAAGCTTTCAGCCCGGCCACGACAGCCAAAAGACGGTCCGTTTCAATCAGCGTCAGACTGGACGTCGGCTCGTCCATGATAACCAATCGCGAATTCAGCGACAGTGCCTTTACGATCTCAAGCAACTGCCGCTGTGCAATCGACATATCGGAAACCATCGTTTCCGGTGTGAAATCCACCCCCAGCCGGTCTAGCAGCGGCTGAACATCCGCATTGAGCTTCTTGCGGTCGACCAACCTGAAAGGCCCGCCATAAAGCGGTTCACGGCCGATATAGACGTTCGACGCCACATCAAGGTTGTCAAACAGGTTAAGCTCTTGATGCACAAAAGCAATTCCCGACCGCATGGACTCCAATACCGTGAGCGACTTCCGCTGCACACCATCAATTTCAAGAGTGCCGGATGAGGGTTCAATCACGCCGCCAATGATTTTCATCAGCGTCGATTTGCCAGCCCCGTTTTCACCCACCAGGCCAATGACTTCGCCGGAAGACACGGCGAAGTTCACCCCCTGCACGGCTTGCAACCCCGCATAGGACTTGGAAATGTCAGCCAGTCGGAAAAAGGGATCGGCCATCTTCAGAATTGAACCCCCAGCTAGCAAGCGACGAGGGCTCCAATCTGTACAGGCATTCCCCGGCGACGCAAGCGAAAGCCAGCGCAGTTCCCCGCGCTGGCCCGTTTGATCTTACTTGCCGATTGCTGCTTTGAGATCAGCTTCGAATTGATCGACATTGCCCTTGTTGATTATTTTGGTGGGCACGATGATCAGCTTGTTTTCCGGAACGCCCGACTTGTCGCCTTCCATATAGGCGGCCATCAGTTTCATCCCCTGATAACCCCATTCAAAGGGCTGTTGCACAACAGTTCCGGCAAAGCTGCCGTCTTTCACGGCGCCCAAAGTGATTGGGTCTTCATCAAAGGCGATAACAGTGATGGCACCAAGCTTGCCGGCGGCCTGCAAGGCCTCATAAATCTTTGGCGGGTTGTAGGAGTAGAACCCGACCATGCAGTTGATTTCCGGGTTGGCCGCCAGCACGTCATCAACATTGCTTCGGGCCCGCGCGAAATCAACATCATCGCCACGTGTGTCAACCAGCTCAATTCCCTTGCCTTCAATGGCCTTCTTGAATCCAGCAATGCGCTCCTTGGCATTGTCAGCCCCGAGGAAACCGACAAAGCCCATGCACTTGCCGCCATTGGGCAGCGCCCCCACGGCAATTTCGCCGGCCTGTACGCCGGCATCCGTGTTGGACGAACCCAGATAGGCAATGCGGTTGCTGTCGGGAGCATCACTGTCGGTCGTGAACAACGGCACCTGCGCGGCAATGCGGTTAAACGCATCAACGGAGGTTTTAGGGTCAACGGAGGAAATCATGATGGCATCGGTGCCGGCGGCGACAAGGTCATCCATCAAGGCATTCTGCAAAGCGGCGGTGCCTTGCGCCGGATACTTGAATTGCAGCTCGTAATTGGGAAGCTCTCCCTGCGCTTTTTTCACGCCGGCTTCCGCCAATTTCCAGAAATCAGAAGCGGCATTCACCACAAAGGCCAATTGCTTCTTGTCTTGGGCTTGAACTCCCGTCGCCAGCGCAAGCGCTATGGCCGTTGAGAACCCCAATGCGAGTAATGTCTTCATCTTAATCCTCCCAGTTACTTTGCGGCGAGCTTTACGCTCTCTTGGGCCGATGCCTGCGGGTTTGCGAACATCGCTTCCCAGAATGTTACCGTGCTGCTAATATAAGTCAATAATGAAAAGTAATACAAATAAAAACACAGTAATTACATACAGATGAGTTTGATAATATGCGCATTTATTGGTTTTTGGAGCCGCAATGAGTTCGCACGATGAGATAACCTCGACGGGAAGCCTGGTGGCGGGAGTGGCGCGCGCCTCCGGCCCGACAATGACCGAGGTTGCCGCTGCAGCAGGTGTTTCTCAGACCACGGTTTCCCTGGTTTTGAATGACGCCCTGGGTGCCCGCCTATCGGCTAAAACCAGGCAGCGGGTGCTTGAGGCCGCCAAAGGCCTGAACTACCGGCTGGTCAAGCGCGGGGCGACACGTTCTCTCTTTTCCGGCGCCAGCGTAAT
>CADEEO010000094.1 GCA_902826365.1 uncultured Hyphomicrobiales bacterium | reverse complement strand
CAAAGCCACCATGGGCGTTAAAGGCCAAGGCCGTTCCATCCTCACCCGAGAGCTGAATAAATTTCTCACCGGAGGCAATGCGCTGCATGGAGGGCCTGGCCAAATCGGCGGAGGCATCCTTGGTGCCGATGATGTTGGGCACGTCCTTCGCCAATCTTGCAAGGGTATCAACTGAAATGCTGGCCACGGTGCGGCCGGGCACATTGTAAACAAAGATTGGAATCTTCACGCTTTCGGCCACGGCGCGGAAATGGGCATAAAGGCCATCCTGCGTCGGCTTGTTATAGTAAGGTACCACAACAAGGGCTGCATCGGCACCCGCCTTCTCCGCATGAACCGTATATTCAATGGCTTCCGCCGTATTGTTCGAGCCCGTCCCGGCGATGACCGGCACCTTGCCGCCCGCCTCTTCGATGCAGATTTCGACGACGCGCTTGTGCTCGGCGGGCGAAAGGGTTGGCGATTCGCCGGTGGTTCCGACCGGGACCAGGCCATTTGTGCCTTCTTTGATCTGCCAGGCCACAAATTTCCGAAAGGCGGATTCATCCACCTTTCCGTCCTTCATGGGGGTGATCAAAGCCGGAAACGAACCTCTGAACTGCACGGCAAACCTCGTTGTTAAGATATTGGAAACCTTCGGCGGCATACCACTATGCTGTACCGCAACCGGATTGTTGGCACCTTAGACGTTCATATTCGGACCGGCAAGCGAATGCGTTTCGTGCCCTTTTGAGTCGTAAGGCAGGCATAATTGGGCTATAGAGCGGATTAAAACGGGCCAAAGGACAGGAAAATTGATGCAGAATCGGGTACTTGGCAGACTGGTTATCGGCTCACTTCTCATGTGCACTGCGCTTGTGACCGCGACTGCGGTTTTCACGCCATCTATTGCCGTCGCCGCCAAGCAAGCCACGAGCCCGGCCGTTCATGCCATCGAACTGGCGCTCAAGGGCGAGTTCTCGGACGCAGGCCCCCTTGCCCAACGCTCCGGCGATGAAGCGGCGATCAAGCTGGTCGAGCTGCTGTATCTCAAGGACCATTGGGATGACGCGGGCTATGGCCGCATCATGAAATTCCTCAACGCGGCCCCCAAATGGCCGCTTGCCGATACGCTGATGAAGCGGGCCGAGCAATCGCTCTATAAGAACCGCGAGCCGGCTGACCTTGTCCTTTCACATTTTGCCAAGCGTCAACCGGTTTCGACCGAAGGAAGGCTGGCGCTGGCGCGGGCCAACATAGCCGTCGGCAACACCCAAGCCGCGCGTGATCTCGTCAAAAAAGTCTGGAATGATCCTGCGGTTGACGCGGCATTTGAAAAGTCGGTGGCTTGCGAATTTGGCTCGCTGCTCAGCGCTGACGATCACAAGCGCCGGATGTGGCGCATGGTTTATGCGCAGGAGACCAATGCCGCCATACGCAATTCAAAGCGTTTGGGCGGCGACTATCAAAAAGCGGCAAAGGTAGCCCAGGAACTGATCCGCAATGTTGCGGGCGCCGACAAGAAATATGCCAAGCTGCCAGCGGCCATGCGCGAGCAGCTGGGCATGAAGTATGCGATGGTCCGCTACCTGCGCAAACTGGAGCGCTATTCAAAGGCGCGGGCCATTCTCGCAGCCATTCCCAATGAGTCTGCCTCCCTTGGAGATGCGGACGCCTGGTGGGTGGAGCGGCGCATTGTTGCGCGCCATTCGGTTGGCATCCATCACAAGGACTCGGCGAAGGCTGCCTATCAAATTGCCACGAACCATGGCCTGGACAAAGGAGCCAGTGCGGTTGAAGGCGAGTTTTTGGCAGGCTGGATTGCGCTTCGCTCGCTGGATGACCCGGAAGCAGCACTGCGCCATTTTACCAAGCTTGAGGAAATCGCGCCAACCCGGACTGAAAAGGCGCGGGCGCAATACTGGATGGGCCGGACTTATTCAGCCCTTGGAAACAAGGCCAAATCAGGCGCGGCCTTCGAGGCCGCAGCAGAACATTCCACGATTTATTATGGCCAGCTGGCCCGTGAGCAGGTGGGGCTTGGCAAGGTTCCAAAGAACATCAAAGGCGGGCAGCCTTCTGCCGCCGCCGCAGCTTCGGTTGAGCGTGATGAGGTTGTCCGGGCGTTCAACCTGATGGTGAAAGCCAATGCCAAGTCTTCGCTTGGCATGTTTGTCTGGCCGTTGGCCAGCCGGTTTGACAGTGTCGATGAAATGAATGCAGTTGCGGCGCTCGCCAAACGACAAGGCGGGACAACGATGGCGCTGCGGCTGGCGAAAGCCGCCAGCACGCGCAATATCGATATTGACGATTGGGCCTACCCTACCAAGGCGCTGCCGAACTGGAAGCAAATGGGCAAATCGGTTGAAGCGTCACTGGTTTATGGCCTGTCGCGGCAGGAAAGTGAGTTTGATCCGCGGGCCGGAAGCAAGGCGGGCGCGCAAGGCCTGATGCAAATCATGCCGGGCACGGCAAAGCTTATCTCAAAGCAATATCGCATGCGGTATGAACCGGCTAAATTAATGGGCGATCCGGCCTATAATGTGAAGCTCGGCGCGGCGCATCTCGGAGATTTGATTGCGGATTACAACGGCTCCTATGTGCTCACCCTGGTTGCCTATAATGCGGGGCCGCGGCGAGTAAAAGAATGGGTTGCGGAATATGGCGATCCGCGCGGCGGCAAGGTGGATCCCGTTGACTGGGTGGAATCCATCCCATTCCAGGAAACCCGGCAATATGTGCAAAAAGTTTTGCAGAACACGCATGTCTACCGGGCGCGCCTTGCGCCGGGAACCATGCGCGCCATGACGGCTGATCTCCGGCGTGGCGGGCCTGCGGGAATCAACGTTGCCGCGAATGACAGCAAAGGCGCGGAGAAATGCGCCGGCGGCTCCATCGGCGCGCTCATCGCGAGCTGTGACTAACGCTTCCGGTTATGAGCCTGTCCATTTTCAAACTGACGATGGCCTGAGACTGTTTGCGCGGGATTATTCTCCGTCGCAGTCCGGTTTAACGCCCCTGCTCTGCCTTCCCGGCCTAACGCGCAACAGCAAGGACTTTGAAACAATCGCGCCATGGCTGGCGCAAACGCGGCGCGTTATCGCTCCGGACTTTAGAGGGCGTGGCCTGTCGCACCATGCGAGCGATCCGGCGTCCTACCGGCCAGACGTAGAACTCATTGATATGATTTCGCTTTTGAACTTCCTGGCGATCAATCGCGTGGCGGTTATCGGGACTTCGCGCGGTGGAATCGTGGGCATGCTGATGGCGGCATTTTTCCATGGCAGACTTGCCGGATTGCTACTCAATGATGTCGGGCCGGAACTGGATCAGGACGGATTGCTCCGTATACGGAGCTATCTCGGAGTTAAACGTGAGTTCACCTCCTGGGAAATGGCTGTTGCAACCCTGAAGTCAAGCAACAAAGGATTTGACTCGCTCTCCCCCTATGAATGGCAAGCATTCGCGCAACGTGTATTCAAGCCAGTAAATGGTTTGCCCCGAATCGATTATGATCCAGCTTTGCTCAACACATTTCCAAGTGCCGAAGATATCACGGCGGGACGCGTTGCAAACCTCTGGGAACTTTTTGGCAAGGCCGGAGCCCTGCCCGTTTCCGTCCTGCGCGGAGAACATTCCGACCTGTTGAGCGCTGCCACTGTCGCGGCGATGAAACAGCGGAATGCCGAGCTTGATGCTACCACCATACCGAACCGCGGGCATGCGCCATTTCTGGATGAAGCACCGGCCAAGGACGCGCTGACGCGCTGGCTTGCGCGGGTCGACGCAAAAGAAAAGGGCCGGTAATCCCGGCCCTGTCCCCGCCCGAAATTTCAGTTACTTGCGCGTGCGCGAACCTGACTGGGTTTGGCCCGCCTTGTTCTTCATTCCGCCAGTTCCGAAGAGCTTGCTGAACTCTTCTTCCTTGCCCGCCGCCAGAAGCTTGCATTGCCTGGTCCATTCTTCACGCTTGATGCGGCCATTGAATTTCAGGTGGTCATCAACCCATTCGATTTCCTCGGGCGTCCAGCGTGCAATTTGGTCAAAATGGAAAAAGCCCAGATTATGCAGCACTTTTTCATTCTTTGGGCCAACACCGCTGATTCTCTGAAGCTTGTCAGCCTTGCCGCCACGGGCCGAGGAAATGCCTTTCGGCCTTTCCATTTTGCCAGCAAGCGCGGCGATCCCGGCGGCCTTGGGCGCCATGGGGGCCGCGGTATGGGCCACAGTAGCCGGCGCAGTTGCGGCTGGCTCCAGGACTTCGGCTTTGGCGTCGCTAAACATCAGGCGTGCAAGATAACCAAAGATGCAGCCGATGAAAAACGCAAGGAGCATCCAAAGGACAAGTTCCAAAAGATAGTGTGACATCATTTTTTCCTTTGTTAGCCCTGAGCCTGGTTATTTTCACGGCTGCAAGTGACCCAGCCAACCCAGACGCCGAGCGCCAGGCTCAACAGCACAAGCCACCAGTTTTGTTCAACAACAATCCAGGTGTCATTAAAATTGAAAAGCTCGTTCATGTCATTTTCCTTGTTTCACCAGGATGATTTCAACACGGCGATTCTTCTGCCGCGCCGCAGCGCTCTTTTCCGTATCGGCGGGCATGGACTCACTGAAGCCTTGCGTACTCAACCTTGGCGCATCAACTCCGGCGGCGACCAAGGCGCTGACCACAGTCTGGGCGCGCGCCTCGCTCAGCGCCTGATTAAACAGTCTGGGACCCAAAAAATCCGCATGGCCCGCAACTTCGGCCCTCATCGTAGCACAACGGAGGTCTTTGAGAAGAGCGGCATACTGATTCATGGCTGCATCGAGTGGCGGCATCAATTGCGTGTCGTTAAACGCAAACTGGATCGGGAAGGCTGCACTGATTTCAGCCAATGCGCCGGCGCAGTCATAAGCTGGCGGTGCTGGTTGAGCGGTGGCGGGTTGTTCGGCTGCCGCTGGCACAGGGGTTTGGGTTACGGCAGGCTCCGGCTGCTGAGACTCCTGAACCACGGGCGCCTTGATATTCAGTTCGAAGCGGGTTTGATCGAATGATTTGCGCCCGACCTTGTCGGCGGTTTCGACATTCACATCGTAACTACCGGGTTCAAGAGCTTTCGGGACCGCAAAGCTCCAGTTTCCCTGGCCATCGGAAACCAGATTGCTGCCGCCTTCACCAAGGATTGTTTCCAGTCCAGCGGCGGGAATTGACACTTTCAAGCTGATTGCGTCACCCTCGGCCCAGGTTCCCGTGATTGCCGATGGCGTGGCGTCTCCGGCATAAAGGGAAACTGCGGGGGATGCCGGTGCGGCCGCATCCACAATTATCGTTGAGGCAATGGCCAAGCGCTGGCCTACGGCATTCATGGTTTCCACTGCAACATCGTAGGCCCCATCTTTCAAAACCTGCTCGGATCTGAGTTTCCAGTTCCCGGCGCCATCGGAAGAGAGGGCCGGATCGGCGCCTAAAACATAGGTTTTGCCCGCCAAGGAAACGGAAAGCCCGTTGGCCACCCCTTCCGGCCACATTCCCGCCAGGGCGGGCCGTGCCTCCATAATGGTGGATGAAGCCAGCGCCGGAGCCGCCACGATCGCTTCAATGGGGGCTGGAATCGGCGTTGCCGGAGCAGCCGGCTGTTCATGGATGACTATTGCCGCGGCAAGCACGGATTTGGAGAGGTTTCCCGCCTCATCGCTGGCTTCAATGGTTACATCGTAGGTGCCGGGCCGGAGATCAACGACGGGGGCGAAGCTCCAGTTGCCCTTGCCATCGGATTTCAAGTCTGCGTCCTTGCCAAGGGTCCAGATTTGATTGGCCAGTTTCGCCGTGAGAGATGTGGCGCCGTCCTCCACCCAGGTTCCATTCAAGGTAAAAGGCCAATGGATGCCGCTTGCCACGGGGGTAATCGAGGGAGCCGGAGGTGCCACTGTATCGATGATGAGTTTTGCCGGCGTAGTGGTGCTGATGGCCGGTTTCACGCCATCGGAGTTCTCGGCAACCACGTCCAAGGCGCCATCGGCTAGAGCGGCGGACGGCTTTAACGTCCAAACCCCGGCACTTGAGGTCAATTCCGGGTCAGTCCCGAGCTTGAACGTTTTGCCGGCAAGGGTGACCGCCAGGGTTTTGGCCGGGCCTTCCTGCCAAGTCCCGGTAATTTCAGGTGTGGCGCTGTTGGAGGTAAGCGACTTGATCCGGGGTGGGACAAGGGTCACCGGCACAGGCGCTACAACACGCGCGCCATTGCTGACGGTGCGGACGCCGTAGACACCGGATATTGCGCTGAGGGCCCTATCGATGGCTTCTTGAGAGGGAGCATCCCCGCCAAGAGTAACGTCGCGGCCGTCAAATGAAGGAACGGCCCAATTGGCCCCAATGGCAAAGAGCCGTTCAGTGGTTCTGGCGGATATTTCCCGGAAAAGGCTGCCAGTATTCAGCCAGAACGCCGCCAAAGTTGGCAGGAAGACCATGGGAAGCGCCAACAGCAGCCATTTCCCAGGACTTGGTTTCCACATTTGTTCCCCCTTGCAAGCAAACCTGAACCGGCCCCGATTGGAGGCGCCTGTGCTAACCTGTTTTCAGTTTGTTAGCATCGAAACTGAGTCGCAACCAGAAGGCTAGCATGGCCAAACCGGTTTTGTTAACCATGCCTTAAGCTATTGAACTTGCTTGGTATAAAGCAGTTGTTAAGAGTTCCAGTAAAACTGTTGCCTTTGCGCCACATATGGCGAAATTCTGGAAAAGTGGTGGCGTTATGCGTTGACCTTAATGGGCAATCGAGTTGATAACATCTGTGTGTGCGAACGAGTCGTGCATTGCCTTCCCTACTCATTGCAGGGGATCGGGGGGCTACTCAACTCCAAGGATTGTGGGAGAATAACAATGAAGACAATGAAAGTAGCACTCCTCGCTACAGCTGCACTAGCCGCTGTATCGGTTAGCGCTCGCGCTGACGACACTGCTGCCATCAAGGCACAGCTCGAAGCACTTAATGCACGTATCGCCCAGCTTGAAGCAGGTCCTGCTGTTCCGGTTGGCTATTCGCTGCTGACGGTTTCGGAAGGCCAGGCCACAAAGGTTCCTGGCTTGGATGTATCCAACAGGACCCTTCCTGGTTATGGCGATGACAAGGCGACGATCATTGGCATTTTGCCAACGGCTGACGCACCAGCGTCGACCACCATTGAATGGTCTGGCTATGTTCGCGCTATTTTGGCTCATACGGATTATGGTTATGATGATGGCGATAACGACACCAACATATGGAGCCGTGCACAGCTCAAGGTAACCGGCAAGACCGATACTGCGGTTGGTGAAGTTGGCGCCCGCATCCAGCTTCGTGCTGATGGCCATGGCGTGGATAGCGATCCACACTTCTTCGGCAACGAGTATTGGGGCTGGTGGGCCATGACCCCGGAAATCACCTTTGGTGGCGGTTATTCGGGTTCGCTCGGCAACGTTGGCTATGGTGTTGACGGCGCCTGCAGCTGCTACGGCACCGACTGGTTCACCGCAGAACAGCGCGATGAAGACAACATCAACGTGGGCACAAACCCAGGCGATACAACGCAGTTGCGTTTGAGCTGGGCCAGCGGTCCTATCAGCGCAGCCATCGCACTGGAAGACAGTGACTATGATGGTGGCTCGGGCGACATGGGCGTAGCCGGTGAAATCAAGTATGCTGGTGATACCATCAGCGGCGAAGTTTCGGCCATTGGTTATGAGCATGAAGGCGATGATGGCTATCAGATCGGCGCAGGGCTTGGCTTTGCCCTCGGCGACATGGCCAACATTTCGGCTGCTGCAGCAATCGGTGATGAGCCATCGAAAGGCGATTACTGGAACGCATCGGTTCTCGTCGGCGTTGGCTTGACTGACAGCGCGCGTATCGAGATTGGCGCATCGTATGTTGATTACGATGATCTCAGCGTTGAGGTGTTCGAAGCACTTGCTGGTATCTATTATGAGCCAGTATCGCAGCTGACCCTTGGTCTTGAAGTCGACTATGCCGATGGCTTGCAGGACTTCTACGGGTTTGACGACGAATTCCTGACGTTTGACTTCGTAGCGCTCTGGCGCTTCTAAGCAAACCCCAACAACTCATGGAATGGCCCGTGTTTTTCACGGGCCATTTTCTTTTTCGGCCTACAATCTGGCGTGCGGTCTTGCTGCCGACATGATTTCCACTTAAATGTCGGAGCAATCCAGCAAGATGAGATTTCAGTGAAAATTTCCCGCGCCCTGCTTCTTTCTTTCTTCACGCTCTCCCTGGCGGCATGTTCGGCGACCGGTGAAGTCGATTTGGAGAGCCGCGACATTGCCGTGGCGGAAAACGCCGAGCCCGCGGCCAACAGGGCGGTTTCACAATCGATTGCCGGCCTCGTCAAAAACGTCGGCCCCAGTTATGTCACGCTGACGATATCTGAAATCGACACCCATGGGACCGCGGGCAAGGGCAGCCAGCGCAAGAGCGCCATTACCTCGGGCAGCGGCTTTCTTGTCGACAGGACCGGCTATGTTCTGACAGCCGGCCATGTGGCCGTGGCAAAGGGTTATGGCGTGTCCGCGCGGGCGGCCAATGGACGAATCTATTCCGGCGTGGTCGTCGATGTTTTGCCAAGCAGCGACATGGCGCTGATCAAGTTGCGGGGATATTCAGGCCATGCCGTATCTCCCACCCCCAACAAATGCCTGGCGCGCGGCGATACTGTCTTCTCCCTCGGCAAACCCCACGCCCAGGGCGATACAGCCCGCGTCGGGCTGCTTGATTCCATGCACTTCGGACGCGCTGTGACCTATGGCAAGTTTGGATACAGGGATGCAATGGTCGTGCGCATGAACACGCAAAAGGGCGAATCCGGCGGCCCGCTTTTTAACGGGTCCGGGAGCCTCGTTGGAATGGTGGTCTCCACCTTGTCAGACGCCAACGGCCAATCCCTCAATCTGGCTCATGCGGTTCCTGCGACGGACATTGCAGGTTTCCTGTGCAACCATATTGCCTGCGGCGGGAATTGGCAGGCTTTGGCCCAACAATCGACTGACAGTTGCCCCTCCACGTGATCACGGGCCAGCCTCACGCCCCGCCTTCCACGGGGCCCATGTCGTCTCCCAATATCTCCAATAACGGCTGCAACTGCGGGCGGTAGTTTTTCCATCGGCCAGTCGATGCCTGGTGCACCGCGCTGCGGACCTGCTGCCGGCTGAAGGTCTTCACCATCGCCCCTCTCTCGTGAAAGCGCAGGCAGCGCGAATCCCACGGAAGGCCGGTGAATTCGAGCAAGCCGCGGGTCTTTTCTTCCGGCTCGGCCACCAATTCCTCGTAGCGCAGGGTCAGTATCCGGTCCGGCAGCAGGTTTTGCCAATGCCGCATGAGCCGAAGATACTCCTTGTAATAACGGGCATAATCTTCCGGCGCGTAGGAGTAGCTGTGATTGGGATTCATCAGGTTCTGGTAGGCGGATATAAAATTATCAGCAGGGTTGCGCATGCAATGGACGATGCGCGCATTGGGAAAGAGCAGAGCAATGAGTCCGATTGCCATAAAATTATGGGGCATCTTGTCAACTATGCGTTTTGCGCCCGGCGCGAGGAATTTCAGCAGGTTCAGATAACCTTCAGCCAGGGCACGGCAACGCTCAGGCCCTCCCTCCTGCAAGCGTTCGAACATGGAGACCGGGCCCTTTCCTTCACTCAGTCCCAGCACCATTCTGCCGATTCTCCTCAGCTCGCCAACGCCGCCGGCCTTGGGATGGGCTGCAATAATCTGTTCGGTCAAGGTTGTCCCGGAGCGCGGCATGCCGACGACGAACACAGGCAGCCTGGAAGGATCCCCATAGCCAGCGAATCTCCGCAGGACGTCCGCATCAAAGTTCGCGATGTTACTGTTGACCATCCCGGTGAAACTGGCGGAGTCAAACTCCCGTCTCAGAAATGTCTTGGACTGCGTGAAGTGATCAAAAGCCTCCGCATACCCGCCGCTGTTTTCATGGATCTGCCCGATGGCCAGATGCAGCCGGGCAAGACTCCTGGGTGAAGCGGCGCCTTTCTCCAACTCCTGCTTAAGCTCCTGAAACACAACGGAATCGATTTTATGCCTACGAAGGCCCGCGGCCTGGGCGATGGCAAATGGCCGATGCTTTCTGTTGCCGGCCAGGCTTTGATAAAGCCGTTCTGCCTCGTCTATTTGGCCCAGCGATGAAAGGCAATCGGCGAGCATTACTTCGACATCCGGCCTTTGCGCTTCAGGACTGGCGAGAATTGCCTGATTGAGGTAGCGGATGGCCCGCTGGCCGTTCCCCGCCTGCTGGAAGAATTCGCCCATTGCCCATGGCGCCTGAAACATCGAAGGATCAAGCCTGAATGCCTTCTCGATCAACGGCATGGCCTGTTCTATCAACTCGTACTTGAGATAAAGCCGCCCAAGATTGATCAAATACCCGCTGTTCTTGGGTTCCGCCTTTACCGCAGCCTCGGCGAACGGCAAGGCGTCATCATGCTTGTTTTCGTTCACCAGAACGAGGGCGAGCGCCTCGTTAACATCGCCTCTCGCCGGAAACTGCCTCTGCAGGGCGCGGGCCGCCGCTTCTGCATCGGCTCCGCGCTTCGCCTGGGCCAGACTGTAAATTCTTGCAATCATTTCGCCAATGGTTGGCTGCTGTGGATTTAGCATCTTGTCTCCCTTGGCGTCACGAGATTCTCATGATTTATCGGCCAGAACTTCAAACAGCGGCTGGAGCTGTTCCTGGTAATTGCGCCATCTTCCAATTGAGTTCCGGTTTACCGGACTGCGCACCTGCTGCTTGCTGAAGGTCTTTACCGCCGTGGCCGTTTCATGGAAGCGCAGGCAGCGGGAATCCCACGGCAGATGCAAGAATTCCAGCAGTTCGCGGGTTTTCGTTTCCTGATTGGAGACCAGTTCCTCATAACGCAGATTATATATCCGGCCGGGCAAGACGCGATCCCAGTGAGCCATGAGCCGGCTGTATTCCTTGTAGTAGCGCGCGAATTCTTCCGGAGAATAGGAATAGCTGTGGTTTGGCAGCATCATGTTCTGAAACGCCGAAACGAAGGTATCGGCGGGATCGCGCTGGCAGTGGACGATCCGGGCCTTGGGGAAAAGCAGCGCCATGAAGCCAAGGCGCAGGAAGTTTTGCGGCATTTTATCAATCACGCGCTTCGCCGTCGGGGCCAAAAATTTCAGAAGGCCGAGATAGCTATCGGTCATCAGGCGCACCCGGCTGGGACCACCTGCCCGCATGGCTTCAAGCATCTCGGCGGTGCTTGTCCCGTCGCTCAGGCCTTTTCTCATCCGGCCAATGCGCTCGAGTTCGCCGACGCCGGCGGCCTTGGGATGCGCCGCGATGATCTGTTCCGTCAGCGTGGTGCCGGAGCGCGGCATGCCGACAACGAAAACAGGAAGCCGCGAAGGATCGCCATATCCCTCGAATTCCTTCAAAGTATCCGGGGTGAAATCCTCAATTACGCT
>CADEEO010000093.1 GCA_902826365.1 uncultured Hyphomicrobiales bacterium | reverse complement strand
TTGGCTTCCTCTTCCGAGATAGCCTTCGTATTGTAAGACACGCCGAGATGCCCGCAACGGACCATAATCGAGAACAGCTTGCCATCCCGCCAGTGGCCAGGGAACTGCTTCCATTCATCAAAGAGGAAATCGTCGAACGGATAATCAGCGGCATTCAGCTCATCGATGTAACCGGCTTCATTGAGCTGCTGCACGAATTCGGCATCGGAGAGAATGACGTCGAATGTGCCGGGAGGCGATTGGGCAATGAGCGCCAGCATGTTATCGCCGCCGGCATAGTATTTTGGCTTGAACTTGACATTGTTTGCGGCCTCGAATTCAGCCACCACATCGGGCTCGCCATGCCCATACCAGGCCAGCATGTTGAGTTCGACCGTATCAGCCCAGGCCCGGCTTACGTAAGGCATGGACAAAGCTGACCCGGCAGCCAATCCATATTTCAGCACTTCACGGCGGCTTGGCGTTCTGAGCTTTTGAATTTCCATTTGGTTTTCTCCCTTTTGCGAGCTGTTTCCAAATCTACCCACCCGCACAGGGCAACCTAAGCGCATCTACCGCCTCTATGAAAATTGATACTTCAAATCACTTTATGATTTTTTCTTATGTCGATATTGGCGCCCCATCCATGCGATCCAACCGCACAAAGTCCCTCTGGCCGGAATCATGGAGAGCTTTCATGACGTGATTTGCCAGCATGAGAGAAGCTGTCGAGGCGCCCGTATTCTTGAAATGCAGCCCCAAGTGAATGTCGGCCAGGGGTGGAAAGCCCTCCAACTCCGTGAGCACCCGCATTCCCCGCAAAAGCGTGCGGCGGGTTAATGCCGTAATGCCTATCCCGGATTGCACAGCTTGTTGCAGCCCGCTCACCCCGGGGCTGGAATAAGCAATGCGCCACGGCCTCCCGATCTGGTCGAGGCAGCGGATCATGCGGCTGCGATAGTGGCATCCTTCGGGATGAGCCGCCAACCTGATAGGTGTTTCCTGGTCGATGCTGGAATCCGTGCCAGCCGCCCAGATCGGCCGTTCCACCCAGGTGTACATCAGGCCCGGCGCGGGCTGGTCGTCATACATGGCGATCATCAGATCAAGCTCATCCGACTCGAACATTGCGATCAAACGTTCGCTGACTTCACAGAATATCGACAGCTGGACTTCCGGATGCTGCTGCGAATAATGGGCCAAGGCTTTCTGGAAGAATGCAACAGCGTAGTCGGTTGGAAGTCCTACCCGCAAACTGCCCTCAGATCCGCGCTTTTGAAGACGGGCGACGATTTCGTCATTGAGCACAAGCAATTGCCGCGCATAGCGGGCCAGCGTCTCGCCCTCTTTGGTGAGGACAATCATCCGGCCGCTGGTGTCAAGCAGCGGCAAACCCACCAGTTCCTCAAGTTTTCTGATTTGCAGGCTGATTGCCGGCTGGGTTCGGCCAAGAAGCTGGCCAGCCTTGGTGAAGCTGCCTAGATCAATTACGGCAAGGAATGTCCGAAGAATGTCGGTTGGAAGATTTATCGCCAGCATGTCCTTGCCCAAAGCAGAACTTATTTGAACATAATATAAATGAATTTCCCAAATCCTACAATTGCTTCCTATGATCAGCCGATAAAACTCAAGGCAGGAGGCAAGATATGGCAAACAGGAGCGTTTTCGCAGCTGAACTGTCTTGGCCTGACTACCACGCCGCAGTCAAAAATGGTGAAACTGCGATACTTATTCCGCTAGGCTCCATGGAACAGCATGGCCATCACATGCCAATGCATGTGGACGTTTTATTGCCAACCGAATTTGCCCGGCGTGTTGCAGGGCAAATTGATGGGTTGGTAGCACCTGCCTTTACCTATGGCTACAAGTCGCAGCAGAAGTGTGGAGGCGGCAATCACATTCCTGGCACTACAAGCCTGGATGGAGCAACCCTCGTCAATGCGTTGCGGGACGTCATTAAAGAATTTGCCCGCCACGGCAACCGCCAGTTCGCCATCATAAATGGCCATTATGAGAATTCGTGGTTCATCACGGAAGCGGTCGATCTGGCGCTCCGCGAATTGCGCTGGGACGGCATTGCATCGGTTAAAGTCGTTGTTCTGTCCTATTGGGACTTCGTTGCGGCTGAAACAATTGAGAAACTTTATCCGGACGGCTTTCCTGGCTGGGCAGTCGAACATGGCGGAGTGCTTGAAACGTCCCTGATGCTGGCGCTCTACCCGGACCTTGTGCAGCTTGATCGCGCCGTGGACCACCCTCCAGCAGTGTTTCCTCCCTACGATGTCTATCCTGTCAAACCGGAATGGACGCCGCCAAGCGGCACCCTGTCTTCGCCAAAACAAGCTTCACGGGAAAAGGGCGAGATATTGCTCAAGGTTTGCGCCGATGGGATTTCACTGGCCCTGAAAAATGAACTCAATACAGCGCCATCCGCCACGCGTGTTGCCGCCGCCCGTTAACAATTGCAAAAAACTGAACTTGGGAGATGAAGATGAACGATGAACTGGTCCACATTGTGAAATGGCATAACGGCAGCAAAGATTGGTCGCCATTTTCCGATGCCGAGATGACCCGCAGGCAAAATGATCTGCGCAAGCACATGGCGGAAAACAGGATAGATGCGGCGCTGCTCACGTCCTACCACAACATTTGCTACTATTCCGGATTCCTGTACTGCTACTTCGGCCGCAAATATGGCATGGTCATCAACGCAAAGGAGGCGACCACAATCACGGCCGCAATTGATGGGGGCCAGCCGTGGCGGCGTTCGTTTGGTGACAACGTAACCTATACTGACTGGCGCAAGGACAATTTTTTCCGTGCCGTCCAGCAACTCACCAAAGGCGTCAAGCGCCTTGGTGTGGAATTTGATCATATCTCCGTTGATTACCGCAAGCAGATCGAAGATGCCCTGCCGGGTGTGGAACTCGTAGACGTTGCCCAGCCCGCCATGTGGATGCGGGCAATAAAATCAGTGGAAGAGCATAAGCTTATTCGCGAAGGCGCCCGTATTTGCAATGTTGGCGGGCGTGCGGTGATGAACGCAATCAAGGCCGGAGTGCCTGAACACGAAGTGGCAATTGCCTCAACCAATGCGATGATTCGTGATATTGCCAAGAGCTTCCCATTCGTTGAGTTGATGGACACCTGGACCTGGTTCCAGTCCGGCATAAATACCGATGGCGCGCACAATCCTGTAACCAACCGGGTTCTGCAGTCGGGAGACATTCTCTCCCTCAACTGCTTTCCGATGATCTTCGGTTACTATACGGCCCTTGAACGCACGCTGTTCTGCGACTACTCCTCCAATAGCCACATTGATCTGTGGGAGAAAAACTGCGAGGTTCATCGTGTTGGCGCCAAGCTCATCAAACCGGGTGCGACGTGCGCGGCAATAGCCACTGAGCTCAACGAAATGTACCGCTCCTGGGGACTCCTCAAGTACCGCTCATTCGGATACGGGCACAGCTTCGGCGTCCTCTGCCACTACTACGGGCGCGAAGCGGGCGTGGAGCTGCGCGAAGATATCCACACCGAATTGAAGCCGGGCATGGTAGTTTCGATGGAACCGATGATCATGATTCCTGAAGGCCAGCCCGGCGCTGGCGGTTACCGCGAACACGACATTTTCATCGTCACTGAAACCGGCGCTGAAAACATCACAAACTTCCCCTTCGGTCCCCAGGAAATGATCATCAAGAACTAGCTAAGGGAGTGCATACTCGTTAAACTGCGGGCAGTATCATTCCTGCTCACACCAATTGCTGCGTGTGCACATCACTAATATGAGACAGAATAGCATATGATGAACGATTCAGATCGCAAGTTTCTTCGCCTGGCATACGATGAAGCCAAAGCCGGCTATGATGAGGGCGGTTGCCCCATTGGTTCTGTGCTCGCACGGGGCGAGATACTGGTGAAATGGATGCTCTGAGGAAAGCAGGCCGCCAAAAGACCTATCGCGATACCACGCTCTATACCTCGCTCAGCCCTTGCATGATGTGCACAGGCACCATCATCCAATTCGGGATTCCCAGGATCGTCATCGGTGAAAACCGGACTTTTGGCGGCAACGAAGGGTTTCTGCGTTCAAAGGGCGTCGAAGTAGTCATTGCGGATGATGCGGACTGCGTGGCGCTGATGGAGCGTTTCATTAGGGAAAAGCCGGAACTCTGGGCTGAAGACATCGCGGAGGAGTAGCTCCCGAAAGGCCAGCACTTCTCAGTTGGTGACGGGTCATTCGCGGGTTTTTCCATCCGCATCGTTGAGCCTCCAGGCAACAACGGGACAGCGTGCTCAGAGGGCGGTGTTTGCATTGCAATGCCCCCGCATCATAATCTTGTTAATGACAGGCCAAACCTGTCCTGGGAGGGCACATGCAGCGGTTGGAATGCGAGCGGATGTTTGTGGCGGTGATGGAAACGGGCAGCTTCGCCAAGGCTGCCTCCCGTCTGGGAACCGGGTCTGCCCAAGCTTCAAAACTGGTATCGCGGCTTGAGGCGGATCTTGGCGTGCGATTGCTTAACCGCACGACTCGCTCACTTTCCGCTACCGAAGTGGGCCAAGCCTATCTGGAGCGCATCAAGCTTGTGCTTGAGGAGTTGGACGCGCTCGACCTCGCGGTGAAGAGCAGGTCTGGAACCGCCAGCGGCCGCTTGCGCCTCACCGTGCCAATGTCCTTCGGCACCGTCCAATTGGCCTCTGCATTCATCGATTTTGCAACCCGCTATCCAGACATTGGCCTTGATGTCAGTTTTTCCGACCGGGTGGTCAATCTGGTGGACGAGGGGTTCGACGCCGCAGTGCGCATCGGCACGCCCGCTGATACCAGTCTCATCGCCCGTAAGGCGTGTGGTGCCAGAATCGTATTGGCCGCCTCGATGAAATACCTATCGCGACGCGGCACCCCTGAGACGCCTGCCGATCTTGTCGGCCACGACTGCATCATAGACACCAATTTCCGCGATCCATTGGTCTGGCACTTTCGGGAGGGCATTCCCGGCAAACCGGTGGCGGTCAAAGTCGGCGGACGCCTCCGCTTCTCCAGCGCCGACGCTTGCCTGTCCGCTGCGGAAGCCGGGCTTGGGATCGCCCGTGTGCCCAGTTTCATGGCGGGCCCCAGAATTCGGGCTGGGACCTTGAAGCCTTTGTTACGGGCGTTCGAGGATCAGCCGCTTGGCGTTTTCGTGCTCTATCCGCCAAATCGCCATCTCGCCACAAAGGTGCGGGTGTTTGTGGATTTCCTGGCAGAGCGTTTTCAGGGTGAACCAGCCTGGGATCAGGGCTGGTGATCCAATTCCTTCCCATTTGGAAGGAATGAAATGCGAAATTGCAGGATTATCATTCCAATCGAACGGGTCCATCTGAATGCCAACGGGCGCCATTGGGGTGCCTCTTGGGAGATACTCAGATGAACATCACAATTCTCGGCACAGGCAATATGGCCAAGGGTCTCGCTTCGGTTTTCGCGGCGGGCGGCTATGACGTAATTCTCGGTTCGCGCGATGTCGCCAGGGCGAAGGATACCGCCAAGACACTCGGTGGCCGGGTCAAGGGCGACGGGCTCATGGCCGCCGCCCAAAAGTCCGAGGTTATCGTCCTTGCGGTTCCCTTTGAGGCTGCCGCTGAAACGATCGCCGCTGCCGGCGGCCTTGCTGGAAAAGTTCTCGTCGACATCAGCAATCCCCTTACCCCGGATTACATGGGCCTGACGGTTGGCCACTCGACCAGCGCCGCCGAGGAAATCCAGAAACTGGCGTCTGAAGCGAAGGTCGTGAAAGCCTTCAACACGGTGTTTGCGTCCGTGCTGAAGGGCGGCGGCAAGGTCGGAAAAACTCCCGTTACCGTTTTCGTCGCGGGCGACGATGAGGCTGCCAACAAGACCGTTGAAACCATAGGCGCAAAGAGCGGATTTTCCGTTTTGCAGAGCGGTGGCCTGAAGGTAGCGCGCTATCTTGAACCGGTTGCCGGTCTCAACATCGTTCTTGGCTATGGCAAGGGCCACGGCACGGACATCGCTCCAACCTGGCTCCTCGCAGCCTGATCTCAACCCTGGCCCGCCACCTCGTGGCGGGTCATCTCAACGCAATTCAAAGGAAATCACCATGTCACATACTGTTACTCATTCCGCTCCTGTCACTCTTTCATCAAGCAGCAACGCTGATCTTGCCGCCCTTATTCTCCGCGTCAGCATGGGTATTTTGTTTCTCGCCCACGCCTGGCTCAAGATATCGGTATTCACGCCTGCCGGCACCGCCGCATTCTTCGAGAGCATCGGCTTTCCCGGGCCATTGGCCTATCTCGTCATCGCCGCCGAAGTGATTGGTGGCATTGCCTTGATTCTGGGCACCTGGACACGCTGGGTGTCCCTGGCGCTCATTCCCGTCCTGCTCGGCTCGATCTACGCGCCCCATGGCGCGGCTGGGTTCATCTTCTCGAACCCAGGCGGAGGTTGGGAGTTTCCTGCGTTCTGGGCAGTTGCTTTGGCGGTTCAGTCCCTCCTAGGTGACGGCAGCTACGCATTGAAGCGCAAGCCAGCCTAACCAGCAAAATCACTGCGGGCCGGATCATGGCTTTCCTTGACCCGGTACACGGCTTTTCCAATTGAGAAACGAGGAGGGGCCGGAGTATAAGGGGCGTCAGTGGGCGACGGCGTATTGCGTGAAGCTACAACAGGTATATGTCCCATATCGGGGACTCTCGGGGGTAAGATATCATTTTTTGTCGCCGGTATGATCCGGTAGTTCGGACAGGGTTTGAAATGACGACTGTAAGGCTATGGACGGATGAAGATGTAGGCAGAAATGCCCGCGTAAAGGCGGTGTTTGATGATATCAGGCTGGTCCGCAAATCGGATTTTGTGAATAATTTTTGGCGCGGGCTTTGCAACCAGCCCGATTTGCTGGAGCGCACCTGGGCAAACCTGAAGGAAGTCATGGTGAAGGAGGGGGCGCTCGATCCGCTCACCAAGGAACTCATCTATATGGCCGTGTCCGCCGTGAATGGCTGCGGCTATTGCGTTCATTCGCACACGGCAGCGGCCCGCGCCAAAGGCATGACTGCTGCCCAGCACCAGGAACTGCTTGCGGTGATTGGCATGGCCATGACGACCAACGGAATTGTAACAGCGCTGCAAATTCCGGTGGACAAGGAATTTCTGGTTTAATGCACCGCGGCGTACATGATTTTTTCCTCGGTGGCTTCCAGCGGCGTGATTTCCTCGACGATGCGCCCCTGTCGGCACACCAGAATGCGGTCTGACAGGTTCATGATTTCCGGCAGGTAGGACGAGATCACCACCACGGCGAGGCCTTCATCGGCCAGCTTGTTGATGAATTGATGAATCTCGGCGATGGCGCCCACATCAACGCCGCGCGTCGGCTCGTCAAAAATAACCAGGCGCGGCTTCTGGATCAGGGCCTTGCCGATCACCACTTTTTGCTGATTGCCGCCCGACAGCTCAATCACCCGCGCATTGTCGTTGATGGCTTTGACATTCAGGCGCTCCGACCATTCCTTGGAAAGCTCGCGCATTTCCTGAAAATTGATGACCGCTGATTTCTCCAGCCCCGATGCCAGGAGGCCGGAATAAAAATTCTCGGCAATCGACATGGTTTCAAAGAACCCTTCAAGCTTGCGGTCTTCAGTGACATAAATGATGCCATCACGCACCGCTTCACTGGGCACCAGATAGCGCACCGGCTTTCCATCCAGTTCAATATCGCCGCCGCGCAGGAAGTCGCGCTTGTAAATGCCCGCCACGATCTTGAAAGTTTCCGTGCGGCCCGAGCCGATGAGGCCGAAAACGCCGGTAATCTGCTTTTCAAAAATCGAGAAGGAATTGTTGCGCACGCTGTTGCCCATGGAAATATCCTGCACCGACAGGATTTTCCTGCCCAGCTTGCGGATTTGCGCGGCGCTGCGGGTGGTATTGTAGATCTCATTGGAGAGGGCGCGGCCCACCATGGCGCGCACCACCGTGTCGCGGTCAAATTTGGCAACGGGGCCCGTGGCCACCAATTCACCGTCACGCAGAATGGTGATCCAGTCCGCCTGGGCCAGGGCTTCCTCCAGCGCGTGGGTGATGAAGATGATGGAAACACCAGATTTTTTCAGGCGCTTCATCAGCGCGAAGAAATGGCGTTTTTCCTCCGGCGTAAGCGTGGCGGTTGGTTCGTCGAAAATGATCACTTCCGCCATGTGGTGAACCGCCCGGGCAATTTCCACCATCTGCCGTTTGGCCGCACCAAGACTCGCAACTGTTGCAGTTGGATCAACCGTAAAATTGAGGGATTGGAGAAATTGCTGGGCGGAAATATAGATCCCGCGCAGACGGTTAAGGAAATTTTCCTTGCCGAGATAGATGTTCTGCGCAACCGTCATGGAGGGAACAAGGCTGGTTTCCTGGAACACCATGGCAATGCCATCGCTCAGGGCCTGGAATGGCGTTGTATAGATCTTTTCCTTGCCACGATAAAGCATCTTGCCCCCATCCTTTCGCCACGCCCCGTTAATCGGAAAACCCTTTAGTCAGCAGCAGTTGCTCGAGGTCGTTCGCCAACTCGTAGCACAGAAGACAAATATTGTGCATTTTGGTCGACCATAGCTAGAGCACTTTCGGCGAAAGCGCGCGAATGCCTACACATTTGACGAGTTAGTCGGAAAGACTGACTACGATTTTGTCCCAAAAGAACAGGCAGATGTATTTCGCGGCAACGATTTGCGCGTGTTAAGCACGGGTACTGAGAATACGCGAACTATTATTACCCGAAAAAGCGTATTGAAATGGACGATGGCAGGCGGTTGTTGGTTGGATGCATAATCGACATTAGTGATTTCAGGCAGGCCGAAGCCCTTATTTGGCATCTCGCTGAGCACGATGCACTTACCGGCCTTCCGAATCGAAGGCGGTTGGCAGAGAAGGTTAAGGAGGCAGTTGCGTCATCGCAACTTTCCGGAACTTCTTACTCCGTGCTTCTGATTGACCTGGATCGCTTCAAACCAGTTAATGACGTTTATGGCCAGGGTTTCAATATCAACGGGATCACTCATCTGCGTCGTTTCTCAATCTTCACACATGGCACCATCTGGCTTTCCCTAAATTGGAAAAGCCTAATTGTAACGCGAGGCCGGCGTCTACGACGCGATTGAGGAACTTAAAGAGACGTATTTCCGTGGCACGGAATTGGTTTCGAGACCGTTTCCGACCCCAGAAAGTCCCTTATTGTTCAGTTCGGGAGCTGGCCTATCAGATGATTTATTGGCGCTCGTCCATTCTTTGATTCTCTGGGATATTTCAGGTGGTGATAAGCCCGCCAATTTTAGTCCAGTCCTTTTTTCAAACTTATAGACCGCCATGTCCATTGTGGCCTGCCAGCGTGCCAGATTGTCGAGATTAGTCATATCTACCTCCTATATTTTGCCACAGCATTTCGGGCGAAAATTAAGAGCAAGGGCTCATGCTCTATTGTGCCGGCAGCGGTGAGAATCTTGTGAGCCAAGTCATTGCGTTCGCTTTTGGCCGACAACGGTATTTTGAACTCTTCACAGATCGCGTCAAAGACGCGTCTGAGGGTAGCGAGCTTTTCTGGAGTCAGAATACCTGCTTGATTCCGGATAGCGAGATCTTCAAAGCTAACAAGAGTATCCATGCCGTGCCTCCTTTTCACGACGAATAGGGAATTTGTGTCAAAAAATTTAGGTCGGCCAAAACGCTCGTCAAGATGCTCCCCAAAAAAATTTCGCAAGCGTTCTAACTGGTCCCGAGCCAGTCTTTTTTGTGCATCTATTTAATCTAATCGCCCGGGAACCTTCGCGATACTTCCGAATTTTTGGGGAAAAGGCCATGTGGCCTTTCCAAAAGATGAGGAGAATATCATGCAACATCGAAACCAATCCCATGAAGGCCGTGGCTCTCCGTCCGGAAGAAACGGACAGGGCGGGAATTTCAGGAATAACAACCGGCGCAGCCAGGAACGAGACGAAGATGGTCGTTTTATAGATCAAAGAGGCAGCGAAGGTCGATCCTTCTCTCGGGGAAGCAACGATAACTGGCGTTATGAAGAACGCGATGACCGGGGCCGTTTCACTGACCAGGATTATCGCAGTTCCAGTTATGCTGACTACGAAGATGAGGACGGCGCTTATGGCCGGGCTCGGAATCAGGGTCAGGACTATGGTTACGGCATGGGCGAGCGGGGGTCCTATGGCGCTCGTTCCCAGGGGAGGTCCGGCTGGCAGAACCAGGATAATCAGTTCGACGATGACTATAACCATTGGCGAAATGAACAGATCGGCAAACTCGACGAAGACTACAAAGCCTGGCAGGGCGAACGGCGGCAGAAGTTTTCCGATGAATTCGGAAAATGGCGTTCCGAACGGATGGCCAAGGGTGATACGCAGAAAGACAAGAAGTAAGTCGGACGTCGGCTCCCCCAAGGGGCCGACTTTCTTCTCTCAGTCCTTGTTAAGCGGCGGGAACAATTTCTTTAATAAGGAATTATTGGGGTGGTTGTCCCCCGCAATGACAACCCCTGCAGGGCTATGGTCCTAGCGTCCCCGCAACCCCCTGCAAAGCCTAGGACCATAGCATTTATATTGCAGGGAAATCCTCCATAACCCATTGTTCAGTAACGTAAAACGGACCCAGCAGGTGCGACATCCCGCCGCATCAATCCTTCCTCTTGAAATTTGAACTGGAAAAATTACGTGCCTTTTGCAGGTGCCAATAGGGCCTGCGATCGCTATAGGGCGATCACGCTAACGCATTGCTTTTAGGAGAATGTGACATGTTTGATTTTACCCCTCTCTACCGCTCCAGCATTGGTTTTGATCATCTTGCCCGTATGCTGGACGAAGCTTCTACCTTTGAGACACCTACCTATCCTCCCTACAATATTGAACGGATGGGCGAGGACGAATATTTGATCAGTCTGGCCATTGCTGGCTTTTCATCGGATGACGTCAACATCGAGGTGAAAGGCAATGACCTGACCGTCACTGGCAAGAAGACCGACAAGCCCGAGGGCAAAAAGGAATTTTTGCATCAGGGTATTGCCGGACGGAGCTTCCAGCAGACCTTCCAGCTGGCTGACCATGTTGAAGTCAAAGGTGCTGAACTGAATGAGGGCCTCCTTCAAATCTCGCTTCAGCGGGTGGTGCCGGAGGCAATGAAGCCCCGTACCATTGCCATTCAGTCAGGCAATGAACAAAAGACCATTGAAGCCAAGAAAGCTGCCTAATCTAAACTGGAATTATATGAACGTACCGGCGTCTCTGGAGGCGCCGGTATTTTTTTTGGACTGTGTTGGGATTACAAAAAATTCATGGAAGCGTTTTGGAACAGTCCAGACCGGATTTAGTTTTTGCGGCAGGCGCGGTAGTACCGTTGCCCATTTTTAAACATTCAAAGGAGAAAACAGATGCGTACGAGCAAATCCCTTCTTGCGGCAGTTAGCATGGCAGCGGCTTTGGCCGTTACCCCGGC
>CADEEO010000092.1 GCA_902826365.1 uncultured Hyphomicrobiales bacterium | reverse complement strand
AGGCGAGATGGTCCTTGTGGGCCCATGAGGTGATGAGGCCCTCGCGCTTCACGTCGGGGTGGAGCGTCGAGGTCAGGAGGCCGGATGGGTTGGCCGGGTTGACCAGGAACTCGGCGTCATTTCCCAGATAGCTAAAGGCATTGCCGCCGAAGCTCTTGCCCGCCCGCTCGCCATCGGGGGCATAGGCGAAGCTGGTGGGATTGCCGTTCTGGATGATGGTCAGGGGGCGGTTTTCACCGTCGTAGGTGAAGGTCCGGGGGAGAATGGGCCTACGCCCACGGAAAATAGGTCTCTCATCTATTGTCATCGCCGGATTCATTCCGGCGACCCATAGTGCCGTATGTTTGATACCAGAAATTTGCTGAAAAATGGGTCCCCGCAACAAGTGCGGGGATGACAAATGTTGAAGATTGAACCTATGGCGTTAGAATGAACGGCGTGCCCTCATAGGCGCTCTCGCCGCGGCCGATCTTCTCGATGGCCCGCGACATGCGGCCGTTGCGGCCGAGAAGCGCATCCGCATAGGAAACAATCAGCCGGTTGGGCGTGGCCGAAGGCGAGGCCGCGCGCAGTTCAAAGGCCAGTTCTTCTTCGTCGGCCTTGGGCCGCAGCATGCAAAGTGCGGTATAGGCTGAAGCCGTTGAACGGCTGATGCCCGCCCAGCAATGGATAAGCATGGGATTGGCCTGGTCCCACGTCTCAATGAATTCGATCAGCTTTTCCGCATCCGTTGCCCGTGGCGCCGAAAACCCATCCATCATTTCCACCACATCGTGAAAGGTCAGCTTCAGGTGCTGCGCCGGCTCGATGTTCTTGAAAATCCGATGCGGCGTATCTGGGCCGAGAAGGCTCACCACCCGCCCCACCGCATGCTTATCCACAAGATCCTGCACCGCATTGAGGCCGCAAACGATGATCATGGCTGCACCAGCAATTTGAATTTCTTGAGAAACAGCGCCGCCGCATCATTGGGCGGCAAAGGCTTGAGGTGAAGGAATTTTCGGGACCCCTCGCCATTCAGCCCCTTTGGCCGGCCAAAGAATTTTTCCGCCTCGGGCACGGAAAACCCGGCAAGCTGCGTCGCTTCCAGATAAGCTGCCATTCTGTCCGCCGCCTTGATCTCGGTTTCGCAGACTGTAGGCGTTTTTGGAGGCAGGCTGAAGCGGATATGAATGGCCGAAAGCAGGCGCTTTTCAAAAGCCTTGTAATCCAGCCCCAGCGCCGCCTTGAACGGCGAGATCATGTCGCCCACCACATATTCCGGCGCATCATGCAGCAGCGCCATCAGCCGCGAGGGTTTGTCGAGCTGCCGGTTGACGTGTGAGGCGATGCCCTCCACCAGCACGCAATGCTGCGCCACGGAAAAGGCGTGGTCGCCCTTGGTCTGGCCGTTCCACCGCGCCACCCGCGCCAGCCCATGGGCAATGTCCTCGATCTCGATATCGAGCGGCGAGGGGTCCAGCAGGTCGAGCCTGCGTCCCGAAAGCATCCGTTGCCAGGCGCGCCGTTCCGCAGCCATGTCAGCGCGCCAGCTTCTTCACCGCCTCATGGCGGTGGCAGTTGGTCATGTGGTCGTTCACCAGCCCGCAGGCCTGCATGAAGGCATAGACGATGGTGGGGCCGACAAAGCGGAAGCCGCGCTTTTTCATGTCCTTCGAAATTTTCTCCGCCAGCGGCGTTGAGGCTTGTATCTGTTTCGAGCTGCTTAGTTTGTTTTGCAGGGGCCGGCCATCCATGAAATCCCACAGGTAGGCGGAAAAATCCGGCATGGCCAGATAGGCTTGGGCATTGCTGACGCTGGCTTCGATCTTCAGCCGGTTACGCACGATGCCCGTGTCATTCATCAGCCGCTCCAGCTTTGCTGGCCTGTAGCGCGCCATTTTTTCCGGATTGAAATCATCGAAGGCTTTGCGGAAAGCCTCGCGCTTGCGCAAAATCGTGATCCACGAAAGCCCCGCCTGAAAGCCGTCGAGCTGCAGTTTTTCAAACAACGCCCGTGAATCATATTCCGGCACGCCCCATTCCGTGTCGTGATAGGCAACATAAACCGGATCCGTGCCGCACCACTTGCAGCGGCAAATACCATCCTCATGCAAAACTGCAGGCACTAGGCGTAATCCTTTGATGGCACATCATATTTTATCCATGCCGGTTTATGCACAAGCACCCTGACAGCATCTGTCAGCAGCGGCTGCGTAGCCTCGGCCATGCGGTCCAGGCGAAGCAGTGCCAGCGCCGCATTTCCTGCCGATGACAAAACCGACCCAATAACCTTGTCAGAGCTCTTGATTACTGAGCCACGCGGTGGCGCAGCGCCTTCAAAAGTCACCGGAAGAATGCGGCTCCGCGCCGTGGCGCGGTGCTCCATGCGCGAAACAACTTCCTGGCCGATATAACAGCCCTTGGTGAAACTCACCGCTCCCAACTGATCGAAATTCGCCTCATGGGGAAACAACTCGCCGGAGCCGATATCGCCATCGCTGTCGGCAAGCCCCAGCGCAATGCGCGCGCCGTCATAGCTCGTGCCCGTCGGCAACGTACCCTTTTCGGCAATCACCCGCCACCCGATAAGCGCTGTGCGGGGGTCAGCATAGGCCATCATTCCGGCGGGCCGCTCCGGCGAAACGCCCACTTCCAAATCCTTGCGCTCGGTAATCACAACCTTGGCTCGCAGCCGGTAAAACATCAGGCGCTTCGTGACCTCTTCAAGCTGCGAAGCGGCGCAGTCCAGCAGATAGCCCCCAGCCGTTTTCACCACAAAGAAGTCGAACAGGATTTTCCCCTGCGGCGTGAGCAGGGCGCCGTAGCGCGCCTCGCCCTGGGCCAGCCCCAGAACATCCGCCGTCACCAGATTATGCAGGAAATTCCCGGTTTCAGCCCCCTCGAGGCCAAGAACCGCCCGGTCGCGCCGCACCTGCATGAAAAAGCTAGAATTCGCCATCAGCACCATTTACGGTCGCTTTGTGCCACAATCAAGGAAGCTCGATGAAACGCAGGGCTGATCTCATTCTAAAGGGGGGAACCCTCGTCAATCATGATGGGGTAGGGGATCGCGATCTGGCCATTCTGCAAGGCCGCATTGTGGGGGTAGGCGATGTCAGCGATTTCTCCGCCGCCGGGACCCTGGATTGCAGGGGCCTGCACATCCTCCCCGGCGTCATCGACAGCCAGGTGCATCTGCGCGAGCCCGGCCTTGAACACAAGGAAGACCTGGAATCCGGCGGCCGTGCCGCGGTCATGGGCGGCGTCACCAGCGTTTTCGAAATGCCCAATACCAGGCCGCTCACCGTCACCGCCGCGGCCCTTGCCGACAAGGTGGCCCGCGCCAGCAACCGCATGTATTGTGATTTCGCCTTTTACATGGGCGGTACCAAAGAAAATGTGGCCGATCTCGCGGCCTTTGAGAAGCTGCCGGGCTGTGCCGGCATCAAGGTTTTCATGGGTTCGTCCACCGGTGAACTGCTGGTGGAAGACGATGACGGTGTCGCCCGCATTCTGGCGCAAACCAATCGCCGCGCCGCCTTCCACAGCGAAGATGAGTTCCGCCTGCGCCAGCGCGTGAATGAACAGATCGCCGGCAATCCCGCCAGCCATCCCGTTTGGCGCGATGCCGAAGCCGCAAGGCTTTGCACCGAACGCCTCATCCGCATTGCCAGGCGCGCGGGAAAACGTATCCACGTGCTCCACATTTCAACCGGAGATGAAATGCCGCTGCTCGCCGCCAACAAGGATGTGGCGACCGTCGAGGTCACGCCCCATCACCTGACCCTCTCCTCCGATGATTACCCGCGCCTCGACACCCTGATGCAAATGAACCCGCCCGTGCGCGCGAAGGAGCATCAGCGCGCCATCTGGCAGGCCCTGCAATCCGGCGTGGTGGATATCCTCGGTTCCGACCACGCGCCGCACACGCTGGAAGAAAAATCCAAGCCCTATCCCGCCTCGCCGTCGGGCATGCCCGGCGTGCAGACCCTCGTTCCCGTCATGCTTGATCATGTGAACAAGGGCCGCCTCTCCATCGAACGCTTCGTTGATCTCACCTCCCATGGCCCCGCCCGCATTTTCGGCATCGCGCAAAAGGGCCGCATTGCCGAAGGCTTTGACGCCGATCTCACCATCGTTGATCTCAAGAAAAAGCGCGTCATTGAGAACAAGTGGATCGAGAGTAAATGCGGCTGGACACCCTATGATGGCTATAAAGTCACGGGCTGGCCGAAAGGCACTTTTGTGCGCGGCCAAAAGCTTATGTGGGAAGATCAAATTTTAGGTAAAGCCGGGGGCCAGCCCGTTAAGTTTCTGGAAGCATTGCCCGCGCTAAAGGACCCCGCATGACCGACAGTTTCCGCGCCATCCAGATATCCAAGACCGATCAGGGCCAGCAGGTTCAGTTCGTTGAACTGACCGAAGCCGATCTCATGGAGGGTGACGTCACCGTCGCCGTCAGCCATTCCTCGGTGAACTACAAGGATGGCCTGGCGATCACCGGCAAGGCCCCCATCATCCGAAAATACCCGCTCATTCCCGGCGTTGATTTTGCCGGAACCGTGACCAAATCCTCCCACAAGAACTGGAAGCCCGGCGATCAGGTCATTCTCAACGGCTGGGGCGTTGGCGAACAGCATCATGGCGGCTTTTCTGAAATGGCCCGCATCTCCGGCGATTGGCTGGTGGCCGTGCCCAAGGGCTGGAGCCCCGCTGACACCATGGCCGTGGGCGTTGCCGGCTACACCGCCATGCTCTGTGTCATGGCGCTCGAAGAGCAGGGGGTGAAACCCGGCGATGGCGAAATCCTGGTGACCGGTGCCGCCGGCGGCGTCGGCACGGTTTCAATCACTCTGTTGGCGAAACTCGGTTTCAAGGTTGCAGCCTCAACTGGCCGCCCGGAGGAATCGGAATTCCTGAAAAAACTGGGCGCCTCGACGATCATTGACCGCAATGAATTCAACGTGCCGGTAAAGGCACTGGCCAAAATGCGCTGGGCCGGCGCCGTTGATTCCGTGGGCTCCACCACGCTCGCCAATGTCATCTCGCAAATCAACAATGACGGCACCGTTGCCGCCTGCGGCCTGGCCCAGGGCATGGACCTGCCGACGACGGTTGCTCCCTTCATTTTGCGCGGCGTGAAATTGATCGGCATCAACTCGGTCACCACGCCGCTGCCGCGAAGGCAGCAGGCCTGGAACCGCATCGCCCGCGATCTTGACCTCAAGGCCCTAGCCGCTCTCACCACCCATGTGAAGCTGGAAGATGTGCCGCACGTCGCCAGCGAAATTGTAGCAGGCCAGGTGCGCGGCCGCGTTGTTGTGGATATCCGCTAGATCATGGATTTGACGCTGATCATTGCCGGTGTCGCCATAGGCCTTGCCATGTCGGCCCCTCTCGGCCCGGTCAATCTCATCGTCATCCGCACCGCGCTATGCCACGATTTGAAGGTGGCCTTTCTTGCCGGCCTCGGCGCCGTGCTGGCCGATGTCCTGATTGCCGGAATCGCGGCCTATGGTATTCAGTCAATTTCCCATCTCATCCTGGATTATGCAAAAGTCCTGCAAATTGCCGGCGGGCTTGTGTTGATCGTGCTTGGCATCCGTACGGCACGGACCCATTTTGCTGATAGCGATCTCACAACCGGCCCCCATTCCGCCAGGTTCGGCCTGACCTTTTCATTGTCGGTCACCAATCCGGGCCTTGTCCTGGGCTATCTCGCGATTTTCAGTTCGCTGAGCATGCATCTGGCTCTTGGCGCGTCGCCCTACCGGCCCGCTATGGTTCTCTTCGGCATTGCCCTCGGCGGCGCCTTGTGGTGGCTGCTGCTGAGTTTCTTTGTTGGCCGGCTGAAAACGCGTCTCGGCCCCTCGACCCTCGATAAGATCAATCGCTGGTCGGGAATTCTGGTGGCTGCCTTCGGCTTCCTCTTGCTGTGGAAGGCCTTCGACTGATTATTGCTTGGTCTGGGCCACGGAGAATTCGCCGCCGCGGATGCGCTCCGGCAGTTTCGCGCACATCACCGCCACCGGCTCCTCGCCATAGGTGGCAACCATGTCCGAAAGCGCCGCGAAGATTGCCGCCGTGGCAATGCAATCCGGTTCAAGCCCCTCATAAACTGCTTCTTCCCAGGCATCGAGAATGTAACGCAGGGCCAAATGCTTGGCCTCCGTGGGGTAGGCCACAGGCACCGGTTTTGTCCGATATTTCAACATAATTGTCTTTTCAATTGAGGTATTCGTCCCCGTCCACAGCGCTTTTCCACCAGCCCCGCATTCGTTAATGCACATTAGCAAAGGCGCGGCGTTCCGCGACTCGTTCCTTAAAAAAGGGTTAATATGAACAGTGAATTTTAAGTCAAAACGCCAGCAGCGCCTGGGCCTGCGCAATGGCCTCCCGGACATTGGGGGCAAAATCAAGCGAATCGAACTCCGAAGGGCCCACCCACCGGGCTTCCAGCGCATCGCTTGAGGCCCGCGCCTCACCAGACCGCCACATCCCGCCATAACAGGCAATGGCATAATGGAAGAGGGGCTTCTCCCGGATGATTTCATAAAGCCCGACAAATTCTGCGAGATCAGCCGTAATCCCCGATTCCTCCATAAGCTCACGCTCCGCCGCCGCGAGCGCCGTTTCGCCGAACTCAACATGGCCGCCGGGCAGGCTCCATAGGCCGAAGGGCGGCTTGGCCCGTTGAATGAGCAGCACCTTGCCGTCTTTCCAGACGCAGGCCGAAGCTCCAAGCCTGGGGAATTGTTGCGGGTCGGTCATCGGGTTAAGCTCGCTCCATGTGTGGCCTCTATAGTTTCAGGAAATCGGCGGAAGAAACAAGATCGCTGCTCCACTATCTGGAGGAGCTGGAGTTTCCGCCCCGCGTCTATGTGGCGCCCCAAAGCCCCATCGCCATCGTCCGCGAGGAAAACAACGAACGGCATTTCGCCCTGGTGCGCTGGGGCTTCATCCCGTCCTGGGTGAAGGAAATAAAGCCGGGCAAGCCCTTGATCAACGCGCGCAGCGAAACGCTGCTGGAAAAACCCTCGTTCCGGAATGCCATCCGGCGCCGCCGCTGCCTCATTCCCGCCGATGGTTATTATGAATGGCT
This sequence comes from uncultured Hyphomicrobiales bacterium, assembly GCA_902826365.1. Lineage (GTDB taxonomy): Bacteria > Pseudomonadota > Alphaproteobacteria > Rhizobiales > Aestuariivirgaceae > Aestuariivirga. The sequence goes on along the minus strand of CADEEO010000092.1, from coordinate 4,926 downwards.
GGGTGATGTGCCGGGAAAGAAAATTCCCTACTTCATTCACCGCCCAGATCACGGCCTCTTTGCCTTTGCCGGCCTGTGGGAGCACTGGCTGGGGGCCGATGGCTCGGAAATTGAAACCGCCGCCATCATCACCACCGAACCCAACGCTGTCATTGCGCAAATCTACACGCGCATGCCCGCGGTCATCCAGCCGGAAAATTATGCCCAGTGGCTGGACGTCAGGAATGTTGAAGCCGGGGAGGCGGTGCAATTCCTGAAGCCTGCGCCCGAGGATTATTTTGTTTTGGAACCCACTGTCATTGCGCGCAGCGCCCCGCCGCCCAGGCCCAAGGCCCAGCTATCCCTCTTTTAGTGCGCGGTCAGTTCGCCTGCTTATCCCGCATGGCTTTCAGCCGGTCGGCGATGCTCGTCAGGCCGCCGGCAAAAACCTCGTTCAGGTCGTCGGTGCTGGTGCTCGATTTCCGCTCAAGGCGGGCGAGGCGGTTTTCAAGATTCGCAATCTCCGCATCGTTTCTGGTCAGGAATTTTGCCTCAAGCTCCTGCATCCGGCGTTCTTGGCTTTCGGCAACTTCACGCATGTCGGTCTCAATCTTCTGCGCCAGTTCTTCAACCTTCTGGTCGACCTGCTTGGTCAACTCGTCGATTTTCGTATCGATCACCAAGAACATCTCGGACAGCATTTCCTGGTGCGAGGCCGCCGATTTCTGCAATTCCTGCTTCACAAATTCAACATGCTCGCGGCTCTGGTCCTTGCTGTCCAGTGACTTGGCAACGAGTTCATCGATGGTGTGGGAAAGCGCCGCCCACTTCCGCTCCAGCCCCCGCAACGCCTGCTGAACCTCGCGGTCCGATTCTTCGAGGATGGTCACAACCTCCTCAAACATCGCATCGTGCAGTTTGTGCGTAGGGCCAACCAGAATCTTGCGGATGTTGGCCATCGCCACGGCCGGGTCCGTATCATCCGCCATCGCCGCCAGCACTTTTTTGCTCATGCCCGGTTTGGCGTATTGCACCAGTTTGGCGCCGAATTGCCCGGCAATATTGAAGAATGGCGCCGGGGCCTGCCTGTCCGCAAGGCGCAGTTCCCCTGATCTTTTCTCTGTCTCGCCCGTTAATCTGGCGGAAAATGCCTTGTCAAATTCGTCCCGTTCGTTCTTGCTTGGTAGTGGATTCACGTCGCTCTCCCCGAGGTCAGTTACTGCCGTCCACTTGTCTTCGCTCGAAACCCGCCGAAATCCCGATTGTTAACGATGCTTAATATCTAACAAACATCGTTAACAATCCAGCGACCGCTGGGATGTTAGTAAATTATTAACCTTAACGGAGTCCATTTCCACAGCAAGATCATGCCCGAATCAAGGCAGACCCCCAGAATCCTTTCAGGGGCGGTCCAGGCGTTTTCCGAAGCTGGTCACCGGATTTATCTCGTAACCCAGGCGCTCATAGAAGCGCCCGGCTTTTTCATTCTCGCTGCGCACCATGAGATTGATTTTCCACACGCCGCGTTCCCGCAACCACGCCTCTGCGGCAGCAACAGTGGCCTTGCCAAACCCTCTTTTTTGAAACGCCGGATCAACCGCGAGGTAATAGAGACAACCTCGGTGCCCGTCATGGCCGACCATCACCGCAGCAACAACACGTTCTTCGAAAATGCCAACCAGGACCGTCGACGTCGCGCTCTCGCGCGCGAATTGAATGTCCTTATACGGGTCATTCCACGGCCGTGTTAATTCACAAGCATTCCAGATGTTTACGACACTTTCCAGATTCACCTCCTGAACTTCACGGAAGGCCAGCGTCACGGCAGCACCTTGCCGGGATTCATGATGTTGGTGGGGTCGAAAAGTTTTTTCAGGTCGCGCATCATTTGCAGTTCAACCGGCGACTTGATCTCCGGCATGTGATGTTTCTTCAGCCGGCCGATGCCGTGCTCGGCGCTGATCGAGCCATCAAATTTCAGCACCACGCCGAAAACCACTGCATTCATTTCATTCCACAGGTCGAGATATTTTTTCTTGTCCATGCCAAGCGGCTGGCTCACGTTGAAATGCAGATTGCCGTCGCCCATGTGCCCGAAGGACATCACCCGCGCCTGCGGCATGAAGTTTTCCACCGCCTTCGTGGCCTCGATGATGAATTGCGGTATTCTTGAGACAGGCACTGAAACATCATGCTTGATCGAGCCGCCCTCGAATTTTTGCGATTCGGGCATCAGCTCCCTTATGGCCCACAGCGCCTGCCGCTGGCCTTCCGATTGCGCCACCGTGGCGTCGGTCACCAGGCCCCGCCTCATGGCCTCCTCCAGAATGGCCTCAAAACTGCCGGCAACGGGATCGGCCAGTTCGCTCAGCGCGTACCATGGGGAGAATTCCACCAAGGGATTGCTGATCCCCATGTGCTTCACGGTGAAATCCATGGCAATGCGCGGCAGAAGTTCGAAGGCCACCACCCGGTTGCCGCTCATCTCCTTCGCCAGCGACAGCAGATCGACCGCCGCCTGGGGTGAAGTCACCGCAATGAACGCAGTCTCGTTGGTCCGCGGTTTCGGGAAAAGCTTGAGAACCGCGGCGGTAATCACCCCAAGCGTGCCTTCCGCCCCGATAAACATGTTCTTGAGGTCATAGCCCGTGTTGTCCTTGCGCAAGCGCCGCAACCCGTTCCAGATGCGCCCGTCCGGCAGCACAACCTCCAGCCCAAGGCACAAGTCGCGCGCATTGCCATAGGCCAGCACATTGAGCCCGCCCGCATTGGTGGAAAGATTGCCCCCGATCCGGCACGAGCCTTCCGAAGCAAGGCTTAAGGGAAACAAGCGCCCCGCATCATCTGCCGCATCCTGCACCGATTTGAGCGTTGCCCCCGCCTGCACTGTCATGGTGCCGTCGGCGGCATCCACATTCAAAATCTTCGTCATGCGGTCCAGCGACAGCAGCAATTCTTGGCCCGTCTCAAAGGGAATCTGCCCACCCGCCAGCCCCGTATTGCCGGACTGGGGAACAATCGCCGTTCCCGTTTCGCTGGCAAGCTTCAGGATGCGCGAAACCTCTTCCGCGCTCCCGGGCCGCATCACGAGCGGCGATTTCCCCACCCAGATCTCGCGCCACTCCGTCATGTAGCCCGCCATGGAGGCTGCATCACGGATGGCATGCTTCTCGCCCACGATGGCGGCGAATTGGTTCAAAAGCTCTGGTGTCATGTCTTGGGCCTCGGGGCCGCGGCGCGGCGCAAACGGTCATTGATGGCTTCGCCCAATCCCTCATGGGGAATGGGCGCAACCGCGATTGTCTTCACGCCCAAGCCATCCAGTTCATGCAGCATGCGGAAGAGGTTGGCGGCGGCTTCCACCACATCACCCCGCACCGAAAGCGTATAGGGGCCATGGTCATGATCGCCAAAGCCCAGATAGCTTTCGCCCTTGTGCGGCGCCGTGGCATCGAGGCGCAAAAATGCGTGCGGCGCATAATGGCTTTCCATCTGCCCCGGCGAATGGGGTTGCGCTGAGTCCGCTTCGATTTCGAGCTCATGGCCGAGAACCTTCTCAATATCATCGCGCGACAATCCGCCGGGCCGCAGCAGCGTGGCGCGCTCATTCATGAAACTCACAACCGTTGATTCAACACCCACAGAGCAGGGGCCTCCATCCAGGATGACCGCCACCTTCTTGCCCAGCCCGCGCTTCACATGCGCCGCCGTCGTGGGACTCACGCGCCCCGAAAGATTGGCGCTCGGCGCCACAACCGGCCGGTCAACGGCGCGCAGCAGTTCAAGTGCCAGCGGATGATTGGGAACGCGCAGCGCAATGCTGGAAAGCCCCGCCGAAGCCAGCAGCGAAACCGGGCTACGCGCTGCCCGCGGCACAACCACGGTCAAAGGCCCCGGCCAAAACGCCTGCGCCAGTTTTTTTGCCTCCGCCGAAAATTCCCCCAGCGCAAAGGCCGTCTCAGCGGCGTGAACATGCGAGATCAGCGGATTGAAACTGGGCCGCCCTTTGGCTGCAAACAGCTTGGCCACCGCCGTGTCGCTCGTCGCATCGGCCCCAAGCCCATAAACCGTCTCGGTCGGGAAAGCGACGAGTCCTCCGTTTTTCAACGCCTCCGCAACCAGATTTATTTCAGTGGAATTCGTCATGGGAGCCGCTCTATAGCAGGCCCATGAACACGGTTCTATACACCCATCCCGCCTCCCTTAATCATCTCACCCCTGAAGGCCACCCCGAACGGGTGGACCGCATCAAGGTCATCAACAAAATCCTCGAATCGCCCCATTTTTCTGGGCTGAAACGCCAATTGGCGCCGCTCGGCAAGGAGGAGGATATCCTCCGCGCCCACAGCGAGGATCACCTCCGCCACATCCTTTCCATGGCCCCGGAAGAGGGCGTGGAATATGTCGATCCCGATACGGTGATGTCTCCCGGCTCCCTCGAAGCGGCCCTGCGCGCCGTGGGGGCCGCCACCGCCGCGGTCGATGCCGTCTTCGCCGGCAAGGCTGACAACGCCTTCTGTGCGCTCCGCCCGCCCGGCCACCATGCGGAATCGCGAAAGCCCATGGGCTTCTGCCTGTTCAATCAGGTGGCCATCGCCGCCCATTATGCCCGCAGCCGTTATGATGCGGAGCGTGTGGCGGTGGTTGACTTCGATGTGCATCACGGCAACGGCACCCAGGAAATCTTCTGGTCCGATCCCAACCTGTTCTATGGCTCCACCCACCAGATGCCGCTTTACCCCGGGTCCGGCGCCGGCAACGAAACCGGCGTCGGCAATATCTTCAATGCGCCGCTCAGGGCGGGCGATGGCAGCGTGCAATTCCGCGACGCCATGCGCAGCATCATCCTGCCGGCCCTTGATGATTTCGCCCCCGATCTGGTGCTCATCTCGGCGGGCTTTGATGCCCACCACGCGGATCCGCTGGGCAGCCTGCAATTGAGCGAGG
>CADEEO010000091.1:9737-12055 GCA_902826365.1 uncultured Hyphomicrobiales bacterium | reverse complement strand
TTGGGTTGTGGTGACCGCTTCAACCCCGTGATCGCGTGTATTGCGCGCCTTCACCTCGATGAAAGCGGTAACGTCGCGCCGCCGCATGATGAGGTCCACTTCGCCCTGCGGCGACTTGAAACGCTGGGCCAGCAAACGGTAACCTTTGAGGCGCAGATAGGTGAGCGCCACGAACTCGGCGACATGGCCGCGCTTCTCCGCCTTCTCGCGTTTTTTATTCATTCCGGCGCGCCAGGATGCGGGCGTAAATGTCTTTCTTCGTCAGATCGAAGCGCTTGGCAACATCCGCCGCGGCTTTGGCAGCAGGCATGGTTTCAAGTGCTGCATCAATGGCCGATTCAATATCTTCATCACTGGCTTGCGTTGCCCCTTGTTCCGGCGGCGAAATGACCAGCGTGATTTCACCCTTCACGGAAGGCCGCGCCGCAAGAATTTCCTGAACCTCTGTGGCCGTACCGCGCAATACTTCCTCATGCAGCTTGGTCAGTTCGCGCGACACGGCCACCCGGCGGTTGTTCAAAACACTTGCCACATCGGCCAACGCATCGACAATCCGGTGCGGGCTTTCAAAGGCAATGAGCGTTGCCCTCACCCCCATGAATTCCGTGAACAGCTTCTTGCGCTCGCCGGATTTGGCGGGAAGAAAGCCGAGGAAGGCGAAGCGGTCCGTGGGCAGGCCCGAGAGCGCCAGTGCGGTCAGAACGGCGGAGGCGCCGGGGACTGCGGTGACCGGAATGGCATGGGCCACGCAATCCGCCACCAGCCGGTAGCCGGGATCGGACACCAGCGGCATGCCCGCATCGCTCACCAAAGCAATGGCCTGCCCTTCGCCCAAGGAACGCAAAATGGCGGGCCGCACCTTCGCCGCGTTATGTTCATGATAGGCCATGAGCCGCGTGCGGATGCCGTAGCGCTCCAGAAGCTTGGCCGTGGTGCGGGTGTCCTCGCACAAGAGGACATCAACTGCGGCCATGGTGGTTAACGCCCGCAACGTGACATCACCCAGGTGCCCAATGGGCGTTGCCGTAATGTAGAGCCCGCCCGGCAATTTTTCCGCCTCGAATTGGCCCGCACCTATGCTATAGCGTCGGGAGGTGGTTATAGTCTGTGGCGTCATTGAATACCGTTGGGGTGGCGATGTGAAGAAGTTGAGTGTAGCGCAAGCCTTCATGGGGCGGGAGTGGCGAAATCTGCTCGCTGTTTTCGCCGTGCTTTTGCTCGCGGGCTGCGGCGGCATGTCGAAGGTGGGCGACCTGTTCAGCGATGACCCGGCCACGCCGGCTGCCCCGCCGGCTGTAAAAACCAGCATAGCGCTTCTTTTGCCGCTTTCCGCTCCCGGCGAAACCCAGAACATTGCCCGCGCCCTGCAGCAGGCGGCCGAACTCGCCGTCAAGGACGTGGGCGGCGGCAACCTGATCATCAAGGATTCCGGCGGCAATGCTGACATGGCCCGAAGTGCTGCGGAAGCTGCCCTGAACGAAGGCGCCGGCATCATTCTGGGGCCGCTGCTTTCCACCGAGGTGCAGGCCGTATCGCCCGTGGCGCGGGCCCGCAATGTGAATGTGATTGCCTTCTCCTCGGTGAGCTCCGTGGCGGCGCAGGGCACCTTCCTGATGAGCTTCCTGCCCGACGAGGAAGTTTCCAACGTGGTGCGCTATGCGGCAGGCAAGGGCTACCGCAATATCTCGCTGCTCTATCCCGCCTCGCAATATGGCGCGGCCATCGAACAGGCCCTGTCCCGCTCGGCGCTGGCCGAAGGCAGCACTGTCGTGGCCGCCAAAAGCTATGCCCGCGAAGCCGCCGCCGTGACCCAGCCCGCCGCCAGCATCGCCGCCTCGCTGTCGGGGCAGCGCACAGCGCTTCTCCTGCCCGAGGGCGGCCAAATGCTGCGCACCGTGAGCGGCGCGCTTGAAGGAAACGGCATCAGCCCGCGCAGCACGAAAATCTTGGGCACCGGCCTGTGGGATGATGGGTTGACCCGCTCCACCCCTATCGCCCAGGGCGGCTGGTATGCGGGCGTTGCCCCGCAGCTTGTGCAGGCCTTCGAACAGAAATATGCGGCAAGCTATGGCGCCAAGCCGCCGCGCATTGCGAGCCTCGCCTATGATGCCGTGGCCTTTGCCGTGAACCTGCAGAAGACTGGCGATGTCTCGGAAGTGGGCATCGCCAGCCCCGCGGGATTCCAGGGTTCGAACGGCCTGTTCCGCTTCCGAGAGAACGGCCTGATCGAGCGCGGCCTTGCCATCCTGCAAATGGGCCCCGGCGGCCCCGATGTGATCCAGCAGGCGCCGACGAGCTTCGCCCAGCCGGCCCAGTAA
>CADEEO010000091.1:0-9637 GCA_902826365.1 uncultured Hyphomicrobiales bacterium | reverse complement strand
TACTTGTCCGCATCGACACGGACGATATGCCCGGGGCTCAGCACATTTTCGATCTCTATCTTTGGAGATTTCGTTACGGCCATGTCGGAAGTCCTTTCCCTGGTCTAGTTCGACAATTCGGTGATCAAGGCATTGAGCAGGCGGCGGCCCTGCGTCGTCGCCATCAGGCGCGGGCCTTCGCGCTTGACGAGGCCCAAGGATTTCAGCCCGGCAATCTTGTTGGGGTCCATGGCTTGGCCGCGCAGTTTTTCATAGCGTGTGAGGTCAATGCCGTCGCTGACCCGCAGCCCCATGAGGAGGTATTCCGAAGCCTGGTCCACCGGCAGCACGATGTTGTCTTCCACAATGCCATGGCCTTTTTCGGTGACCAGCTTGCGCCAGGTCTCCGGATATTTTTCCATGACGATGGCGCGGCGGTTCTCGCCTTCGGCAATGCGCGCGTGCGCGCCGGGGCCGACGCCCGCATATTCGCCGTAGCGCCAGTAGAGCAGGTTATGCCGCGACTCCTGGCCGGGCGCCGCATGGTTTGAAACTTCGTAGGCCGAAAGCCCATGCTTCTCGGTGAGGGCCTGCGTGAGTTCAAACAAATCCGTGGCGCTGTCCTCATCGGGAACAATGAGCGACCCCTTGGCCTGCAGATCGAAATAGGCGGTGCCGGGCTCGATGGTGAGCTGGTAGAGCGACATATGGCCCTCCTGCTCAGCCAAAGCCCGAGTCAGCTCCTCTTTCCATAGCGCCGTTGTCTGCTGCGGCCTTGCATAGATCATGTCGAAGGACACGCGCGGAAAAATCTTTGCGGCCAGGCGGAAGGCCTTCAGCGCTTCATCCGGCGTATGCTGGCGGCCCAGCGCCTTCAGATCAGTTTCATTGAGCGCCTGCACCCCGACCGAAACCCGGTTCACCCCCGCTATGCGGTAGCCCCGGAAATTTTCCGCCTCGACGCTGGTGGGATTGGCCTCAAGGGTAATCTCCACCGTGTCGGCAACGGGCCAGAGCCGGGCAATCTGGTCAATGACTTCGGCCACCGCTGCTGGCGGCATCAGCGACGGCGTGCCGCCGCCAAAGAAAATGCTGCTCACCCTGCGGCCCGGCGTGATCCCGGCAAACCAGCGTAATTCGGCGGTGAGCGCCTTGGCGAATGACATAGTATCGACTTCCTGGTGGCGCACATGCGAATTGAAATCGCAGTAGGGGCACTTGGCCTTGCAGAACGGCCAATGCACATAGATGCCGAAGGCTTCGCTAGAGGAGGGCATCGACCAGCTTTCCGAAGGCGCGGCCGCGATGCGACATCAGGGTTTTCCTGGCCGGGTCCATTTCCCCGAAGCTTTGCGTTTCGCCATCGGGCACGAACATGGGGTCATAGCCGAAGCCGCGCGTGCCCCGCGGCGGCCAGGTCAGGTGGCCATAAACCCGGCCTTCAAAAAATTGCACTTCGCCATGTGGCCAGGCCACGCACAGCGTGCAATTGAAATTGGCGCGGCGCTTTTCCGGAGTGGCAGCACCTAGCGCTTGCAGCTTTTCCTCAACCAGGCGCATGGCCATGCTCCAGTCCCGCTCCGGCCCCGCCCAGTTCGCCGTGTAGACCCCGGGATCGCCATTCAGCGCCTCAACGCATAGGCCGGAATCATCGGCCAGCGCCACAAGGCCCGCACGCTCCGCCGCGTAAACAGCTTTCAGCTTGGCGTTGCCGGTGAAGGTGGATTCGGTTTCTTCCGGTTCATCAAAGCCGAGGGAACCTGCGGATACCGCCGTCACGCCATGGGGCGACAGCAGCTCGTTGATCTCGCGCAGCTTGCCCTGATTATGGGTGGCGACAACGATTTTTTGGTTTTTAAGAGTCTTCAACTCCGGCAAATGCCAGATCCGGCTTTCGGCAAACTCAACCGAGTTTCCGGCGGGATCGCGGATATAAAGCGACCGTCCGCCATCAGGCCAATCAACAATGCGCTCGATTGCTATTCCGTGAGTCTCGAAATGTTTCTGCCAGGCTTTCAGTTCATCGACAGTGCTGCGAAAGCAGACATGGCCATTGCCGTTAGTGCCATGGGCCGGCGGGCCTTTGTCGGAGCTTTGGCTGCTTGACAGTTTGGGATTGAACAGCAAAAGCATCTGCGCCGCGCAGCGGAAGAAAACCAGCCGCCCCGCAACCTCCTGATAGACGGGAAGCCCCAGCACCTCGCCATAGAAACGCCGCGCCGAAGGCAAATCCTCCGCATAGAGAACCGTTTCGAGAATATGCCGGGCTTTAATCAAGCAATCGCCGCCTTCTGCAGGCCGACCAGCTCGTCGATGCCCTTGCGGGCCAGCGCCATCAGTTCAAGAAAGCGCGCTTCCGAGAAGGGCTCGCCTTCCGCCGTGCCCTGAACTTCCACAATGCCGCCCGCACCCGTCATCACGAAATTGGAGTCCGTGGCCGCATTCGAATCCTCTTCGTAATCCAAATCAAGCACCACCGCATCGCCATGGATGCCGCAGGAAATGGCTGCCACGTGGTCCTTCAGCGGCCAGGTCTTGAACATGGCGCGCGCCTCCATCCATTTCAGGCAATCCCAGAGCGCGATCCAGCTTCCCGTGATGGCCGCCGTGCGCGTGCCGCCATCGGCCTGGATCACATCGCAATCCAGCGTGATCTGCTTTTCGCCCAGCGCCACAAGATCAACCACGGCGCGGAGTGAGCGGCCCACCAGCCGCTGGATTTCCTGGGTGCGGCCTGATTGCTTGCCGGCGGAGGCCTCGCGCCGCATCCGGTCCCCCGTCGAGCGCGGCAGCATGCCGTATTCCGCCGTCACCCAGCCCTTGCCCAGCCCCTTCATCCACGGCGGCACCCGTTCCTCAAGGCTCGCCGTGCACAGCACATGGGTGTCGCCAAAGCGCACCAGGCACGAGCCCTCCGCATGCTTGATGTAGTTCCGTTCAAAACTGACGGCACGGAGTTGGTCGGGCTTACGGCCTGAGGGGCGCATGGGTCATTCCTTTTGTGATTTCGCGAGGCTTCTAGCGCGGATTGCTTGAAAGGGGAAACACCCAACTTTCCCTCCCCTCATGTTCATGGGGAAGAGGTAGATGCCGGTGGGATTCACCTTGGATTAACCAAGCAAACGAAGGTGGCGATCTTCAGGTTATCGTTAACAGGTAATAAGATTTTCTGAGTCAGAGTCATGAGCAAGGGAGCTGGCTCGGGGAGGCCGTGTTGCCAGGGACGGAGAAAACCTATGCACAGCGATCCTGCCGAACAGGAAAGGCTCCGACGTCTGGAGCGGTACAGGATATCGCGGACGCCGCCGGAAGCGGCATTTGACGACATCACCAGGTTGCTGGCGGACCTGCTCAACACGCCGATAGCCTTCCTGTGCACGACGGAAGCGGCGTGCAACTGGTTCAAGTCCAGCATTGGAATTGACCTGGAGGAAGTTCCCCGCTCCATCAGCTTTTGCGACCGTACCCTCAGGCATGAAGGCGTGATGGTTGTATCCGACGCAACGCGCGATGAGAGATTCGCGTCCAGCCCGATGGTGACGGGGCCGCATCATATCCGGTTCTATGCCGGCATCACGCTCCGCGATGCCGATGGCTTTGCCCTAGGCACGCTGGCTGTGGCCGACACGATGCCGCGCGGACTCACCGGGCAGCAAAAGGATTCGCTCGAGAGGCTGGCAGGCATCGCGCTTGACCGCATGGAATTGCGCAAGACGCAGATTGAACTGCGCGAAACCGCAGCGGCTGCCGAGATTGCGCGGCAGAATGCGCTGTCCGACAGCGCCGAGCTCCGCCAGGTGATAAATTGCCTGCCGCAGGGCATTGCCCTGCTGGACGATCAGGACCGGCTCGTTCTCTGGAATGGAAATTACGAGAAGATGTTCCCCGAAACGGCGCGGCACTTCGAGCCGGGCGCCAGCATAGAATTCATCTACCGCAAATACCTCGAGAGCATCCGCCATGATCCAAAGATGAAGGACGTGGATGAAGAGCAATGGCTGAGCGGCTGGCTGGCCCGGCTCAGCCAGAATGGCTCCATTGTGCAGCAAAATGTCAAGGATTCGCGCTGGATCCGCTATGACCAGCACCACGCTGAGGATGGGAAAAAGATTTATGTAAGGACCGATATCACCGACGAGAGGAATGCCACGGAATCTTTCCGCCTGCTCTTCGAGAACAATCCGGTTCCCATGTGGGTCGTTGAAAAAGAAGGCCTGAAATTCATCGACATAAACGCCGCCGCCGTTGAACTCTACGGCTATACGCGCGAGCAGTTCCTGAACATGACCTCGCTCGAGATACGCCCGCCGAGCGAATACCAGAGGGCGCTGGACGACGCCAAAACCAACTTCCGCTTCGACAGCGGCGAAAAGGATTGGGTGCACATCAAGGCCGACGGAACCGAGATTCTGGTCAGCAGTTACGCCAAGCCCATCAAGTATAACGGCACGGACGCCGCCATCGTTGCCGTCTTTGACGTCACCGAACGGCGCAAGCAGGACGCGCGCATTCAATACCTGGCGGAACATGACGCGCTGACTGGTCTTCCCAACCGCAGGCTTTTCCTTGACCTGCTCGCCGGCCAGCTTTCCAAAAATCCGCAGAACCAGACCTACACCGCGATTATCCTCATCGATATCGACGACTTCAAGGGCGTCAATGACACCCTGGGGCATCAGGTGGGTGACGAGCTCATTATCGCGGTGGCCAACCGGCTGGAGGAGCTTGTCGGCGACCGGGGCGTTGCTGCCCGGCTGGGCGGCGACGAGTTCGCCATCCTGCTTCCCATGCTGGCCGGGCTTGGCGCCGCCGAAGCTGTTGCGGCTGAATTGGTGAATGCCTTCGGTGACCCTCTCAAGGTCGGCGACTACGACCTGCAAGTCGGCGTGAGCGCCGGGGTCAGCTTCAGCCCGGACGATTCGATTGAGTCCTCAAGCCTGCTGAGGAATGCCGATCTGGCGCTCTACAGGGCAAAAACCGATGGCCGCGGCGTAAGCAGGGCCTATGAACCGCAGATGTCGCTGCAGATCATGTTGCGCCGCGAGGTGGAGCAGGATCTCCGCCAGGCCCTGGCAAGGGATCAACTGGTGGTTCACTATCAGCCATTGATGGAGCTCGAACGCGGCGTCGAAGTCGGTTTCGAGGCCCTCCTGCGCTGGAGCCATCCGCAAAAGGGCATGATTTCACCGGCCGACTTCATTCCGATCGCGGAATCGAGCGGGATGATCGTGCCCATTGGAAATTGGGTGCTGGAACAATCCTGCCGGCTGGCGGCCGCCTTGCAGAAGAAGCTCTCGGTCGCGGTAAACATATCTCCCGCCCAGTTCAAGTCCGGCAAGCTGGTTGATGTGGTCTCAGACGCGCTCAGAAAACATGGCCTTCCCGCCCATCGCCTTGAACTGGAAATCACCGAGTCGCTCCTTTTGGAGAAATCCTCCGAGACACTCGACGTTTTGAAAAGCTTGAAAGAACTGGGCGTGGTGATCGCCCTGGATGACTTCGGCACCGGGTACTCAGGCCTGGGCTATCTCAATAGTTTTCCAATCGACAAGATCAAGATTGACCGTTCCTTCATCAAGAACCTCGGGGCTGAGCCGAGGTCGAAGGAACTGGTCCGCGCGGCAATCAATATGGGCCACAGCCTGGGTCTCCTGACGCTTGCCGAAGGCATTGAGACACAGGAACAGCTTGATATCCTGCGCGCCCTGGGATGCCAGCACGGCCAGGGCTTCCTGTTCAGCCCGGCAATCCCGGCGGGCAAGATCAGCGATGCGCTGCTGCTCCATGGGAATCCCAATCACCGGGCCATTGCCTGACCGGCCGCAACTTTAATTCCATCCCGGCAACGCCCCATGCGCCGATACCGGTTGACTTGCGCGACCGTATCAGTTCTTCTTGCAGGATTGGCGGCAGCTAAAGGTTGTGCGCCCAGCTGACTGCGTCAGTTTGGCGCCGATCATGGGGAGTGAATGGGGAATCTCGCAAGGAACTATGTCCGTGTAGTTGACTACATGTCGGATAAGGTGGGAATTGTTGCCATGGCGCTTATCGCGGCCATGATCGGGATATTGCTGCTCGATGCGGTGACGCGGAATTTGATCAGGATGCCTTTGCACTGGTGCATTGAGCTCGCGCAATTCACCCTTACGGCCTATTACTTCATGGGCGGCGCAATGACCCTGAAGAACAACGACCACGTCCGCATGGACCTGCTCTACGACCGGCTGTCGGAAAAGGGCAAGGCATGGATGGATCTTGTCACCAGCGGATGCCTGTTCTTCTACATCGGCGTCCTGCTGGTAGGAAGCATCTCGAGTCTCCAGTATGCCATCGCCACCGGGGAAAGGCGCTTCTCGATCTGGAACCCGTCGATGATACCGATCAAGGTTCTCATGGTAGCCTGCCTTATCCTCATGCTGCTTCAGACCATTTCGCTTGCAATCAAGCATGCAGCCGCTATCCGGGGAACATCTCTCTCATGAGTTATGAATTGATCGCCCTGTCCATGTTCGGGGCAATGATGGTGATGCTGCTCACCGGCCAGCGGGTTTTCGCGGCAATCGGTTTTGTTGCCTCCGGCGCGGCCTTGCTGCTTTACGGCGCCGGCGCCATTGAGATGCCCTTCAGCCAGGTGTTCAAGCTGTTCAACTGGTTCCCTATGCTCACCCTGCCGCTTTTCATCTATATGGGCTACGTGCTTTCGGAATCGGGGATCGCGGAAGACCTTTACCGCATGCTGCATGTCTGGTTTGGCCGCCTGCGCGGCGGGCTGGCCATCGGCACGATTCTCCTCATGGTGATCATCTCGGCCATGAACGGACTTTCCGTCGCCGGCATGGCGATTGGCGCCACCATCGCACTGCCGGAAATGCTCAGGCGCGGCTATGACAAGGTGATGATCACCGGCGTGGTGCAGGGCGGATCATCGCTCGGCATTCTGATACCGCCAAGCGTCGTGCTGGTTCTTTACGGCATGATCGCGCGCCAGCCAGTGGGCCAGCTCTGGCTCGCGGGGGTTTTTCCCGGCCTCCTGATGGCAGGGGTTTTCGTGCTCTACATCATGGTGCGCTGCCGGCTCAATCCCGCCCTTGCGCCCACCGTCAAGGATGAAGACCTCAACATGCCGATGCTTGAGAAACTGCGGTTGCTGCGGGCCGGAATCGTGCCCTTCCTCATCTTCTTTTTCATGACGGGCCTGTTTGTCTTCGGGTTTACGAGCCTGGTCGAAAGTTCCGCCGTGGGAGCGACCGCCGCCACCATTGCCGCCGCCGTCAAAGGCCGGCTGAACTGGCCCATGCTGATCGAGACGTCACGCAAGACGCTTGCCATTTCGGCGATGTTCATGTGGCTGATTCTCGCGGCCCTTGCCTTTGGCGCCGTGTTTGACGGCCTTGGCGCGGCGCGCGCCCTGGAAAACCTGTTCCTCGACCGGTTGAACCTCGAGCCATGGATGGTGCTCACCATCATGATGGCGACCTTCATCGTCTTGGGCATCTTTCTCGACGACACCGCCATGCTGGTGATCGTTGCCCCTCTCTACATTCCGCTTGTCAGGTTACTTGGATACGACCTTATCTGGTTTGGCGTCCTCTACACCATCACCTGCCAGATCGCCTATATCACGCCGCCCTTCGGTTATAACCTCTTCCTGATGCGGGCGATGGCGCCCAAGGAGATAACCCTGGTGGATATCTACCGGTCCATCTGGCCCTTCGTTATCATGATGATTGCGTGCATCCTGCTGGTGGCCATTTTCCCCGGCATTGCGCTGTGGTTGCCAAACTATGTCTATGGCAAGTAAGGTGTTACGGCGGGAATGAAATTAGCCTTTAAAACTACAAAAACCAGGGAGTAAGCGAACCATGACAAACGACAAGGACCTGAACTGCCCGTCCGAGAAAATTCTCGAAAGCCGCAGGAAGATGCTGCGCAACTTCAGCCTCGGCGGGGCGGCGATTGCGGCCTCGACGCTGGCGGCGCCCGCCATTGTGCGCGCCCAAAGCGCCATCAAGTGGCGCCTTCAGACCTATTCCGGCGCACCCCTCGGCGCCCATGTGATCAAACCGCAGATTGACGCGTTCAATGCCGCGGCCAACGGCGAAATGGAAATCGAGCTTTACTACGCCGACCAGCTTGTGCCCACGGCGGAGCTTTTCCGCGCCATGCAGGCCGGCACCATTGACGCCGTCCAGTCGGACGACGCCACCATGGCCTCGCCGGTGGATATCTCGGTCTTCGGCGGCTATTTCCCCTTCAACACCCGCTACAGCCTCGATCTGCCGTCGCTGTTTGCCTATTACGGCCTGAACGAAATCTGGGCCGAGGCCTACGGCGAAGTTGAAAATGTGACGTGGCTGTCGGCCGGCGCCTGGGATCCGCTCCACATCTTCACCAAGGAGCCGATCCGCAGCCTCGCCGACATGAACGGCAAGCGCGTTTTCGGCGTGCCGACGGCGGGCAAGTTCCTGTCGAAATACGGCCTGGTGCCGGTGACCGTGCCGTGGGACAACGTCGAGGTCGCCATCCAGACCGGCGAGCTTGATGGCGTTGCCTGGTGCGGCTTCACCGAAGCCTATGAAGTGGGCTGGGCCGATGTCTGCAAATATGCGCTGACCAACAGCGTGACGGGCGCCTGGTGCGGCTCCTACTTCGCCAATACCGCAAGCTGGAACAAGGTGCCAAAGCACCTGCAGCAGCTCTTCCGCTCCACCATCGACCAGTCGCACTATTACCGCAATGTCTGGTACTGGGGCGGCGAAGCCAAGCTCCGCGTCGAAGGCAAGAAGATGGAGCTCACCTCGCTCCCCGCCGCCGAGTGGGCCCAGGTTGTTGCTGACTCGACGGCGTTCTGGGATGAAGTGGCCGGAAGCAGCCCGCGCGCCGGGCGCGTGGTCGAGGCGTTCAAGCAATACGCCGCCGTCATGGAAAAGGCCGGTTACCCCTATCGTTGACGGGAGCAGGTTTCAATTACGGGAGCGGCTCCATCCGGGGCCGCTCTTTTTTCTGGTGGAGAAGGCGCGATGAGCCAGGCCAGGATCATTCTCGATGAAATCGTTCCGGCCCGGAAGCCTTGGGGCGCCCGCATTGCCGCCCACGATGTTCTCACCATCACCGATCTCGAAGGCCAGCAGGCCGTTGATTTCCTCTGCTATGACGGGGCCGATCCGCAGGACCGCTACTCTGCCACCAACACGGTGAAGGTCCAGGGCAATATTTTCGTGAGCCAAGGCAGCGTGCTTTATTCCGATAGCGGTCAAAGCCTGATGACGGTGGTTGAAGATACGGTGGGCAGGCACGACACCGTCTATGGCTGTTGCAGCAATCCCAACAATTTCCTGCGCTACGGCGTTCACACCACGGAATCCTGCTATTCGAATTTTGAGGCGATCCTCAAGCGCCACGGCCTCGACCGCTCGGCGATCGTGCCCAATGTGAACTGGTTCATGAGCGTTCCCGTGCTTGGCGATGGCAGCGCCGGTGTTGCCACGGCGGCACTCAAGCCCGGGAGCCATGTGGCGCTGCGGGCCGAGCGCGATGTGCTCGCCGTGCTCTCCAACTGCCCGCAAATGCATAACCCTTGCAACGGCTACAACCCCACGCCCATCCGCGTAACCTGCACCCGCCCAGCGTCCTGACCAACCAATCCCCACCCATGACC
>CADEEO010000090.1 GCA_902826365.1 uncultured Hyphomicrobiales bacterium | reverse complement strand
GGCCGGAGGCCTCAGCTGCCAACCTCGAGCCAGCAAGGTTCACTGTCACCGGACTTCCTGCTTCGATCAGGAGGGGAATGCCCATTTCAAATAGCGAGCGGTATCCATCGTCAATCGAGACCGATAGGGCTGATTGTCCAACGCCTTGGGGAAATTTCTGCCGTAGCAAGAAAAACTGCTTTCTTGCGGTAACCTCGTCCACGTCGTGAAGCCAGGGAAGGACAGGATCGGAACCACTCCGCCGAAATGAATGATATAGGACTGTTGTCTCAACTTGCTTTTGCATCATCTCATTGGGCCGCGAAACCAATTTATCGTTTGAGGTTTGCCTCGCAACATGCATGTATGTATAATTGCGGGCGTAAGATAAACCAATGAAATTCAGTTCAGATAGGATTTTCATGCTGGGAAGCTCGCTGACAAAATACCGCAAGCGTCTCTTTGGACGCAAGGCTTTGCAGAAGAAAACCCTCCCTTATTACATTTGGCGCTTTGGCGCCAACGCCGGCAGAACTATTCGGTCTGCTGTGCAAGGCAGCGCAGACCAGGACGTCAGATCCGCTGTCGCAACGCTTCGAACCAACGGCATAGTCGTGGGATCCTGTGAGAAATTCCTCAAGAAAGCGAGCCTCGAAGACCTTAGGCAGGCCAGTTCTATCGTGCTCGCGGCGGCATCTGCGTCGGCGGTGGAGAACAGTATCGCAAAAGGCCGTTCTGACAACGCGCAGAAGGACTTCATGGTCCCTTTGGTCCCATGGGAAATGGAGCATGGACCAGATAGTCCGTTTCTCAAATTGGCTCTTGATCCGAAACTTCTCGAGATCGTTTCAAAGTATCTGGGAATGTGGCCGCAGCTTCATGCCATTGGCGGATGGATCCATTTTCCAACCGCGGATAGCCCAAAAAAATCACAGCTTTGGCACCGCGATCCGGAAGATTTCTCCATTACAAAGGTTTTCATATACCTGAATGATGTAGGGCCGGACGCCGGCCCCTTCAGCTATGTGCCGGGCACGCAGCCTTTTGGCAAAAGGAATGGAAAGATCTCCAAAAACCCAGAAAAACACATAACGGACGAGGAAATGAGCAAACAGCATCCCTCAGATTCATGGCTTGTGTGTACCGGCCCCGCGGGCACCATGATCCTGGCGGATACGGTGGGATTTCATCGTGGCGGCAAGCCAAAATCCGAAAACCGCATTTTGATCACCTTCACCTATACCTCGGGCGTCCCGATCAATGAACGCCAGCTACGCGTTCCACAAATTCCCCCGTGGGTAGACAGCGAAATGCAGCGTTATGCTTTGCGTTGAAGTTGCGTCAAATGGCCTGAATGCGCCATTCAGGGACAAAGAGTCACTTTTCGTTTCCATTCGGTTTACGGCAATCATAGACGAACTTTGAATGGCTTCCCCATTGTTGGGAGCGTATGCGGATGTCGCAGTCTCAATGGCAATTGAACATTCGGCTGAAATTTGCATTGCTCCGTTCAAAAGCCATGATGCCCTGCTGCGAGAGGCCAACTTTTTCAGCCAGAGTGGCCTGTGAGCCGCAATTTTCCACTGAGCGTTTTACGCGACCTGACGGATTTGTCTTCTAGCATAACGGTCACAAGTTCATAGCGGATAAGGGCCTCTCTGAGCCCCAAATACAGAGCCTTGCTGTCGCTGTCATTGAAGGCGATGTTCTGAATTCCGTTCGCTGCTTTTAGATTTTCCAGTTCAGTACCAAGGGCCGGGCTTATACTGGCGGAATCGTTCCATTTGCCAAACCAGCCATTAATGTGCGGGGCCAGGGAGCTCGACAACAAATCCTTCAACACGGGAAGCTCCGCCCCCTCGATATTCATCCGAACAATCGTGATTTGCTTGGTTACGTTAATCCCCGATTCCCGGATGTAGTCTGAAAGCCGAATCGCGGGCACCTCAATTGAGGTTTCGCCGCGTTGAGAATATATGCTGTCACCAAGGCCCCCGCGCCCATCAAGATAGAGACTGACGGTACCACCGTGGTGATCAGGGCCCACAACCGCAGCGTTAACGATCGTGACTCGACTTTCACCTTTTAGAACCTCCGAGGCAGCCTGGAAGTAATCGGGGTTTGCTTCAAAGGCGTAAACCTTCAAACCGGATACCGAGCCAAACCACGCCAACATAAGCCGAACCTGTAGCGCAGTGCGATGCAATCCCAAGTCTATATAAACAACAGGTGTGTTTCGTGGCGGTGAAAATTGAAGTACTGAAGCAATCCCGGCTTTCAGAACACGCCTGTGACCCGCCGCAGCAAAGTCCAAGACCAATCTCAGGCACTTTCTGGGTGACATCGCTAAATCCTTATCATTTTTTCGCTCTTTCAGTCAGGTCATACCCGCTTACGGGCCATCCCAAATCTCCTGTTTCGGAGATTGAATCATCTTCCAACCGATTCGACCATAGTTTATGAGTATACGGCCTGCAACGGCGCATCCCTCAATATCAACCGGAGTTTTTGGGGGTTTCTCCCGTTTATGAATGCGGAGAACACGGCTGGTCCCATTTTGAGTGAACCGCAAGATGAAGGCCAAGGCTTCAAACTAGCGCTCACCTGCCTCCTTGCATCCAGCTCCGGAACCTGGTGGGGATGAGCTTGATTTCCGTAAGGACTTGTTTCAAGCGCGACCGGGCATGATACCCGCTGAGGTGCAGAATGACAGGCTGTGGTATCTTGCTTGGAAGCACGCCGAAACTCAGCGAGCGGGTGTTGTACTCCGGCCCAAACACATAAAAACGCACCGCTGACAGCCAAAGCAACTCTCTGAATGCAATCTGGTCCTCGCTGAAGCTGCCGGCCTGGAATGCCCGCGACCAGTCGTCATAGAGTTTCGCCACATTTGGCGTCTTGCGGTAAAGGAGAACCCCGCAATTGAGCTGGGGAAATGACCTTGGCAGTTCAAGGTTCCAGATTTTCTGCCTTTTGCGGCTGAACCTGTAGCGCACATGGGCGGCCGCCAGTTCAAATTGTTCGAGCAGCCGAAAGAGCTCATCAAGCCTGTCGACAACGCGGACATCGGAATCCAGGTACAGGGTTTGCTCGAATGGCGATGCGTTAAGGTAGTCGACTTTCGAACGGAAGTGCGGCTTGTCGATTTTGCCCACGGAAGCAAAAACTGGATCTGTCACGGTCTGGTCTGTAAATATGGCAATAGGAAGAGCCGGATTTGTTTTGGCCACTGAATAAGCGGCCCTGACAGCGCATTGGGTGTAAAATGCGCTGGTGACAATGAAGAGTACGCCCTTCTTGGTTTCCATAGTCTCACTCATTTGGCTCAAATTCCACTGGGGTTCTAGACAGCCTTGTCAGAGGTCGCAAGCGAAGGCTTTTTGACCTGAACGCCTCCCAACTCTTCCTTGAATATCGCCACATAACGGGCAAGTGCACCCTTCCGGTCATGCTGGGCGATCCTATTGCGCCGCGTCTCGCGGTTCCGCGGTTCCGCGAGCTTGGCGCGCATCGCCTCGGCCATCGCGTCCAAATCACCAACCGGCACGATTACGCCAATCCGGCCTCCCTCCAACAATTCCCGCACGCCAGTAGGGCAGTCCGTAGCCACGATTGGGCAGCCACAGGCCATGGCCTCAAGCAAGACATTGCTCATGCCCTCCCAATTGGATGAAAGTACAAACAATCCGGCATTCGCAAGAAACTTTAATGGATTGGATTGGCGGCCCGCAAACCAGATATCATTACTTGCAAGGCCAAGTTTTGTGGCAAGCGTCTGAAGCTTGAGCAACTCCTTCTCCGCCCCTTCGCCAATGATAACGAGACGTGAAGGCGTGGCGTGATGAACGCGTGCAAAAGCCTCGATCAACAAGCTGAAATTTTTTTGCGGCACAAGGCGCCCTATGCCAAGAACCACCGGTGGTTCGCCGGCCGCGAACCACGGATGTTCAAGCGCTTCCGCCGCCCGTTCTGAGGCAGCTTTGAGGTCTATGCTATTGGCAATCGTCACCACACGGCTGGGATGGATTCGGATATTTTTCACCAGAATCTCGCCCAACTCCGACGATACGGAGATAATTCGCCGGGCACCCATGAATCGCAGGCGATAAAGCCAGGCCAGAAACATGCCGATGCGGATATCGCGCCCTCGGAATGGCGGATTGCTTGCGCGAAAAAGAAGTCGCACCGAATGCGGCGACCCAGCCATAAGATAAGCGGCGCTCGCTGCAATATGAAAATGATTTCCAGCCGAAAGCGCAACTCTGGGCCGCCGCTCACGGTAGGCCTTGGCCAGGCTGCCAATAGCGGCAATACCTGCCAGACGCCGATTTTTCCACTTCTGTCCCGAACCGCCGAGCAAGACGAGGCCTACTCCCAGAGGGATCTGCGCAATCAACGGTCCGGCCTCATCAACGATCCAAATTTCAGTATGCAATCCTTCACGGTGGGCAGCTTCAGCAATGGCCAAGGCGTTGCGCGCCACCCCAGTTTCGGCAAGATCATGGAGCATGATCGCTACATCAACTTCACTCTGCCCAAACATGCTATTTGTTTGACTTTCCATGGCATTCCGTCCGGGCTTGTGAACCATTACAAACGGCGCTACACGCCTAGTTTTACTGCTTCTGCCATCTCCGTTCCGGGATGGCAACCGTGGAGAGTTTGATGCGAATTGCGATGATCGGGTCTGGTTACGTGGGATTGGTGTCCGGTGCCTGCCTTGCCGATTTTGGCCACGAAGTCACCTGCATCGACAGCGATGCCGAAAAAATTGCCGCGTTGAAACGTGGCCAAATTCCAATTTATGAGCCCGGTCTTGACCAGTTAGTGAAAGACAATGTGGCGGCGGCAAGGATGTTTTTCTCAACCGATCTCCCCGCGGCAGTTGGAAATTCCGATGTTGTGTTCATTGCGGTTGGAACGCCGTCACGCCGGGGTGACGGGCATGCCGATCTTTCCTATGTTTATGCAGTTGCCCGCGAGGTGGCCGTGGCGCTCAAGGGCTTCACTGTTGTGGCTACAAAATCCACCGTTCCCTTGGGAACTGGCGACGAGGTTGAACGCATCATCCGCGAAATCAATCCGGCGGCTGATGTGGCAGTAGTGTCCAATCCGGAGTTTTTGCGCGAAGGTTCGGCAATCGGCGATTTCAAGAAGCCTGACCGCATCGTGATTGGCCTGAGCGATGATCGGGCCCGCGCCGTCATGACCGAAGTCTACCGGCCGCTCTACCTCAATCAGGCGCCGCTTCTGTTTACCGCAAGGCGCAGCGCCGAACTCATCAAATATGCCGCAAATGCCTTTCTCGCCCTTAAGATAAGTTTCATCAACGAGGTGGCAGATCTTTGCGAGGTAACCGGCGTTGATGTGCAGGAGGTTTCCCGGGGTATTGGCCTTGACAACCGCATTGGCGCCAAATTCCTTCATGCCGGGCCGGGTTATGGCGGCTCCTGTTTTCCAAAGGATTCGCTTGCCCTGGTCAAAACCGCGCAAGATTATGGAAGCCCGCTCCGTCTGGTCGAAGCAACCGTCGCCATCAATGACCAGCGCAAGCGCGGCATGGCCCGCAAGGTGATCGCCGCCTGTGGCGGAAATGTCCGTGGCAAAACGGTCGCCATTCTTGGCCTCACCTTCAAGCCCAACACCGACGACATGCGTGAGGCTCCATCGCTTTCAGTGATCCAGGCGCTTCAGGACCAGGGCGCGGTCATCCGGGCCTATGATCCGGCGGGCATGACAGCGGCGCGTGCCTTGCTCCACGACGTTCATTTCTCCGGCAACGCCTATGACGCGGCGGCCGGGGCCCATGCCCTTGTTATCGTTACGGAATGGGACGCCTTCCGTGCCCTGGATTTTCGCAAACTGGCGGCAACGATGCAGGCCAGGACACTTGTCGACCTTCGTAACGTGTATCGGCCCGAAGATGTGGCAAGCCAGGGTTTCGCCTACTTCAGTATCGGCAGGCCCGTCTCTGCCGCAGAGCAAAAACTGGCAGCCCAATGAAATACCTCATTACCGGAAGCGCCGGCTTCATTGGCTTTCATCTCAGCCAACGCCTGTTGGACGAGGGGCACGAGGTAACGGGCTTTGACGCCATGACCCCCTATTATGACGTTGCCCTGAAGGAGGCTCGCAATGGCTTATTGGCCCGGCATTCCGGCTTTATGCCTGTATGTGGCCGGCTTGAAGAAGCTGACGCGCTGAATCGTGCCGCAGATCTTGCAAAACCAGACATCATTGTGCATTTGGCGGCTCAGGCGGGCGTTCGCTATAGCCTTGAAAATCCCAAAGCCTACATTGACTCCAATCTCATCGGCTCATGGAACGTGCTTGAGCTGGCCCGAAATGTAAAACCTCGGCATCTGCTGCTTGCCTCCACCAGTTCCATCTATGGGGCAAACGCCAAGGTTCCCTTCGAGGAAACCGACAAGGCCGATGAGCCGATGAGCCTCTACGCCGCCACGAAGAAGGGCATGGAGGCAATGGCCCACGCCTACGCAAATCTCCATCAGGTGCCGACAACCGCTTTCCGTTTTTTTACCGTGTATGGGCCCTGGGGCCGGCCTGACATGGCGCTCTTCAAATTTACCGATGCCATAATCGAAGGCCGTCCTATTGAAGTTTATGGTGAAGGAAAAATGGAACGCGACTTCACCTATGTCAGTGATTTGATTGAGGCAATCATGCGCCTGATGCCGCTCGCGCCTGAAAGTGCGCCAGTGCCATTCAGGATTGTCAATATCGGCGGCGGCCAGCCCATTGGCCTTATGACCTTCATCGAAACCCTCGAACGGGCTTTGGGCAAACAGGCCGTCCGCAAGATGCTGCCCATGCAGCAAGGCGATGTGCCACGCACCTATGCGTCTCCTGAACTGTTGAAACAACTGACGGGGTTTTACCCGCAAATGGGCCTAGCCCAGGGAATTGGCGCCTTCGTAAGCTGGTACCGGGACTATTACCGGAAATAACTACCGCGTAACGCTCACAAGCGGGGGCTGGGGAATGACAATTCCTTTCTCACTAAAAGCCTTGAGAATTGCAAAGCGCAAATCGCTGGCCACCAGAACACCATAGAAGATGTCGCCCACCGTGCCTTTGATCTCAAAATCGAGCGAATAGGTCCCAAATTTTTGCAACGTCGCAACGGGCTCCGGATAGGTCAAGACATTGGGGTGAGCCTTGGTCAGTTGCAGCAGGAGTTCCTTCACCTTCTCCGCATCGCTGTCATAGGCAACACTGACATTAACGGTAAAACGCCCCATGGTGTCACTATGGGTCCAGTTTTTCACAGGCTCCGTAATCAGGTTGGAGTTGGGAACAATAATCGAGCAGCCATCAAATGTCTCAATCTCCGTGGCGCGCACGTTTATCTTCTTGACCAGCCCTTCGCCCGCCGGAATGGAGACCCAGTCACCCACCCGTATGGGCCGCTCCGCCAGCAGAATAAGCCCCGATACGAAATTATTGACGATGGACTGCAAACCAAAACCGATACCAACACCAAGGGCGCCGGCAACGAGGGCAAGATTGGAAAAGTCGAGGCCGGCCGCCGTGAGGGCAAATCCCGCCGCAATGATATAGCCCGCGTAGGTGGCGCCCTTGCGGACTGAGTCCTGAACCCCCTTGTCGATGCGCGTTTCCAGAAGGATGCGGCGGTTGAGCCAGCCCACGAAAAGCTTGGTAACAGCGATGCCGCTAACGAGCACGAAGGCGACAAGCAGCATCGATGAGGGTGAGACCGTAACGCTGCCAACGTCAAAACCGAAGAACGCCTTGTTTGCGAGAGCGCGAAAATCAATCCAGGTGACTGTCCACAGCAGGAACAAGACTGGCAGCCCGATAAATACCAGGACAACATCCACGAAGGTACGGAACAGCAGCCCTGCCCGCTCAATTGCGCGCTCGCCCAAGCCTGAAACGCGGCGCAAAAATTTCCCTAAATGGCTGTTCGGATCAAAGCTTGTCTGGACGGCCGCATCGATAGTGTAGTGAATCAGGAACAGGAATGTGACAACAAGAGCCGTATCAAACAGCTTGAAAACAATGAAGTTCGCCAGCGCCACGTAACCGAACAGCAGGGCTATCGTTGCCAGAAAAATAAGCAGCCAGATCGGCGTTAGAAGGGTCTCGGCCCAGCGGAAGTAGACAACCTGGTTTGGTGTTTTCTCCGCGAGTCCGGACTGATTGCGGAAATTCAGTAGCAGCAGGGCAAGCAGGACCAGCATAAGGCAGGAGGCAAGCGCCGATTGCCCGATTGAATAGCTTACCGGGAGATAAATTCCATCCGCCAGGTTGCTGAACGCATCAGAGGCTCCCGACATCGCAGCGCAAACCGTGGCGAGCAAAGCGAAACGGGACGCTGCGGCATCATCAAGATTGATCAGCCGCCACTTGGCCTGGTTCGGCGCGGCAAGGCGGTAAGCCAGAACGCCGTTGACCAGCGTTCCCGTAACAATGGCCGCAAGCCCGTCAAGCAGGAGATTGAACCGGGCGGTCACAAATCCGGCGTTCTCCAGGTAACTGAGCGTGACGGCAAACAGGATGCTGAGAAGGATCAAGGTGCCTAGCGTGGCACGGACAACCCGCCAAAGCCTGTCCAGATTATCCGGAAAATCGCTTTCAAGGCTTCTTGCCTTGTAGCGCTCCCGCAGTAGCCGGCTGACAAACCACCAAACTGCAAGGATGAATCCTATCGTCAGCGGCAGCATCAGCAATGATGACAGGCTCGCCGTATCTTGAATCTGGTGCCACCAATTGCCGATCAAAGCCCCGAGGCGTTGCAGAAACACGGTAAGCCCGGCGCCCGCATCACTCCAAAGATAGGGATTGAGAATGGATCTGCTGGATTCGAATATTTTCTGGAAAAACTGGTTGCGCTGAATGGATGAGGCGCGCCCTGCCTGTTGTTCGGCTTCCACGCCCACCAGCTCAAGCTGCGTCTTCGCACCTTGCAACCGGTTGAGAACATCATTGAGCAGTTTGCGTTGCGCTTCAATTTCAACTGATTCGGTTCGCTCCGCTGGTGGAGCGGGTCCGAGTTTTGCCACCTGTTCGGCGATTTCCCTGATCGGCTCGTTTAGCGCGTTCGATTGGTTCAGCGCTTTAATGCGAATGTCTTCAAGCGTATTGCGATGGTCAATCAACCGCTGGTCGGTAATAGATGATAGCGCCAATTCACTGTCGATGGCCTGCAGGTTGGCGCGGAAGGCCAGCGCCGAACGCTCCGCCTGTCCGATGATCGCCTCATCAAAGGCAGAGGCAGGTCCCACAAACAACCAAACAAAGAATATAAGCGCAAACCAGGTTTTTAAGAACTGGAGCGCTTTTCCCATCGCTACACCAGCCGGTTCTTGTTCACCGCGGCGCCAATGAAGGAGGCAAACAGCGGATGGGGCGCAAAGGGCTTGGATTTCAATTCAGGATGGTACTGCACCCCAATGAACCAGGGATGATCGGGGTATTCAATCGTTTCCGGCAAAAGCCCGTCAGGTGACATGCCGGCAAACCGCATGCCCGCCTTTTCCAGTTGCGCCCGATAGCGCGTATTCACTTCATAGCGGTGTCGGTGGCGTTCCGAGATATGCGTTGATCCGTAAATCTCGGCAATCTTGCTGCCCTCGGCAAGCGTAGCGTCATAGGCACCCAACCGCATGGTGCCGCCAAGGTCGCCGCCCGCCTTGCGAAGCTCCAGTTCGTTGCCCTTCATCCATTCGGTCATTTCGCCAACAATCGGTTGCTTCGTCGGGCCAAACTCCGTCGAGCTTGCATCGGGAATGCCGCACAGGTTCCGCGCCGCCTCGATGCAGGCCATTTGCATTCCAAAGCAAATGCCAAAATAAGGCACATCGCGCGTCCGGGCAAATGTTGCAGCCCTGATCTTGCCTTCGGAACCGCGCTCGCCAAAGCCGCCCGGCACAAGAATGCCGTCAACACCTTCAAGGTAAGGGGCCGGATCCTCATTCTCGAAAACTTCGGATTCAATCCATTCGAGGCGCACTTTCACGTTGTTGGCGATGCCGCCATGCACCAAGGCCTCATTCAGTGACTTATAGGCATCAAGCAAGCCTGTGTATTTACCGACAACGGCAATCTTCACTTCGCCCTCGGGCTGGGTCACCCGCTGCATGATGCCCTGCCATTTGGAAAGGTCAGGGGCTTTTGCATTCTTGATGCCAAAAGCATCGAGAACTTCCTTGTCCAGGCCTTCCGTGTGATAGGCCCGCGGCACATCATAAATGCTTGAAACATCCAGCGCCTGAATGACGGCCGATGGCCGCACGTTGCAAAACAGGGCAATCTTGCGCCTTTCGCTTTCGGGAATTTCCCGGTCGGCGCGGCACAGCAGAATATCGGGCTGAATGCCAATGGAGCGCAGCTCCTTCACCGAATGCTGGGTAGGCTTTGTCTTCAATTCGCCAGCTGTCGGAATATAGGGCAGCAGCGTCAAATGGATATAGATACAAGAGCCGCGCGGCGCCTCCTGCCCAAATTGGCGGATCGCCTCGAAAAACGGCAAACCTTCAATATCACCAACCGTTCCGCCAATTTCCACCAGTACAAAATCGAACTCTTCGTTCCCCGATCCAATGAAGTCCTTGATGGCGTCGGTCACATGCGGAATAACCTGCACCGTGCCGCCAAGGAAATCCCCGCGCCGCTCCTTGGCAATGATATCCCGGTAGATGCGCCCAGTGGTGATGTTATCCTGCTTGTTGGCGGGCCTGCCGGTGAAGCGCTCATAGTGACCCAGGTCGAGATCGGTTTCCGCCCCGTCATCGGTCACGAAAACTTCGCCATGCTGATAGGGGCTCATGGTGCCCGGATCGACGTTGAGGTAGGGGTCGAGTTTCCGCAACCGGACGCTGTAGCCGCGCGCTTGAAGCAGAGCGCCAAGTGCCGCTGAAGCCAAGCCTTTGCCAAGGGAAGAAACCACGCCGCCGGTAATGAAAATGTATCGCGCCATGGGAGTTCAACCTACTCGCTTGCAAACATGATTCGAAGGCTGAAAAGCCGGGTTTTTCAGATTATTGTTAAAAGCCGTGAAACAATTACTGTGAAACAGGAACCTGTGGCGTAGTAGGTGCCGCGGGCAATTGCGGCAACACGCTTCCGCCCGTTGCCGGAGCCTGCTCCCCTGCAGGGGCCGCCGCGCCATCAAAAAGCGAGCCGCCGGTCCCAACGCCGTGACGGGCGATCAAGGTCAAGCCTATGGAAGTAATAAAGAAACACAGGGCCAGAATGGCCGTGGTCCGGGTCAGCGCATTGCCCACGCCCCGTGCCGAAAACAGGTTGCCGCCACCTCCGCCACCGCTGCCAATTCCCAAGGCTCCGCCTTCCGAACGCTGCAGCAGCACCGCCCCGATCAGGGCCAAGGCGACAATAAGATGGATAACCAGAAGAACCGTTTGCATGGGGAAGCGAACCTATTTCAATTTCGGGGCGGTTTAGCGTCTATATGGGCCGAACGCAACCCGCTTCAAGTTGCAGCCCGGCACCCCAAATCAGCCGCAGTTCAGCTCCCGTAAAGGTAATTGGGCAACCACATGCCAATGGCTGGGAACATGTAGAGAAGCACCATGGCAACCAGGACTATAAAGATAAACGGCGTCACGCCGGCAAAGATGTCGTTGATGTTCACATGTTTTGGAGCCACCCCCTTCAGGTAGAACGGTGCCATGGCCACGGGAGGCGAGAGAAACGACGTTTGGATATTGAGGGCGATCAGAATTCCAAAAAACAGCGGATC
Source organism: uncultured Hyphomicrobiales bacterium (assembly GCA_902826365.1). Classification (GTDB taxonomy): domain Bacteria; phylum Pseudomonadota; class Alphaproteobacteria; order Rhizobiales; family Aestuariivirgaceae; genus Aestuariivirga. The sequence continues at coordinate 371 of CADEEO010000090.1, read as the reverse complement.
AATCCCGAAATGATCCAGCAACGGCAGGAAAATAGGAACAAAAATCACAATGATTTCCGTCCATTCCAGCGGCCAGCCAAGGATGAAAATGATGATCTGCGTAACGATCAGGAACGTCAAAGGGGAAAGATCAAGGCCAACCACAAAGTCCTTGATCAGGGCATCCCCGCCAAGGATGGCAAAGACCGCCGAAAACATGAACGAACCCAAAAACAGCTAGCACACGATGGCCGAAGTCCGCGCCGTCAGATAAATCGACTCATTGAGATTACCGAAAGTCAGCGAGCAACAGGCGGCTGCGATTACCAGCGCGCCTAGCGCTCCTCACGCTGCGGCTTCCGAAGCAGACGACAGACCGAACATGAAGTTGC
>CADEEO010000089.1:8042-12424 GCA_902826365.1 uncultured Hyphomicrobiales bacterium | reverse complement strand
ATAGGCGGGCGGGGGGGAGGGATGGATCGAGGAGTGAAAGGGCTTGAGGGCGGAACCGAGTGTCGCCGTGTAGAAACGCGGGCGGGCGCGCAGGGCCGCGGTGATGAGGCCGAGCGGCCCGATCGAGGCGGGAGCATGAATGATATCCGGCCAGGTTGCGCCGAACAGAACTGCAGGCACATAAGTCAAAACAGCGGCCACGCCTTCGCGCGAAAGCCATGAGCTGCGCCATTGCGAAAAGGCCCGCCAGGCACGTTCCGGGTGGCCAAGATGGAAGGTCGAGGACAGCAGGCCGATGGTGATCAGGCCGAGGGCAATGATGATGGCAACCAGGCCAAAGATTAAACTTGATGCGGGGCCATGATTGACGCCGACGAAGCCAAGCAAGGCGAGCAGCCCGTAACCTGCGCCGGACGCCGTTGTGAACAGGATGACCGAATAGGCGGGGTTCACTTCTCACCCCACGCGTCATTCCGGCGAACGCCGGAATCTGTTGGAACAGAGCTGAACATGAACGGGATTCCGGCGTTCGCCGGAATGACGAGTTGGGGAAAGTGTTCATTGCCACACATTCATCAGCCTTCGAGCTTGTCGGAAAAATCGTCGAGAGAGGCAATGGTGCCAGAGGGCTTGCCGCTCAGGAACTTGTCGGCCCATGAGAAGAGGCGGTCCATGGCCGAGCCATCGCCTTTGGGCAAGGCGATGGCCGCTGACGTCACCGCATCCCGGCGTTGGCGCGGCGGGAGATATTTGTTCACGGGCTTGTAGTTCATCTCCGGCAGCAGATCGAAGCCTTCGCGGACTTTGACCAGTTGCGAAACATCGGAAGTTGGATCGCCGAGATCGCCGAAGTGGCGGGCTCCGGTCGGGCAGGCTTTCACGCAAGCCGGCGCGCGGTCCTCGGGTTCAAGGTTGGTGTTGTAAATGCGGTCAACGCAGAGCGTACATTTCTTCATGACGCCGTGGCTGTAGTCATATTCGCGGGCGCCATAGGGGCAGGCCCAGGAACACAGCTTGCAGCCGATGCAAGTATCCGGATTCACCAGCACAATGCCATCTTCGGCACGCTTATAGGAGGCGCCGGTGGGGCAGACGGTGACGCAGGCCGGGGTTTCGCAATGCAGGCAGGAGCGCGGAAAATGCACCACGCGGGTATCTTCCCTGCCCTCTTCCTTTACCTCGTAACCGTGGACGCGGTTCAGCCAGACGCCGGAGGGATCAGAGCCATAGGAGTCGCTGTCGTTGAGCGGCGCCGAATAGCCTTGGGTGTTCCATTCTTTGCATGAAGTGACACAGGCCTGGCAGCCCACACAAGTATCAAGATCGATGACGAGGCCGAGTTTTTTCTGGTTGGGTTTCGGAGTGGGCAGCGAGGTCATTTCTGCCCCCGCAATTTTTTGAGAACCGGGAACTGGGGCTGGCTTTCGGCTGACTGGTCCGCCGCCTTTTCGACGCGCACCTTGAGATCGTACCAAGCCGCCTGCCCCGTGACGGGGTCGCTGTTGGAGAAGCGGTAGCCGCCTTCGCGTTCCGGGAGAAGATCGGAGATCAAGTGATTGAGCAGGAATCCTTTTTTGGCTTCCGGCGCATCGGCGGAGAGGCCCCAGGTGCCGGATCTTTTGCCGATGGCATTCCAGGTCCAGACCGTATCGGCATTCACGCCGCTCATGAGCTTCACCTGCGATTTGATTTGGCCGTGGTGGGAAGTCACTGTCACCCAATCGCCTTCGGCAATGCCAAGGGAAGCGGCGCGGTCCTTGTTCATGTAGAGCCAGTTGCGCCCGAGGATTTGGCGAAGCCAGGCATTCTGCGAGCCCCAGGAGTGATACATGGCCATGGGGCGCTGGGTGATGGCGTGCATGGGAAACTCCGTGTCGGAAACCATGTCGCCTTCGAAGGGCGGATACCAGAAGGGCACGGGATCAAAATAAGTGGCGATGCGCTTGGCGTGTCCGGCAGGCGGCAGGATTTTTCCATGGCCCTGAGCGGCGAGGCGAAACTTCTGCAGGGATTCGCAATAGAGCTGATGGATGATGGGCTCGGGCTTTCCCATGAAACCCATGAAGGTTGACCAGTCGAGATAATCCCAATTCACATGGCGATAATATTTCATGTGGTCCGGCAGTTCATAAAACCAGTGACAGCCATTATCGATATAGGCCTTGAGCTGATCGGGGTTGGGCGCACCCCTGCCCTTGGCCTTGCCGTCCTTGCCGCGGAAGCCCGCGAGCGGCCCCAAACCGGGCGCGCGCTCATGGTTCACCATGTAATCGGGATAGCCGCCGGGATAACGCGCCGTGCCATCGGGCCGTGTCATGCCGGGAAGACCAAGCCTTGCGCCCAGGTCCAGCAGCACGGATTGAAAGGCGCGCACGTCACGCTCCGGTTCGACCACGGGCTGGCGGATGGAATCGGCGGGGCCGTCGGCCTCCGAAATCGGCCGGTCGAGCATCGAAATGCAATCCCAGCGTTCGAGATAGGTGGTGTCGGGCAGGATGAGATCGGCGTATTGCACCATCTCGGAATCATAGGCATCGGAATAGATGATGCGCGGGATGACATACTCGCCATCACTGCGCTTGGCAGTGAGCGCCTTCAACGTATCGGGCACATTCATGGCCGAGTTCCAGCTCATATTGGCCATGTACATGAAGAGAAGATCGATGTTGTAGGGATCGCCCTTGGCCGCGTTGTTGATCACCATGTGCATGAGGCCGTGGGCGGCGAGCGGCGCATCCCAGGAATAGGCCTTGTCGATGCGCAGTGGCTTGCCCTCGTCATCCACCAGCAAATCATTGGGACTGACGACGAAACCCAATGGCGGGCCGGGCATGGGCGTGTTGGGCCTGACTTGCCCCAGCTTGCCTGCGGGCCTAATGGGCGGCGGAATTGGTTTTGGAAACGGCGGCTTGTAGCGGAAGCCGCCGGGCACATCGATGGTGCCGAGGATGATTTGCAGGATGTGCAGGATGCGGCAGGTCTGGAAGCCGTTGGCATGGGCTGAGATGCCCCGCATTGCATGCATGGAAACTGGCCGGCCAATCATTTTTTCGTGACGCCTGCCGGTATAATCCGTCCACGGAACATCAAGTTCGATCTGATGCTCAAAGGCCGCTTCGGCGATTTCAAAGGCAATCCGCTTTATGGTGCTGGCAGGAATGGCGCAGCGTTCCGCCACGGTTTCCGGGGCGTAATCAGTGGAGAGGAAGCGTTCGGCAATCAGGGTGAAGCTGGTCACCACCTTGCGGCCATCGGGCAGATCAAAGCGCCCCATGAGCTTTGGCGAGGCATCACTTGAGGTGGCGGACATGGGCGAATTGGTGTGCGAATCCCAGACCTGGGCCGTGCCGGATACTTCGCGCAGGAAAAGGCCGTCATCGGCGCCGCCAGGATTTTCAATCACCAGCCAGGGTGCATTGGTGTAGCGCTGGAGATACTCGCCATCGATTTTTTGGGCGCCCAGCAATTCATGGATGAGGGATCCCACAAACAAGCCATCGGTGCCGGGCTTGAGACCTACCCATTCATCGGCAATTGCCGAATAGCCGGTCTTCACCGGATTGATGGAAACGAATTTGGCGCCCTTGGCTTTCAATTTGCCAAGGCCGGTCTTGATCGGGTTTGAGGCATGGTCTTCGGCCACACCGAAAAGCAGAAAGTATTTCGTATGTTTCCAGTCGGGTTCGCCGAATTCCCAGAAGGAACCGCCAAAGGTGTAAAGGCCGGCGGCGGCCATGTTCACCGAACAGAAACCGCCGTGGGCGGCATAGTTGGGGGTTCCGAACTGCGTGGCCCACCAACCGGTGAGGCCTTGGGATTGGTCGCGGCCGGTAAAGAAGGCAAGCTTGCGCGGATCCTTGTTGCGGATTTCCGAAAGCCACAGCGTGGCCGTGCGGAGCGCCTCTTCCCATTCAACTTCGCGGAATTCGCCGGAGCCCCGCTCGCCCACCCGCATCAGGGGTTTTGACAGGCGGGCCGGAGAATAGTGCTGCTTGATGCCTGAGGCGCCCTTGCCGCAGATCACCCCCTTGTTCACCGGATGATCGCGGTTTCCCTCGATATATTTGACGCTGCCGTCCTTGAGGTAAACCTTGATCCCGCAGCGGCAGGCGCACATGTAACAGGTGGTGGTTTTCACCTCGTCCCAGGTCTTTGGCGATGTATCGATAACGGGTTCGGTCATTGGGTTCCAAGCTGCGACGATTCCGGACTACTTTAGGGCGCGGGTTGGTACTATGATAGGTCCAGACGGTTTATTCCAAGGGACCAAACCATTTGCGCGACTGGCTCGTTCATATCAAGCGTTCAGAAAACTCAAGCCTGCAAATGCAAATCCGCGAGGCTCTGGTTTCGGCCATCCTTGACCAGCAACTGGCGCGCGA
>CADEEO010000089.1:0-7942 GCA_902826365.1 uncultured Hyphomicrobiales bacterium | reverse complement strand
TTCATCTATGGGCAGGTTGACCACACACTGTTTCCGGTGGCCGAATGGCGCGACTGCACGCGGCAGGCGCTGGGCAAGAAATGGCTCGGCACCTGGACCAACGATACCTGGGCCCATGACGACCCCATGCTGGTTGAGCATATCCGGCGGCGAATTTTGCCCCGCCGGGGCATAATGGCCACAGACGATGAAATCCTCATCACCCTTGGGGCGCAGAACGCGCTTTACCTTCTCACTAGCCTTCTGGTTGACGAGGATACCCGCGTGGCGATGGAGGAACCGGGCTATCCGGATGTGCGCAATATCTTCCAACTTAAATCAAAGCATATGGCGCTGGTGCCGGTTGATGACCATGGCCTGACGCTCAATGCCGATCTCAACAATGCGCAGGTGGTTTTCACCACGCCCAGCCACCAGTTCCCAACCACCGCCACCATGCCCATCGAACGGCGCATGGCGCTGTTGAAGCTTGCGGCGGCGCGCGACTTCATCATCATCGAAGACGATTATGAGTTTGAAACAAACTATGTGAACGAGCCCTGCCCGGCGCTCAAATCGCTCGATGACAAGGGCCATGTGATTTACGTGGGATCGCTGTCCAAATCGCTTTTCCCGGGCCTGCGCCTGGGCTTCATGGTGGGGCCGAAGAAGCTCATTGCGGAGGCCCGGGCGCTGCGCCGCCTGATGGTGCGCCATGCGCCCAACAACAACCAGCGCACGGCTGCCCTGTTTCTTTCGCTGGGCCATCACGACACCTTGATCCGCCGCCTGCATCGGGCTTACCGCACGCGCTGGGAAATCATGGGCAAAGCGCTGGAGCAGCACTTTCCCGCGTCATCTCGCCTGCCGAGTTTTGGCGGCACCAGTTTCTGGGTAAAAGGGGCCGCCGACCTCGACAGTGAAGTCTTGGCGAAAGCTGCGGCGGCCAAGAGCATTCTGATTGAGCCGGGACGGATAAATTTTGGCAGGCGGAACCCACCGAAGAATTATTTCCGCCTGGCTTTCTCTTCCATCGACGAAAGGAAGATTGCCCAGGGCGTGAAATTGCTGGCCGAAACGATCCATGATGCCAAGTCATAGCCCGGGCGACAACAAGGCGCGGGCCGCCGTGCTCGTGCTTCTGGCCATTGGGCTAGCTTCTACGCAAGATGCGATCATCAAGGCCATGTCCGGCACTTATCCGGTGTACGAGACCATGCTGATTCGTGGTCTTACATCAATGCCAATTCTTGGCGTGTGGTTGGCATACATCCACGGGCTTCAAACACTTTTCACGCCGCTCTGGTTTCGAATTTTCATACGCGCCCTCATCCTGTGTACGGCCTATCTCGCTTTCATCCTTTCCATCGCGGCGATGCCGATTGCCAACATGGTGGCGATCTATTTTACCATGCCGTTTTTTGTGGCGGGCCTCGCCGGGCCTTGCCTTGGCGAGCGTGTTCCCTATTACCGCTGGATTGCCATTGTTGCGGGCTTTGCCGGGGTGATCGTCATGGTGCGGCCAGGAGTGCAGGCTTTTGAGCCTGCCTCGCTGCTCGCCCTCTATTCGGCTTTTGGCTATGCCATCGGGCAGATGATGGGGCGCGACCTGGCGCAGCGCGTGGCGCCGCTGGTGATCGCCAACTGGCAGAACGCGGTTTATTTTGTTTTTGCGGGCGTGGTCGGCCTTGTAGCGCAGGCCAGCGGATTTTCGGGAAGTCACAAGAGCCTGGCGTTTCTCACGCGGCCATTTATCTGGCCCACGCTTCCGGACTTTCTGATCCTGAGTGCCGTAGGCGTTCTGGCGGCCTTCGCCATGATGTGCTTCATCTCCGCCTACAAGCAAGCAGAATCAAATTTCGTCGCGCCCTTCGAGTATTCCGGCATGATCTGGGCGGTTCTATTCGGACTGCTGTTCTTCAATGACTTTCCGGATTTCTGGACCTGGAGCGGCATGGCCATCGTAGCCGGCGCCGGTTTCTTCATGCTGATCATGGACCGCCGCGCCAGGCTTCAAACGGGATAACCGGCCCAGGCTTTCACGGTGCGCAGCGCCAGCGACGATTGGATGCGCTGGATGCCGGGCAGGCGCGAAATGCGCGAGCGGTGGATGCGCTCGTAATCCGCGGCGTCGCTGGCCACCACGCGGAGGAGATAATCGAACTGGCCGCTCATCAAATGGCATTCGAGGATCTCCGGCACCCGCTGCACCGCCTTCTCGAATTTTTCGAAGGCCTCTTCGGTTTGCGCCGAGAGCGACACTTCCACAAAGAATTCATTGGCGAGCCCGAGCGCGGTGCGGTCCAGCGTTGCGGTGTAGCGGGTGATGGTTCCCGCTTCCTCCAATAGCTTCACGCGGCGATGGCAGGACGAGGCGGAAAGGCCTGCCTTCGCGGCGAGTTCATTGATTGACTGCCGGGCATTCTTTTGCAGCTCGGCCAGAATGATTTTATCGGTCTTGTCCAATTCATGGAATTTCATTCTATAATTCATACAATAGTTCGAATTTTAGTTCAACCCGGCCCTCCAGGCGCCTCTTTTTGGAAATTCATTCGAATGGAAGTGGGATATTTTGGGCGCAGGCAACTGGAGGAACGGCAATGCTCATCGGCGTACCCAAGGAAATCAAGAATCACGAATACCGCGTCGGCATGACGCCCATCTCGGTGCGCGAAGCGGTGCGCAACGGCCACAAGGTCTGGGTGCAGGCCAATGCGGGCGGCGGGATCGGCGCATCGGATGCGGACTACACGGCAGCCGGCGGCGAGATCGTCAAAGCGGCTGAAGATATTTTCGCCAAGGCGGACATGATCGTGAAGGTCAAGGAGCCGCAGGCGGGCGAGCGTGCCATGCTGCGCGAAGGCCAGATCCTCTACACCTACCTCCACCTTGCCCCGGACCCGGAGCAAACCAAGGATCTGGTGAAGTCCGGCGCCGTGTGCATTGCCTATGAGACCGTGACAGCGGCGCGGGGCGGGCTTCCCCTGCTCGCGCCCATGAGCCAGGTTGCCGGCCGCATGTCGGTGCAGTCCGGCGCGCATTGCCTCGAAAAAGCCCAAGGCGGGCGCGGCATGCTGCTGGGCGGCGTTCCCGGCGTATCTCCGGCCAAGGTGGTGATCCTCGGCGGCGGCGTGGTCGGCACCAATGCGGCAGCGATTGCCATCGGCATGGGCGCAGACGTCACTATCATCGAGCGCAGCACGGACCGCATGGAAGAACTGGTGGCCCGTTTCGGCACCAGCACCAAGACGCTTTATTCCACTCAGGGCGCCATTGAAGACGAATGCGCCACCGCCGACCTCGTTATCGGCGGCGTTCTCATTCCCGGCGCGGCAGCGCCAAAGCTTGTGACCAAGAAAATGCTGAAGGACTGGAAGCCCGGTTCAGTCTTCGTTGACGTCGCCATCGACCAGGGCGGCTGTGCGGAAACCTCAAAGGCCACAACCCATGCGGACCCCACCTATGTTGTGGACGGCGTCATTCACTACTGCGTGGCCAACATGCCGGGCGGCGTGGCGCGCACCTCCACTTTCGCCCTGAATAATGTGACACTTCCCTTCGCCATGGCCATTGCCAACAAGGGCTGGAAGAAAGCGCTTGCCGATGACGTGCATTTGAAGAACGGCCTGAATGTCGCCCATGGCAAGGTGACCTACAAGGCGGTAGCCGATGACCTGGGCTATGCCTATGTGCCGGCGGACAAGGTTATTGCGGGGTAAGGCACCCTCTCCACTTTGCAATTTCATCGTGGCCGGGCTTGACCCGGCCATCTTCATTTAGGACTCAAGAAGATGCCCGCGTCGAGCGCGGGCATGATGAGAATGAAGGATATGTGGTTTAGTTTACATCCCAGCTTTTTTTGCCTGGCCTTCGAGATAGTAGTTGGCATTGCGGCCGTAGATCAGGCCGCGCAGGAAGCGGCGGATGCTTTCCGATTTGCGCAAGGGATCAAGCACCGCGCGCAGGGCGTCGTGGGCCATCACTTTCAGTGCATCCAGCTTTGGCGAAATACCCGGCGGCTTTTGCGGCAGGCCGTAGTGGCGGAGCGTGCCGTTGACCAGCCTGATCTTGTTGAGGCGCAGCACTTCCGGCGTCTTCCAGGTCATGGCCATGGAAATCGAATAGGAGTTTCCGGTGCTCACCCAATGGGGCACCATATAGGGCATATGTACAGCGTCACCGGGCTTCAAGGCGTGCAGCGCAGCGCGCTTTTCGTACCAAGGCTCATACTTGGTGTTGCGATGCCTGGATGGCGTCAGTTCCAAAGTCTCTTCGGACACCAGTTTGCGGTCATCATTGTCAAAAGTGCGGACGAACTTGTCGCCCTTGATCTGGATGAGGATGTTTTCCTCCGCGTCAAAGTGAAATGGCGTGATCGAGTTTGCCGATGACACAAAGATGAAGCCCTGAAGATCCGAATAATCGCCGGGCTTCTTGCCCGCCGCCGCATTGGCTTCCTCAACAAAGGCCTTGAGCAATTCATTGTAGGCGAGATCCTCATTCACATACTTGATCACCATCCAGGCATTTGCCGTTTCAATGGTGCGGATCACGTCTTCGGCCGGCATATCGATCTTTGGAACATCTTCCGGCTTCACGCCCACCGCCACCTTGCCGGAATTGTATTCGATCCGGTCACGCGGCAGCGACTTGGCCAATTCCACCAGGCGCTGCAGGGAGAACAACGGGTGATCCGAAAGCCCATGCTTGAGCTCAAATGGCCGCTTCAGGAATTTTTCACGGGCCACGACGGGGTCAATGCAGACAATGCTCATGATCTTTTCCTTCCTCTCACAAAATTGTAAGTATCGCGGGCAATTTCCCGCGCGGACCGGCGCAATCTTTCTGCCTTCAAAGTCATAGCGAAGCGCTTCACACCAATAGAATTTGGCGCAATCATCACGTCGGCCACCTTGAGGCGGTCGCGCCAGATGTTTTCAATCATCGGATGGCCGGGAATGGCGCAGCTGTCGACAAGAGTGATGCCGCTTTCGGCAAAGAGGCCTTCGGTGGCGTAAAGCACGAGCAGCACGCCGGGCGAAAACTTTGCGTAAGTCTCGTCATAGGCAATCTTGTGAAGCCACGCCTGGTCGCCTTCGACGATGGCATAGGTAATCGCGATGGTCTTTCCATCAAGCGCAAGCTTCCAGAAACGGAGTTTTCCTGCGGCGGCCAGAAACTGGCAGGAGTCCTTGAAGGCTGCATGCAATGCAGGATTTGCGGCGATGGCAGTGCCGCGCTTGCCTTTCCAGCCGGCGGCCTCGAGGGCCAGCAGATCCGCCACCCATGGCTTGCAGTCGCGCCCGACTTCGAGGCTCAGGGACTCGAAGTTGCCCATTTCCGACAGCCGATTGGTGAGGCGGCGATATTCCTTGCGGCGCTTGGCTCCGAAGTTTGATTCGGCCCAGGTCTCGTAGGTTCCGGCGGGATTCAGTGCCGCACGTTCCCATGACTTGAGAATGGAAACCTGGGCATCCTGCTTGGCGAGCTGGTTCCAAAATGGGCCGTTCACCTTCAGGGAGTGAAGCAGAATGGGACTTTTCAGATGATTAATGAAAGAGGTTAAGCCCGCTTCGGGGAACTCACGGTCAAGGTGGGGTTCGCCGATGATGGTGAGGTCGGTCATCCAATTGGTAAAGAGGGCCGGCATGAAGCGCCGCTTCTTCATGGGAAGAGCAAAAAGCAGGTCATTGCCTTGTTTCACAACGGCGAGTTCTGCCCCCGGCAAGCCCCTCAGAAGTGGCATAACCAGCTCCGGGGCATTGAGCCCGGCGGGTGCCAAACTATGGTCAGCGAGGCGCCTCCAGGCGGGCAAAACGGCATCCAGCTCCGCGCTTTCGCGCAGATTAACCGCTGTCACCATCCGCCAGTTTCCTGCCAACATGGCGCTGCCGCTGCAAAACACGGGCCAGACCAGCGAGCCCTGATTCAAAAAGAAAAAGACCGGTCAGGCGACCGGTCCCAAAGCTTCAAAAAGCAATGATTAAGCGTCGGCCTTGACGGCCAGAACCTGGCGGCCACGGTACATGCCGGTCTTCAGGTCGATATGGTGAGGACGGCGCAATTCGCCGGATTTCTTGTCCTCAATCCAGGTAATCGTTTGCATCTTCTGGCCTGAACGGCGCATGCCGATACGGCTTTTTGACATTTTTCTGCGTGGAACGGCCATAATCTACTCCATATCAGGCGGGCTTAAGCCCACCACGGTTGGGCGGCTTATAGCGAAGCTTATGGCCCAAGACAAGCGAGATAGGAGCCCATGCCGTTCATCCGCGACATAATGCGGTTGGCTATGGAAGAAACCCGTTTTGAGGGCTTTCCGGCCTTGCGTTTGATAGGATTTGGGAGGACGGCGGCAAGAAGGGCCGCCTCCCGCTTGCTCAGTTTGGCGGCGGGTTTCCGGAAATGGAACTGGGAAGCCGCCTCAGCCCCATAGACGCCGGGGCCCCATTCGACAATGTTGAGGTAAATTTCGATCATGCGGCGCTTGGAAAGCACCAAATCCATCCAGTAAGCTATTGGAATTTCAAGGCCTTTTCTGATGAAACTGCGGCCGTCCCAGAGAAACAGGTTCTTGGCGGTTTGCATGGAAATGGTGCTGGCGCCGCGGATCGGGCCTTCGTCGTCATCGAAGACATCGTCCACCACACCCTGAAATTCCACCCAATCCACCCCATTGTGATCGCAAAAACGGGCGTCTTCGGAGGTTATAACGGCATTGGCGAGCTGCGGCGACATTTCACCGAGGCTCACCCAATCCTTGTGAATGCCGTTGCCTGTGAACAAGCGGAGAATCATCAGGTTAGAAAATGGCGGCGGCACGGCGGTGTAAACCAGCGTCATGACAATGGGCCAGGCGGTGATAAAGACGAGCGCATAGACCAGCCGCCTCTGCCAGGACTTCAGCCCGTCGAGATAGCGCCTGGACGACGCAACCATGCCTGATTGAGTTTCAATGGTCATGACAGTACACAGGTGGTCTTAACACACAGGTCAGGCCTTGGCGTCAACACCCGAAACACAATTTGAAACAGCCTTAAGAGAAGCGGCAGCGGCTACGGATGCGCTGCTGGAGCAGTTGCTATCGGAAAGCGCATCGCCGCGTTTGCTGAGCGCCATGCGCTATGCGGCGCTGGGAGCGGGAAAGCGGCTGCGGCCATTCCTGGTGATTGAATCGGCGCGGCTGTTCAACGTGCCCGCGGCCAGCGCCTTACGGGTGGGGGCGGCGCTCGAATGCGTGCACTGCTATTCGCTGGTGCATGATGATTTGCCGGCCATGGACGATGATGACCTGCGGCGCGGCAAGCCCACGGCGCACAGGAAATTTGACGAGGCGACGGCGATCCTCGCAGGAGACTCCCTGCTCACTCTTGCATTTGAGATTTTGGCCCATGGCGAAACCCATGCCGATGCGGAGGTTCGCAGCGCTCTTGTTCTGGAACTGACGCGGGCCTCCGGCATGAACGGCATGGCGGGCGGCCAGATGCTTGATATCGAGGCGGAGGCAGGGCCTGCGCAAACGCTGGACAGCATCATCCGCATTCAAGCGCACAAGACGGGCGCCCTCTTCCGCTTTGCCTGCGAGGCGGGAGCCATCCTGGCCGGCGCGGACCCCACGCCGCTTCGGCACTACGCCGATGACATTGGTTTGGCATTTCAAATTGCCGATGACTTGCTTGATCTTGAGTCTTCACCGGAGGCGCTTGGCAAGGCCACGCAAAAGGATTTGCAAAGAGGCAAAGCCACCATTGCGTCCCTGATGGGGCGAAAGGCAGCGGCTGAAAAAGCGGGCAGCCTGATTGCTTCGGCCACTGCGGCGCTGGCGCTCTATGGCAGTAAAGCCGACATGCTGCGCGAGGCGGCGCGCTTTATAGTTTCTCGGAAGAAATAATTCGCTTCACATCATCATAGTCCGCAACCCGATGCACCCAGCCGTTGCGGATGACGAATTGCCAGGTGAGTT
>CADEEO010000088.1 GCA_902826365.1 uncultured Hyphomicrobiales bacterium | reverse complement strand
GGGTCAGCGAAGACCAAGGCGACAGCTGGCAGAGCGTGACGCATTCCCTGCCGCCGGTTTACGCGGTGCGGTTTGCATGAAGTTAAGAACCTAACAAATGGGTATTCCATACCACTACAGCTTGGAGTTACCACGGCGTTGTTTAATTCTCATCGACGAACTTTGGGGCGAAGCGTCCAAAGTATATTTCCCTGGTGAACAGTACCTCGGCCCGCTTACAATGACATTCTTATTGTCAATGGCAGCGCCAATTATTTCGTTACCGATAGAACGAATTGTGAAAAAATTTGAAGCAGACGAACACTCTTACGTGGATGATCATCTGTTGGACCCGGAAACTACAAGTAAAATGAAGGAAGTTTATGAGAAAGGAAAACTCGGAGACCTTCCTTTCTTTCTTTCGAGGTAGCGCTTGGAGTTTCGCTGAATATGAAAAGACAGTTGAACCACTAAATATAGCCAGCAATTTTCCAGGTAGTCTTGCAAGTAAATTGGCAACAGAAGAGTCATTCTCGGACGCCCGTCAAATGGATTTCAGGCAGTGGATAAATTGTTTGAGAAACTCCTTTGCGCATGGCGGAATTGCATTTTTAGATGAAGGCGGCAATCAAGTTTTTGGAAATTCGGCAAAGATTTTCGCATTTGTTTGTGGGAAGTATGACAAAGATAATCGGCAAAAACTTGTTGGTATAAAGACACTGCGAATTGGTGAGGCGGAGTTTCGAAAATTTCTTGGCCTTTGGGTGGATTGGCTAGAGAGTCCAAGTATTGCGAGTGCCCTAGCCGCTTAACTGCTATTCTAAATCGAAAGCGGCAAGTGAGAATATGAACTAGTCTCTGAATAATTACGTCAGCCGGCGCCAGGAATGTTTTTTCAGCGCCGCTGTAAACACCTCCGTCTCCCAATTCTCCGCCAAAGCCTTGGCCATGAGCTGTTGCTGGGTTTGGGGGGCGAGGCCGCCGATGGGCGGGTCGCGGTCGAGGTTGGTGGGGAAGGCGTAGCCTTCGGCGCAGGCGGCGACGGCGTTTGAAATTTCGCCGGCACTCAATTTCATTTTGCGGAGCGTTGGGTAAAGAATGGCTGACATGGCGGCGCGGTCCATGCTTTCCATGGCGCGGCCATAGGCTGACGACACCTGCAGCAGGTTCGCCATGCGCTTCACATCCTTGGTGCGGTTATGGCCCGCGGCATGGAATAGAGCGGGGCTCAGGAACACCGCATCGCCCTTGGCCAGGGGCAACTGGATGTAATTCTTGTCGAAGTAGTCCTTGAACTCGGGCTTCCGCCAGGCGAAATAACCGGGCACGAAGTTCTGCGAATAGGGCAGATAGAGTGTTGGGCCGCTTTCAACCGGCATGTCGCAATGGGCAACGGCGCCTTGCAGGGTGAGCACCGGCGAAAGCTGGTGGGCATGCAGCGGGAAACGCTCGATCTCGGCGGCGGTCTGGAATCCCATGTGATAGTCGCGGTGAACGGACTGGGCTTCGCCGCCGGGGTTCACCACATTGAGCTGCGAGGTGATCTGGTAACTGGTGCCGAGCCAGCTTTCGGAAATGAGCGCGACAATCTCGTTGGAATAGTATTTGGCGAAAAGCTCCGGATCGCGCAGGCAGAGTTTTTCCAGGGCGTTCCAGATGCGGTCATTGGCGCCGGGCTTGGCGAAATGATCGCCGCCGCCGGTTTTGGCCTCGTGCTGTTCCCTGATCATGGCGTTGAAGGTATCGGTGGCCGCGTCAAGCAATGCCTTGTCGGGGAAGGCATTCTTGAACATGAGAATGCCCGGGCCGGAATAGATCGCCTCGGCCCATTCCGCCATGATGGCCTTGCGATGATCGGGATCCTTTGCGGCGGCGCGCACCGCGTCTCCCTCATAGACCAGCACGTTGGATTGCACGGCGCTGGCGAGGGGATAGTCGCTCAGGCTGGTTTCGCGGGCGATGAGCTTGACGAAATCATCGAGCTTGCAGCTTTCGGCGGTCATCCAGGTGCGGTCGGAGCGGCGCTTGGCAATGCTGTCGGTTTTCATGGGAGGTGCCTTTGCTCATCATCAGGTCATTCCCGTTGTACGGCCAAGGGAACCCAGGAACAATAAGCCGCCAAGTGCGGCAATCGCAAGGCCGCCACCCATGCGAAGGGCGAAGCCCAGCCAGTCCAGCCACCGGTCATCGCGGGAGGCGAGGCGCATGGCGAGCTTCTTGGAATAGACGGCGATGGCGGCGATGACTGAGACGGTAAGGAATGTGCCGATTGCCATGACCAGGGTTGAGGCGACGCCCGCCCAGTAAATTCCCAGGGCATTGGCCAGGATCAAGACCAGAATTGCGCCAGTGCAGGGCCTGATGCCGACGGCGAAGGCCAGCGAAAAAGCCTTGGTGAGCGACCATTCACCCCGCACCTGTTTCGCCTCCGCCACATGGGCATGGCCGCAGTGTTCGTCATGCACATGACCATGGTGGTGATGGTCGTGATCATGGTGATGGTGGTGATCATGGTGGCCCTTAGGGCGCAGGGCGGTCCAGATGAGATAAAGGCCCATGGCGCCGATCATGGCGTAGCTGGCGCTTTCGAGGAAACCTGCCATGTCACGCGCCGCGCTGCCGGCGCTTGCCACGGCGAGCAGCAAAACGCTTACCAATAAAATGGCCACGAGGGCCTGGATGATGGAACTGAGAAAGGCGATGACGATGCCGCGCTTCAGTTCATTTTCCGTGGCGAGCAGCCAGGCGGAGATGACGGTCTTGCCATGCCCCGGCCCCGCCGCGTGAAAAATGCCGTAGCCAAAGCTGAGAGCCATCAGGGTCCAGGCGGCGGTTGTGGCGCCGCCGGTTCTGATATTGCGCAAGGCGCCGGACATGGCGCCATAGAATTCCTGCTGCTTCTCGCGCACCCACAGCACCGGGTCTTCCCAGAACGAAACCATGATCAGCGAGCCATCTTCGTTGCGCGGCTGGACCAGCAGTTTTTTTTTGTCGATCTTGATTTCGCTGGTGGGCTCGCCAGCGGTTTGCGCCATGGCGGGAACTGCAAAGAATCCGGCAAGGATAAAAACCATCAGCAGATGGCGCAGAAGCTGCCTCATGCTTTGCATGCGATCGATACGGCCTGGGCAAACATGGCGCCGAAGTCCTCGGCATTTTCTGGTTTCCAGTCGGCGCCCTTGGTGGACAGCATGGTGCGGGTCTGGTCAAGCTCGGCATCGGTGGGCACCGGCTTCACCACCAGCTTGCAGGGCTCCGGCATCTTGCCCACGACATCGACGGGATCATCCTTGATGTAATCGATGGCGATAAAAAATTCCGGGTCATAGACCTTGAAGGTAAACTCCTGGGCTTTCGGGTCGACGGGTTTTTCCAGGGGAACCTGGAGATGGAGGGTGAGCTTGTTGTTGCTCCAGATCTGGCCGAAGTCGGTGACCTCGGCAATTTTCTGCTGTTCGCCGCCCACCCGCATGACGGTGAAATATTCATAGTCTTTCAGCGACGCGATATTTTCCTTGGTGAGGGGGGCCAGTTCGGCCTGGCTGTATAGGCCGTCGCCATCAACATCCAGGCCCTCCAGCGCCATCTGCGTATAAGCGTCGTCAAAGGTCCATTCCAGGTCGATGCCCTTGATCAGGCCGTCCTCGGTGAAGACGACGGACGACTGCATTTCAATCCAGACATGGGGGTGTGCCCGGGCCTGCGTGCCCGCGAAAGAGGCCGTCATTGCAGCCATGACAAGATAAAGGTTGCGGCGCGCCGCCATCCGTGAAAACTCCCCTTCAAGGCCCGCATAGTGAACGCATGCGGCAAAAAAGTGAAATTAAGTTTTGGCAAGGTCGGTAAACGGGTGGGCGGCGGGCTGCCCCTCCGCCATAGTGCCTTCCACGGCAGGAATGGGGAACTATGGCGACGCAAAAAATCATGGGCGCAAGGGAATGGGCTTTGCTGCTCATCCTTTCGGTTCTCTGGGGTGGATCGTTCTTTTTCATCGGGGTTGCCGTCAAGGAATTGCCGCCGCTCACCATCATGATGCTGCGGGTGGGCATTGCCGCCGTGACCCTGCATGTGGTGATCCGCGCCATGGGGCAGTGGATGCCGCGCGACCCCAAGGTGTGGCTGGCCTTTGCCGGCATGGGGCTTCTCAACAATGCCATCCCGCAAACCCTGATTGTCTGGGGGCAAACGCAAATTCCCAGCGGGCTTGCCTCCATCCTCAACGCCACCACGCCGCTGTTTGGCGTTCTCGTGGCGCATTTCTTCACCAGCGACGAGAAAATTACGGGCAAGAAGCTCATCGGCGTCATCGTCGGATTTATCGGCGCCGCCGTCATGGTTGGCCCAGCGGCGCTGCAGGGGCTTGGAAGCAATGTCTGGGCGCAAGTGGCCATTCTCCTGGCTTCGGCCTTTTATGGCATCTCCGGCGTCTATGGGCGGCGCTTCAAGCAGATGGGGGTGACCCCCATGATGACGGCGACAGGGCAATTGACGGCTTCAACCTTGATGCTCGTGCCCATCGCTTTGCTGGTTGAACAGTCCTGGACCCTGGCGCAGCCCAGCCTCGCGGTGTGGGCGGCAATCGCCGGGCTTGCCATTCTTTCAACGGCGCTGGCCTACCTGATCTTCTTCCGGATACTTGCCACAGCGGGGGCGACCAACCTGCTGCTGGTCACTTTCCTGATCCCGGTAAGTGCGGTGCTTCTGGGCTTCCTGTTTCTGGGCGAGCAACTGGAACTCAGGCATTTTGCCGGCATGGGGCTTATCGCGCTGGGCCTTGCCGCCATTGACGGGCGGCTGCTGGCGCTGCGCTAAGGGGCGCGCATGATTTTCTTCATATCCTTGCCCTTCGCCAGTTCATCAACCAACTTGTCCAGATACCTTGCCTGTTGCGTCAAGGGATTCTCAATGTCCTCGACACGATAGCCGCAAATCAATCCTTTGATCAGGCGTGCGTTAGGATTCAGGGAGGCATGCTGGAAGAATGTTTCAAAATTTACCTTGTCCCGGATCAATTCCTGCAGCTTGGCTTCATCGAAGCCGGTCAGCCACCTGATGACGAGATGCAGCTCTTCTTTCGTTCTGCCTTTCTTTTCCACCTTGGCAAGATAGAATGGATAGACCGATGCAAACGACATCTTGGCAATGCGGTTGTTATGTGTATCCGAGGGTTGCACGCCGCAAGACGTAACACAGTTCAAAGCCACCCACAAATTCAGGCCATGGGGAAAGACCCGTCATCCCGCGGTTAGCAGCGTTTCGAGTCTGCCATAAATTTCGTCGAAGCTGTCGGTAAAGCCGTTGGCGATGGCTGCGGCCCGCGCCCCGGCATTCGCATAGCGCATCACCATGGTCATCCGGGTTCCGGTTCCATGCGCGGCCAGATCGGTCGTGACCTCGACATGGTAAGACGCATCACCGCTGAAATGTTCGACATGGGTCATGTGATGGAGCGCATCGGCGGCCAGGATTGGCCCCGAGAAAAAGAACTCTTCCCATTCATAGTGAAAGGCCCCGCCCGGGCGCGGGTCCATCTCGCAGCGTTTCATCCCGCCCAGCCACTGCTGGATCAGCGCAGGCTCGGTCAGCGCGCGCCAGACGCGGGCGGGCGGATGGGTGAAGTCGCGCCGGATGATGATGTCGGTTTCGCCGTCCAGCACGAGCTGCAGCTTGGCCAGGTTGATGTTCATGATGTGCTTCGCTCCGATTCGTCAGACAGGCCGTCGAGCACCGCATCCATCTTTTGGAACTGCATCTCCCATAGCGCGCGATACTGGCCGAGCCAGTCCCAGAGCGCTGCGACGGCGTCAGGTTTCAGGCGGCGGGGGCGGGCGGTGCCGTCGATGCGGGTTTCGATCAGCCCCGCTTCTTCCAGCACCTTCAGGTGACGGCTGATCGCGGGCTGGCTGATGGAAAATGGGCGGGCGAGGTCCTGTACGGTCGCCTCACCCTTCGCCAGCCGCGCGATGATGGCGCGGCGGGTGGGGTCGGCGAGGGCGGCGAAGGACTGGTCGAGGATGATCATGGCGGGTATCCATTATATAACTAATAACTTATATAACGAATTAATGATCAAATGCAACGCCTAGTTCATAAGGCAATCCCTGGCCCCCTTGGCCAGCCTGGTGAGCAATTCGGAATAGGCCTTTGGCCCGGGGGTGATGTCGCTGCCGATGGGATCGAGCACGCCTTGCCTGGCTTGCGAACCTTCGAGCACAACGGTCACGTATTTCGCGTCGAACTGCGGTTCGCGGAAGACGCAGACGGCTTTTGTTTCCTCAAGCTTGCTCCGGATTTCGTTCAAGCGCTTGGCGGAAGGCGCGGCGGCGGAGACATCCGAGATGCTGCCCACGGCGGTGAGGCCAAAGCGCTTTTCAAAATACTGGTAGGCATCATGGAAAACCACGAAGGGCCTGTTCTGAATCGGTTTCGTTTCGGCGGCAATTTCGTCCGTGAGCTGATCAAGTGAGGCTACATAGGCCGCGGCATTTGCTTCATAGGTTTTGGTATTGTCGGGATCAATCTTGCTCAAGCCGGCAGCGACGGCATTTGTCATGGCCTTGACGTTTTCAGGGTCGAGCCAGATGTGGGGATCGAATTTCAGGATGGCCTCGTCGTGGCCGCCGTGTTCTTCGCCTTCGTGCTCTTCATGCTCATGGGCCTCGAACGCGCCGCCCTGGCGCACGGGCAGTGTTTTGACTCCGGCGGCTTCGGAAAGGGCGGTGAATGTTTTGCCGCCCACCGCATCGCTGCCGCTGACCTGGCCGAGCTTGTGTTCCAGCCCGCTGCCGATCATGAAGACCACGTCGGCTTGGCCTATGTCCGAGAGCTGCTGTGGCGAGAGGGAGGCGGTGTGCTCGGAATTCCGGCCGGAGAGAAGCAGTTCGGGAGTTCCCGCATCGCCCATGACCGCGGCAACGATGCTATGGACCGGCACGATGGAGGCAATGACTTTCGGCGCTGCCAGGGCCGAGGCGGAAAGCAGGAGAGTGGCGAGGCAGGAGATCGCAAGGCGCATGGTTGTTTCCTCGATATGTTATGTTATAACGTATCATATTAAACCAGCATGTCAAGCGGTGTTGATCGGATGCGGCAATGATTGAGTTGAAACTGGTGGCCCGCCCTGTCACTTAAGCGTCATGGATCTCACTGTTTCAGTCCAGGCGGCGCTGCTGGCGGGCATCATCAGTTTTCTCAGCCCCTGTGTTCTGCCGCTGGTGCCTTCCTATCTTTGCTTCATCACGGGCGCCACGCTCGATGAGTTGTCCAATGGGGATGGCGCTTCAGTTTCGCAGCAGCGCCGCGCCCTGCTTGCGGCACTGTGTTTCGTGCTCGGATTTTCGACGGTCTTTATCACCTTGGGGGCCAGCGCCTCGGTTGCCGGGCAATTGCTGCGCGAATATCTGGGGGTGCTTTCGCAAATCGCCGGCGTGTTCATCATTTTGATGGGCCTGCATTTCCTCGGCGTGTTCAAGCTGGCGTTTCTGCACCGTGAAGCGCGCTACCATCATCACTCAAGGCCTGTGGGCCTGCTGGGCGCCTATGGCATTGGCCTTGCCTTTGCCTTTGGCTGGACGCCGTGCATCGGGCCGGTGCTGGCCACCATCCTCACCATCGCCGCCAGCGAACAGGATGTGGCGCGAGGTGCGGGCCTGCTGGCGATTTATTCGCTGGGTCTGGGCATTCCGTTTCTGCTCGCGGCGGCGGGCGTCGGAACCTTTCTTGGTTTCTTCAGCAAATTCAAAAAACATCTCGGCACGGTGGAGCGGGTGATGGGCGGGTTGCTGGTGCTGACCGGCATCATGTTTCTCACCGGCTCCATGCAAAGCATGGCCTATTGGTTTCTGGAACAGTTCCCGTGGCTGGCTACGATCGGCTGAGTTTTATGGGCTGGCCGTGCGGCGTTGCATGGGCGGCGCGGTCCCACGCCTCAACCCGGTTCAAGCGTTCGACCTGCGACATCAGGCCCTTGGCTTCAACGATTTTTTCGAGCGCCGCCAGCCACTGCTCATAATAGGGCGCGTCCTTTGATTTTATTTCCGCGCCTAACGTTTCGGCCCATTCGCTCCAGGTGAAAGCCCCGCGCTCATGCAGCTTCACCACCATGGCGAAGGCTTGCGCCTCCCACGGCTCATTGAAAACCGGGTCCTTGAGATCAGACGGGTTCAAGATAGGGCTCCCAGAGATCGAGCATCACCGTGTCATCAGTGGCGCGGTTCCATAATTCCTTCGCGGTGAAGCAAACAGTGTAGAGCCATTGCGGGTTTTCGCCGCGGCACAAGGCGTTTGAATCGGGGAACACATGGGCGCCATGGATTTTCACCACTTCGCCCACGTGCCCCCGCACATAACGGGGGCTACGGGTGTGGGTCATGGGGTTCATGATTTTCACGCGTACTTTCTGGCCCATTGCAAAGGCGGCAGGATTTGGCACGTCGCGGGCATAGCTGCGGTAGGCCGTCAATGCCGGCCAAATGTCTTCCGGGCGCATCCGGCCGGAGCTGTCCGGCGTGTATTTTTTCAGCAGCGTTTCCAGGCCGTGCAGCCAATGCTCGTAGTAGCTCGTCTTGAGATACTTGGCGGGGTGCATGGATTCGCAAGCCTGCCTATCCTCATCAATGGACCAGTCGCCGGGGACGGTCATCACAAGGGCGGCCATGCGGCCTTCCCATTTTTCATGAAACACCGGTTCGGATGGCGCCGCCGCGATGGGGCCAAAGCCCATCATGCCGCCGAGATCATGGGCGCCGTTCACGCGGCCTCCAGATAGGGTTCGAAGAGATCAGCCTGCAGCTCATCGTCGTTGTTTGCGCCAAAGACATCGCGCGCCTTGAAGCGCACGGCATAGAGATGCTGCGGATTTTCGCCCTTGCCATGGGCATTTTTGTCGGGAAACACGTGGGCCTTGTGATAACGGACAACTTCTCCTGTCTTGCCGCGCAGGTAACCGGGCAGTCGGATGTGGCCTTCAGGATGAAGATTACGCGCCTTCACGCGGTCACCGATTTTGAAAAGCGGTTTTGCTTCTGTAGCCCGAATGTAGGCGCTGCCCTTGGCAAGTACAGGACCGACTTTTTCAGGCGTAAGCACGGCTTTCACGGGCTTTGGCGGGGCCTGCATGCGGCCTGCCAGAATTTCGGCTTCAGTGATGAGCCCGCGCGCGATCATTGCCTTGATATGCGCTTCGATGCGGAGATCATAGTAGGGCACCGACCAGTAAACGTCCGCCGGGAAACATTCCCGCGTGTGGCGCAGGATGTCGATGTTCCACAGGCCGCAGGCATCCATGGCGAGGGTGAGCCCCAGCACGCGGCGCTCCCACTCCGCATGGAACACGGGCTCGTTGATCTCGGGCTTGACCGGGCCAAAGCCCATCATGCCGCCCATGTCCTGCGGGCCGTTCACGCCACGCGCCCCGCAAGCCGTGTGCCGATCATCGAATCGCGATTGACGAGGCCCGCCAGTTCTTCTTCGCTTAAGTTCTCGGTGTTTGCCGGCCGCATGGGAATGACGAGATAGCGGACCTCGGCGGTTGAATCCCAGACGCTGACTTTGGTTTTTTCGGGAAGCGTCACGCCGAATTCGGCGAGCACGCCGCGCGGATCAATGACAGCGCGCGAGCGGTAGGGCGGCGACTTGTACCAGACGGGCGGCAGGCCTAGCACCGGCCACGGGTAACAGGAGCAGAGGGTGCAGACCACCATGTTGTGAATTTCCGGCGTGTTGAACAGCGCCACCATGTGTTCGCCCTGGCGGCCGGTGAAGCCCAGGCTTTCGATGGCTTGGGTTGCATCCTCCTTCAGCCATTTCGCATAAGCCGGATCAGTCCAGGCCTTGGCCACTACTTTCGCGCCATTGCGCGGGCCGATTTTGGTTTCATAGGTGTCGATCAGCACGTCGAGCGCCGCCGGATCGACATAGCCTTTTTCAACGAGAAGCGACTCCAATGCCTTGACCCGCAAGGCGATGGGGGAAAGTTCCGAGTGGCCGTCGTGGTCGTGTGCGTCATGTGGCATGTTATTTTTCCGCGTGTTGGTTTAGCATAGCCGCAAAGTGCGGGACGGAGAAGGGCAATGGCTGGACTTGAAGGCATAAGGGCCTGCGTTTTTGATGCCTATGGCACGCTGTTTGACGTGAATTCCCCGGTGCAGAAGCTGGCAACGGAAATTGGCGACAAGGCCAATGACCTCGCGCGGTTGTGGCGGCAGAAGCAACTGGAATACACGTGGCTGCGCAGCCTCATGGGGGTGCATGCGGATTTCTGGCATGTGACGGGCGATGCGCTGGATTTTTCGCTGGAGGCCCTGAAGATCGACGACGTTGGCTTGCGCGATGAATTGATGACGCTCTATCTGAAGCTTGATGCCTATCCGGAAGTGGCCGAGGCCTTGCAAGCGGTGCGGGCCAAGAGCAAGCGAACCGCCATCCTCTCCAATGGCAGCCCCTCCATGCTCGACAGCGCGGTGCGCGCCGCCGGACTCGAAAAATCTTTCGACATGGTTCTGTCGGTGGAGGATGTGGGAATCTACAAGCCGAGCCGGCGGGTTTACCGCCACGCCATGCAGAAGCTGCAAATCCAGGACGCGCCGTCGATCTGCTTTGTCTCCGCCAACAGCTGGGACGCCCAGGCGGCAGCACAGTTCGGGTTTCAGGTGGTGCGGCTCGCGCGCAGCGGCGGGCAGGACGACAGGATTCCGGGCAAGGCCGCGGCGCGGATTGAGACGCTTGCAGAGCTTGCCGCGTTGCTCGCCTAATCTAAACTCTTCATCTTGACCGGGCTTGACCCGGTCATCTTCTCATCCTCCAAGAAGATGCCCGCATCAAGTGCGGGCATGATGAGAAGAGAAGGGTTTGCGGTGTAGATTAGCCGCCATTCCATCCCGCGCGCGTCAACTCGTATTGAACTTCGCCTTCCTCAATGCCGGGAAAGCGGCCGGGCCAGTCGACCGAGACCGTGCGCGTGTAGTTCAGGCCAATCTTCTCGAGCACGCGGCGCGAGGCGTGGTTCACGGTCATCGCACAGGCAAAGATCCTGTCATAGCCGCCATGCCTGAAACCCCAGTTGATCAGGGCGGAAGCCCCTTCCGTGGCCAAGCCCTGGCCCCAGTCCATCCGGCGCAGGCGAAACCCGAGCTCGGCCACCTTTTCATTCTCCGGCCATAAACAGAACCATCCGACGAAGGCACTGTTGGCTGTCCGGCGCGCCGTCCAAACATGGGGCTCTGTTCCCCTGGGCATGAGAAAGGGCGAATCCGGGTCACTCTGCTCCTGGTCAATGGCGTGTCCGCCGTTGAGAAAGCGCATGACTTCCGGGTCACGCTCAAGCTCCATGAAGTCGGCGCGGTCACTAGGGGTGCAAGGGCTGAGCGTCAGCCTCAGCGTCCGCAACACGGCCACTTCCCAACCTCCATCCATCTGACGACAGACGCCTTCGCAGGCTTCGTTGCCGCAACCGGATTCCTGAAATGAATGTACGTCATTTCCATGCCAGTCACGAACAATCGTTCAGGAGCGAAAAGCGGCCCCGGAGGGCCGCTGTCAAAACCTGATCGGGCGGCTTGTGTTCAGGCGGCGGCCTTCCGCTTCCTGCGCCAGCCGAAGACGCCCATGGCGCCAAGGCCCGCCGCGAAGAGCGGCAGGGCGGCAGGGATTGGAACCGGGGCTACAGTCGAACCGAAGTGAATATTGTCGTAAAAGCCGGGGCTGAGGAAGTGATCAAAAAGCACTACTTTGTCAAAACCCCCGGCTTCAAGAACGCCGCCAAAAAAACCCGCGCCCGCTCCGCCAAATGCTGTCGATGACAGTATACCGCCATTCAGAAACAGCTGGATGGTGACCGCACCGGGGAACTCGACCCCGAAATGGTTCATGAGGCTGCTGAAGGTGATGGTTGTGGAGCCGCCGTCAACAATGCCAATGCCGTCGGTTACATATCCACTATCCAAATCAACGGTGTCTCCCTCGAAGCTTGCGCCGAGACCGGAAAACTGGTTCGTCACAGTTGTTCCAGCCGTCAGCCCCTGAAATGTGATTATGCTGTGGGCCCCGACCGCGGTGCTGTAGTCTGTCAGGCTTGTAAAGGTCGCCGCATGAGCGGGCGCCGTGGCGCACATGACGCCCAGCGCCATTGCCGCTCCAAACATGCTGCTCTTTAGAAGTTTCAAGGACATGACGTTGCTCCCCAATTTTGTTGTCATGGAGATCAACCGTTGCGGCGGAGTTCCACAAGCTTTCCCGCGAATGTCTTCTTCGCTGTTGACTAGGTAATAGAGATATTCGCTTTAAGTCAATATGGCGTGTGCAGGGGGTCCAAACTGATGCGCTGGCTGATTGCCGTCGGCCTTGCCTTCCTGGCGCTGTCGGCTTCGGCGGCAATTGCCTTGGTGGTTTTCTTCTCCCTCCGGCAAAAACCGGACGAAGCATGGGTGGAAACCCCTGAATTTAATCCTTGACATCTATTCCTAACTGGTTCAAATGTTCCTGTTATGTTCTTTAGGCAGGATGGAAACCACATGGACGGGAAGATGGA
>CADEEO010000087.1:7753-12642 GCA_902826365.1 uncultured Hyphomicrobiales bacterium | reverse complement strand
CCTGTTTGACACCAATCAACAGGGCATTCTGGTGGGATTGAGCCTGCTTGTCTGCGCCGTTCTGTGGGTCTGGCTCTGCCGGTCCCACCGGCCGGTGACCGTGGCGGCCATTGGCCTGGTGATCGGCGGAGCCCTTGCCAATGCCCTGGACCGGCTGATCCGGGGGGCGGTCGCCGATTTCTTCCAGCTCCACTGGAATGGCTGGACCTGGTACGTCTTTAACCTTGCCGATGTGGCCATCGTTGCGGGGGTGGGCCTTTTGCTCTATGAGTCCTTCCGGGAACGGAACGGGGCGGCAGGTCTTGGAAATGCCTGATTCTGATCGCAAACCGCGCCCAAACGGACGGCAGGTGGGAGTATCGGGCATGAAAACAATCTGGAAAATATCCGGGGTTTTGGCCATGAGTCTGGCTCTGGCCGGCTGTGGCGGCGCAAGCCGCTTGCTTGGCGGCATGGGGCTTGGAAATTCCGACCCCGCCCCGCAGGCCCCTGTGGTGCGCACCGGCAATAATCTGGCTTTGCCGCCAGACCTGCAACTGCGCCCGCCGGGCACGGTGACTGAAACCTATCAGCCAAATCCCGCGCCACCCGCGCCTGCCGAAACCGCAAGCCTGGACGATGGCGCCTATTCTCCAACGCCAGTGGCGCCCGCGCCCGTTGCCAAGAAGGATATTTATGCCGAGTACGGCA
Source organism: uncultured Hyphomicrobiales bacterium (assembly GCA_902826365.1). Lineage (GTDB taxonomy): Bacteria > Pseudomonadota > Alphaproteobacteria > Rhizobiales > Aestuariivirgaceae > Aestuariivirga. Next base: position 11,952 of record CADEEO010000087.1, on the reverse strand, counting down.
TTTCGAAAACCAAGCCCGATGGCACGCCCAAGCTTGAAGGCGACCTGAGAGCCGAACTGAAGCAGGCGATCATCAAGCGCAAGCGCGAAACGAACCCGGGCTACGGTACGATCAAGAATATCGGCAACATCTTCAGCGACGGCTGATTCATTATTACAAAAATCTCATTGGACGGGCAGGGCGTTCTCCGCCATCTTCCGGCCTGAAACTCATGACCGGGAAAGTTGATTCATGCGCGCCGTCAAGATAGCAGCCCTGCAACTTGCCCTGATTTTCCTCATCGTTCTCCCGGTCCACGCTTTGAATGTGGAGGTCGCCAGCTTCAAGCTTGCCAACGGCATGCAGGTTGTCGTCATTCCCAACAACCGCGCGCCGGTCGTCACCCACATGGTGTGGTACCGCGTGGGCTCCGCCGACGAGGTTTCAGGAAAATCCGGCCTGGCGCATTTTCTCGAGCACCTGATGTTCAAGGGAACCACCAAGCACCCGCCCGGCGAGTTTGACCGCTTCATCGACATCAATGGCGGCGAGGGCAATGCCTTCACGACGCGCGATTACACCGCCTATTTCCAGCGCATCGCCAGCGACCGGCTGGCCCTGATGATGGAACTGGAAGCCGACCGCATGCAGAACCTGGTTCTCACCGACGAGAATGTCCTGCCGGAACTTAGCGTGGTGCGCGAAGAACGCCGCGAACGCACCGACAATGACCCCTCGGCCCTGCTCAGCGAACAGATTGATGCCGCCATGTACACGGCCCACCCCTACGGCAAGCCGGTGATCGGCTGGATGTCGGAAGTGGCCAAGCTCACCAGGGAAGACGCGATGGCCTTCTACCGGGCCCATTATACGCCGGCCAATGCCGTTCTGGTGGTGGCGGGCGATGTGACGCCCGAACAGGTGAAGGTTCTGGCCGAAAAATACTATGGCGTCCTGAAGAATACCTTCACGCCGGAACCGCGGCTGCGCACCGCCGAACCCGACCCCATCGCCTCAAGGCGGGTGACCCTGGTTGATGCCCGGGCCGCATCACCGGTCATGCAGCGCAGCTATCTCGCCCCGTCCTATGCAACAGCCAATGGCCGCGAGGCTCTGGCGCTGGATTTGCTGGCCGACATCCTGGGCAACGGCACGCAAAGCCGGCTTTACAAAACCCTGGTGGTTGATCAGAAAATCGCGGCCCATGCGGCCGCCTGGTATTCCGGCGACCAACTGGACAGCGGCACCTTTGGCGTCTATGGGGCTCCCAACCCGGGAGCCGATGTTGGCAAGGTCGAAGCGGCCATTGATGTGATCCTCGCCGATGTGCTGACGAATGGCGTGACCCAGAAAGAGCTGGACCGGGTGCGCAACCAGGCCATTGCCGAGCGGGTTTACACCCTGGATAACCAGGCGGCGCTGGCGCGCATGGCGGGCGTGGCGCTCACCACCGGGCTTTCGGCCCGCAGCATTTTTGACCGTGACATCGACATCGAAAAAGTGACGCTCGACGATATCAGGCAGGCGGCGGAAAAATATATCGTGCTGAAGCGCTCCGTCACCGGAATCCTGCTGCCTGAAACGCAAACTCAAAACTGATGCAAGGCTACCCCATGCGCGCTGTTCTGCTCCGGATTATTTTCGCTGGCTTTGCCCTGGCCATCTCCTTCGGCTATGCCAATGCCATTGAAATCAAGGAAGTCACCAGCCCCGGCGGCATCAAGGCCTGGCTGGTGGAAAGCAAATCCATCCCGCTTATCGCCATGGATTTTTCCTTTGAGGGCGGCTCGACCTCTGACCCGGCGGGCAAAGAGGGCACCGCGCATTTCATCACCGGCATGATGGATGAAGGGGCAGGCGACCTCGATAGCGCCGCTTTCCAGGCCCTGCGCGATGAACTTGCCGTGCGGATCAGCTTCGACAGCGGCATGGACCGGTTTGAGGGCTCCTTGCAGACGCTGTCGAAGAACCGCGAACAGGCCTTTGGCCTTCTCAGGAAAGTCCTCACCGCGCCGCATTTTGAGAAGGTTGCCATGGAGCGGGTGCGCCAGCAATTCCTGCTGTCGGCCAGGAATGATGAACAGGACCCGGAGACGATTGCCTCGCGGGCCTGGATGAAGCTGGCCTTTGGCGACCAGCTCTACGCGCGGCAATCCAGCGGCACGCCGGCTTCCATTGCCGCCATCACGCCTGATGACCTGCGCGCCATGCACAAGCTTCTGTTCAGCCGCAGGAGCCTGAAGGTGGCGGTGGTGGGCGACATTGATGCGGCAACCCTCGGCCCGGCTCTGGATGAAATTTTTGGCGGCCTTCCCGATACGGAGCCACCGAAGGTCGTTTCCGCTGTGACAGTTGCCAAAGGACCGGTTGTAAAGGTCATTGACCGCAATATTCCCCAAAGCATCATTATTTTTGGCACCGAAGGCATCTTGCGCGATGACCCGGATTTCGTTCCGGCCTTTGTCATGAGCCAGGTTCTGGGCGGCAGCGGCTTTGCCTCTCGCCTGATGACGGAGGTGCGCGAAAAGCGCGGCCTCACCTATGGCGTGGGCTTTGGCCTCTCGCCCATGGAGCATGCGGGCCTCTATGTGGGATCGCTCGGCACCCGAAACGAAAAGGCCGGCGAAGCGCTGGCGGTTGTCAAGGATACCCTGAAGAAACTGGCCGATGAAGGGCCAACCCAGGCCGAGCTTGATGACGTGAAAACCTTTCTCACCGGCTCCTATGCCCTGCGCTTTGACACCAACGACAAGATTGCCAGCCAGCTTCTGGGTATCCAGGAGGAGGACCTGGGGATTGACTATATCAACCGGCGCAATGCCTTGGTGGAGGCGATAACCCTTGACCAGGTGAAGGCCCAGGCCAAACGCCTGCTCGACAGCGAGCATTTGATCGTGACGGTGGTGGGCCAGCCCGAAGGCCTGAAATCCACAGGCACGGGCGGATAACTGCCATTCCCGGAAGGGATGGGCTAGACTGTGCCCCATGCGAATCCATAGGCTTTCCGAAGGCACCATCAACCGCATCGCGGCAGGCGAAGTCATTGAGCGCCCGGCAAGCGTGGTGAAGGAGCTTGTCGAAAACGCCCTTGATGCGGGCGCCACGCAAATCGACGTGGCCTTCCGGGGCGGCGGCAAATCCTTCATCCGGGTGACCGACAATGGCTCCGGCATGGCGCCTGATGATCTGGCCCTGAGCATCGAACGCCATGCCACCTCCAAGCTCAGTGACGACAATCTCATTGATATCCGCACTCTGGGATTTAGAGGCGAAGCGCTGCCGTCGATTGCCTCCGTCAGCCGCATGAGCCTGTCATCACGTTTGCAAGGCGCGGGCGAGGCCAATATCCTGCGCATCGAAAGCGGCCAGCGCCAGGATGTGAAACCAGACTCACTCGCGCAAGGCACCGAGATCGAAGTCCGTGATCTGTTCTATGCCACGCCCGCCCGTCTCAAGTTTCTGAAAACTGACCGCACCGAAACGGCGGAGGCCGCTGATGTGGTGCGGAGGCTTGCCCTCGCCCACCCCGCCACGGGCTTTACCTTCGTCACCGAAGAACGCCGCATGATTGATGCGCCCGCAAATGAAATGCGCGAAGCTCGCGTGGCACGCATCATGGGAACTGAGTTCAGGGAAAACGCCGTGGCATTTTTAGGCGAGCGGGAAAACGTGACTGTGCAGGGCTTTGCAGGGCTGCCCACCTACAGCAGGGCTCAGGGCAACATGCAGTTTGCCTTCGTGAACGGGAGGCCGGTGCGCGACAAGCTCATCGCCGGGGCCATTCGCGGCGCCTATGCGGATTTGATGTCACGATCTCGGTTCCCGGCGCTCGTGTTGTTTCTTACTTGCCCGCCGGAGCGTGTCGACGTGAATGTTCACCCCGCCAAATCCGAAGTGCGCTTCCGCGACAGCGCCTTTGTGCGCGGCCTCATCGTGTCTACCATCCGTGCCGCACTGGCGTCCAAGGGCGTGGCTTCCAATACGGGCATGAGCCGCGCCACGGTTTCAAGCTTCCGGCCCATGACATCACCCGCCTACGGCGGCTTCGCCGAGCGCCAGGCCGCCTTTGAAATGGGCATGCCGCTCGCCGCACCGGTGGCCGAAACGCCGTTCACCGAAGATTTTCCGCTGGGCGCCGCCCGCGCGCAGTTTCACGATAATTACATCGTGGCGCAAACCAAATCCGGCATCGTCTTGGTTGACCAGCACGCCGCCCATGA
>CADEEO010000087.1:0-7653 GCA_902826365.1 uncultured Hyphomicrobiales bacterium | reverse complement strand
CACGTGCTGGCCACCATGGCCTGCCACAACTCCGTGCGCTCCGGCCGCAAGCTCAAGCCCGATGAAATGAACGCGCTGCTCCGCGAAATGGAAGCCACGCCAAATTCCGGCCAATGCAACCACGGACGCCCGACATTCGTGGAATTGAAGCTGGCCGATATCGAAAGGCTATTCGGCAGGCGGTAGTCTCCACCCCACAACCGTCATTCCGGCGAACGCCGGAATCTTTTTGAAGTTGTGAGGGATTCCGGCTTTCGCCGGAATGACGAACTAAGAGTGCCGATAAAACCTAACCTTCGTCTCCCCATAGCTGCGTTCATCGATGAGCGTCAGCCCGGCGACATCGGGCATTTTGGCTTTCTCATTCTCTTCCAGAACCACAATGCCGCCCGCATTGATCCACTCGCCTTCGACAAGAGCATTCAAGGCCTTTGCGCCAAAGCCCTTGCCATAGGGCGGATCGGCGAAAATCAGATCAAATTTCGGCAGCGGCGCGCAGGGGCCAAGGTCCGTTGCGTCCCGCCGCCAGATCTTGCACTGGCCGATGACTCCAAGCTTGTCCGCATTGGTCCGCACCAGCCCCCGCGCCTCCGCACTTTCATCGACAAACTGGCAATAGCGTGCGCCGCGCGACAGCGCTTCAAAGCCCAAGGCACCGGTTCCGGCAAAAAGGTCCAGCACACGTGCGCCTTCCAGTTCAAGTCCGGCAATGCCATGGGCGAGGATGTTGAACACCGCTTCCCGCACCCGGTCCGAGGTGGGCCGCGTTGCTTGATCCGAAGGTGTTGCGAGATGGAGCCCCTTAAACTTTCCGCCGACGATCCGCATCACTCTTCCTGAATTTTCCGCCCAGTTGCTCTTGCCAGAATTTTTGCGGAATTTCTTCTATTCCCCCGCGCTTCAGCTCGCCAAGCTGGAAGGGGCCGAAGCTGGTGCGAATCAGGCGGTTCACCTGCAGGCCGAGATATTCGCAGATTTTCTTGACCTCGCGGTTCTTGCCTTCGCGGATGGCGACCGTCATCCAGACATTGTCGCCCTGAGATGATTCAACCCTGGCGTCCACCGGGCCATAGCGCACGCCTTCGATCTCCACGCCCTGGGTGAGCTTGGCCAGCCCCGCGTCATCCATCTTGCCATAGGCCCGCACCCGGTAGCGCCTGATCCAGCCGGAAGAGGGAAGCTCCAGAAGCCGTTCGATCTCGCCGTCATTGGTGAGCAGCAGCAGGCCTTCCGTGTTGATGTCAAGCCGGCCGATCGACACCACCCGCGGCAACTGCTGTTCCAATTTATCAAACACCGAAGGGCGTCCTTGCGGATCCTTGTGGCTCACCACCAGGCCCTCGGGCTTGTGATAGCGCCAGAGTTTGGACTCTTCCTTTTGCGGCAAGAGCTTTCCGTTGATGCGAATCTGGTCGGCGTCGGTCACGTTGATGGCGGCGGTCTTGAGAACCTTGTGGTTGAGCGTCACATGGCCATCAAGGATCAACTGCTCGGCCTCCCGCCTGGAGCAGACGCCCGCCCGGGCAATGACCTTGGCAATCCGCTCGCCCTCAAACTCGCTCATCTTGACCTCGACTTCACTTTAGGGCTCATCTCGCACGATGACACAGAAACTGCCAGAGCCCATGTTGCGGGCCTTCGCCGAAGCCGAAAAGGCAGCCGGAAGAGGCGAAGTCCCTGTGGGCGCGGTGATCACCGACAAATTGGGTAATATTTTGGCGGTTGCCGGAAACCGGACCTTGGTTGACCATGATCCCACCGCCCATGCCGAGATGCTCGCCATCCGGGAGGTGGCCGCCAAACTGGGATCGGAACGCCTGATCGATTGCGATCTCTATGTGACGCTAGAACCCTGCGCCATGTGCGCCGCCGCCATTTCCTTCGCCCGCATCCGCAGGCTCTATTTCGCCGCGTCCGATGAAAAAATGGGCGCAGTCGAGAATGGTCCGGTTTTCTTCGCCCAACCCACCTGCCATCACAAGCCTGAAGTCTACGGCGGCATTGGCGGGCAACGGGCTGAAACGCTGCTCAGAGATTTCTTCAGGAGCAGGCGTTGATTTCCTAAATATCAATCATGCCCGCGCTTGACGCGGGCATCTTCTTTTCGCGGTTCAGAAGATGACCGGATCAAGTCCGTTCATGATGAGAGGATAGATTCAATCGCAACTCAAGCGCCCGCTTGAGCTTGTCCTTGCTGGCCGTGGCCGCTTCGAAAATCTCGCGCGGCTTGAAGAATTCCCTAGAGCCAAAGCTCTCAACTTCCGGCCTGATATAGATATCAGGCGGCGCCACGGCGCGGCGGAGGTCGGCCAGTTGGTTGAACATGATCAGCATGGAGCCAACCGCCAGCTCCATGTTGGAAGGATGCGCCCGTGCCAACGCTTTTGGTTTTCCCGTGACATCGATGGCCACCACGATATCCATGCCTTCGCGCACATGGTTGAAGGGAACCGGATTGGTGACGCCGCCATCCACGTGAATGCTGCCTTCGATGCGCGGCCCCGCGATGAGGCCGGGAATGGCGATCGAGGCGGCCACTGCCTTTACGATGCTGCCCTGCGTGAGCACACGCTCCTCCATGCGTTCGAAGTCCGTGGCGATGATGCGCAGCGGAATCTGCGTCTCTTCGATATTCTGCACCAGCGAATCCGGCAGCGCCAAATCCACCAGCTTCTCGCCGTGAAGATGCAGCGACATGAGGCCCCGGAGCGAGATGATGTCCCGCATTTTTGAGCCGCGCGTGCCGAATACGTAACGCGCCGCGCCCATGCGGTTGCCGAGAATTTTTTCTGCTTGCAGCCGCATGTCCTTGGCGGTCATGCCGCAGGCATAGGCAGCGCCTATCAGGGCGCCCATGCTGCATCCGGCGATGATGGCCGGCTTCACGCCCATTTCATCGAAAACCTCCAGCATGGGAATATGGGCCAGGCCCCGCGCCCCGCCGCCGCCCAAGGCCAATCCGATTTTGGGCTCATTCATGGCTTCAACTTTTAATGGCGCGCCAGCCAATGTCTTTTCTGCAGAAGCCGCCTGGCCAGCCGATTTTTCCGATTGCGTCATAGGCTTTTACTTGGGCATCCCCGGCAGTTTTGCCAAGGGCGGTAATGTTCAAAACACGGCCGCCCACGGCCAGAAGCCTGCCATCTTTCAAGGCGGTGCCGGCGTGAAAAATCTCCACGTCTCCGCCGAAATCCTGTGCGAGCCCCTTGATCTCGGTCCCTTTCACATAGTCGCCGGGATAGCCCTTGGCGGCCATGACAACCGTGAGTGCGAAGTCATCGCGCCAGCGCACTGAAACCTTGTCGAGCGTTCCGTCAGCCGTGGCCAGCAGCAGCGTCAACAGGTCATCACGCAGGCGCAGCATCATCACCTGGGTCTCGGGATCGCCAAAGCGCGCGTTGTATTCGATGAGCTTTGGTCCCTCCTTCGTGAGGATGAGTCCCGCATAGAGCACGCCCACATAGGGGTGGCCCATGTCGGCAAGCGCCTTCACTGTCGGCTTCACGATTTTTTCCAGTGCTTGGGAGCATAGGGCTTCGGTCATGCACGGGGCTGGGGAATAGGCCCCCATGCCGCCCGTGTTCGGCCCAACATCTCCGTCGCCCACCCGCTTGTGATCCTGCGCCGTGGCCAGCGGCAAAACATGCGTGCCGTCCGACAAAACAAAGAAGCTTGCCTCTTCGCCTTCCAGGAATTCCTCGATCACGCATTCCGCTTCGCCGAAGCGTCCGGAAAAAATATCCTGCAGCGCGGCTTCGGCTTCCGGCAGAGTCATCGCCACGGTCACGCCCTTGCCCGCCGCCAACCCATCCGCCTTGATCACAATGGGTGCCCCTTGCGAGGCAAGATAGGCTTTCGCTTTTTCCAAATCTTTGAAGCGCCCATAGGCGGCGGTTGGAATATTGTAATTGGCGCAGATGTCCTTGGTGAAGCCCTTGGAGCCTTCAAGCTGGGCAGCAAATTTTGAAGGGCCAAAGGCCTTGATGCCTGACCCATTGAGGTCATTGACCAGCCCCGCCACCAGCGGCGCTTCCGGGCCCACCACAACAAAGTCGATGTTTTTGGCTTTGCACAGGTTGATCACCGCCCGATGATCGGTAATGTCGATGGCGGCAAGTTCGGCCACCTGAGCGATACCGGGATTGCCCGGGGCGCAATAGAGTTTGGTGAGCAGCGGGCTGGCCGAAAGGGCCCAGGCCAGCGCATGCTCGCGGCCTCCGGAGCCAATCAAAAGTACATTCATTCCAACTCTTCCTTGCCTTTCGCTGCCTTCTCGCATTTGATAGGCTGGAATCAAAGCGAAACTGGCGAAATGTCCACTGATTGGCCCTATAACCCCGAAACCGGCGAAATTATAGACCAGCCGTTGCCCAATATCGGCGAGTATTCGGTCACCGAGATTTCCCACGCGCTGAAGAAAACCCTTGAGGAAACCTTTGGCCATGTGCGGGTGCGCGGCGAAATTTCAGGCTACCGCGGCCCCCATTCCTCCGGCCATTGCTATTTCTCGATCAAGGACGAAGGCGCCAAGCTCGACGCCGTGATCTGGCGCGGCAATTTTTCCAAGCTCCGCGCCAAGATGCAGGAAGGGCTGGAAGTCGTCGCAACCGGCAAGATCACCTCCTATCCCGGCAAATCCAACTACCAGATTGTCATTGAAAATATCGAGCCCGCCGGCGTGGGCGCACTCATGGCCCTGCTTGAGGAACGCAAGCGCAAACTGGCTGCCGAAGGCCTGTTTGATGCGGACCGCAAGAAGCCGCTGCCATACTTGCCGAAATTGATCGGCGTGGTGACTTCGCCCACCGGGGCAGTTATCCGCGATATCCTGCATCGCTTGAGTGACCGCTTTCCGCGCCATGTCCTCGTCTGGCCCGTGCGGGTGCAGGGTGAAACCTCGGCGGCGGAAGTGGCCGCAGCCATTATTGGCTTTAACGCCATGGCAAATCCGCCTGACCTGATCATCGTGGCGCGCGGCGGTGGTTCGCTGGAAGACCTCTGGGGCTTCAACGAGGAAATTGTCGTGCGCGCCGTGGCGGGCAGCAAGATCCCCATCATTTCCGCCGTGGGTCATGAAACTGATACGACGCTGATTGATCTCGTGTCCGATCACCGCGCGCCCACGCCATCCGCCGCAGCCGAGCGCGCCGTTCCGGTGCGCGCCGACCTTCTTCTCGAACTCGCTTCCCTCAATGCCCGGCAAGCCAGAGGTGTGGCCCGATACTTTGATGAGCGCCGCACCAAGCTCCGCTCCGCCGCCCGGGCCTTGCCCAAGCCCGATGAATTCCTGGCCCTCGTGCGCCAGCGCTTTGACACGGTGGCGGCGAGACTTCCCCAGGCGCTCCGTGCCAATGTGCAGCATCACCGGGTTGACCTGGCAAGAATTTCCGGCAGGCTTTCCGTGCGGGCCATCGTGCAGAACCAGCAAGAACTGAAGCGCCGCTTGGCTGAAGCAAACCTTCGCGGCAATCGCGCCGTCACCCGCCTGCTGCAATCCTTCAAGGACCGGCTTTCCTCCGAAGCAAAACTCTTCGCGGCTCTGAACTACACCTCGGTTCTGGCCCGCGGCTTTGCGCTGGTCCTCGACACCAAAGGCCAGCCCGTCAAACAGGCCGCAGGGGTGAGCCCCGGTCAAACCTTGAAAATTCAGTTCAGGGATGACACATTGACGGTTCAGGCCGCCAGGAAGACCGCTCAGGGCGAACTTTTTTGATTTAGGAAATGTTATGAATTATCTCGACCCCAATTTGCCCAAGCAGCGCGAAGCAAAACTGAAGTACCTGAACGCTGACTTTCAGGTTCTGCGCGAGGGCGATTACGTCCGGTGCAGCGTCTCTGGCCATCCCATAAGGCTGGAAAACCTCAGGTATTGGGATGTCGAGCGGCAAATGGCTTTTGGTTCGGCGGAAATCTCGTTTAGCGAGTTTCTGGCCAGGCTCTGACAATAGCGACTAGTCGGGCTTCGCTGAAAAAGCCCGCCACCGTGCTTTCCGTGCCACAAGACCGGCCAAAAATCCCTAGCTTTATCAGGTAATTACGGGAGTTAACGGTCGGTTGCCCCGCCTGCGGTAAGACTGGAATACCGCAGAAACAGGGTGTATAAGCCCATTCCTTTGTATCTGGAGTTACGTGAATGTTGACCAATTGGACACCTGATAGCTGGCGGAAATTCCCCGTTGTGCAGGTGCCGGACTATGCCGATGCCGGCAAGCTTGCGGTCGTGGAAAAGCGTTTGACTGGCTTTCCGCCGCTGGTTTTTGCCGGCGAGGCGCGCAAGCTGAAGCGCAAACTGGCGCGCGTCGCCGAGGGCAGGGCTTTCCTGCTCCAGGGCGGCGATTGCGCCGAAAGCTTCGCCGAGCATTCCGCCGACAACATCCGCGATTTCTTCCGCGTATTCCTCCAGATGTCGGTGGTCATGACCTTTGCTGGCGGCCAGCCCGTGGTGAAGGTGGGCCGCATTGCCGGGCAATTCGCCAAGCCGCGCTCCGCGCCAACCGAGGTGATCAATGGCGTTGAATACCCCATCTATCGCGGTGACATCATCAATGATCCGGAAGTCACGGTTGAGGGCCGCAAGCCCGATCCCGAACGTCAGATCATGGCCTATCGCCAGTCGGCGGCAACCCTCAATCTTTTGCGCGCTTTTGCCCAAGGCGGCTATGCCAACCTGGAGCATGTCCATAAGTGGACGCTTGGCACACTGAAAGATTCGCCAGCATTCGAGCGCTACCAGGAATTGGCCGACCGCATCACCGAAGCGCTGGGCTTCATGCGCGCCTGCGGCATCAATGCCGATACCGCGCCGCAACTGCGCCAGACCGATTTCTTCACGAGTCATGAATCCCTGTTGCTGGGCTATGAGCAGGCCATGACCCGCGTCGATTCCACCAGTGGCGACTGGTATGCCACATCGGGCCACATGCTGTGGGTCGGTGACCGCACCCGCCAGCCCGATCACGCCCATATTGAATTCTGCCGTGGCATCAAGAATCCGATTGGCCTGAAATGCGGCCCGTCGCTGAAAGCTGATGAACTCATCAACCTCATCGACATTCTGAATCCCCAAAATGAGCCTGGCCGCCTGACCCTCATTGCGCGCTTCGGCGCCGACAAGGTTGAGAAGCATCTGCCGGAACTGATCCGCGCCGTGAAGCGCGAGGGCAGGGTTGTCGTGTGGTCCTGCGACCCCATGCATGGCAACACCATCAAGGCCACCTCCGGCTACAAGACGCGGCCTTTCGAGGCCATCATGACCGAGGTGCGCCGCTTCATGGCAATCCACCAGGCCGAAGGCACCCATGCCGGCGGCGTCCATGTCGAGATGACCGGCAAGGATGTCACCGAATGCACCGGCGGCCTGCGCGCCCTGAGGGATGAAGACCTCAATGACCGTTACCACACCTTCTGCGACCCGCGCCTCAACGCGGCCCAGGCCCTGGAGCTTTCTTTCCTGGTGGCCGAAGAGCTGAAGAAGGAAATGGCCTCGCGCCCCCGGGTAGATGACGACGAGTCCATGGAAGCCGCGGAATAAGATTTCCGCGCGGTCCTGCTTTAACTCACACTCTCATCATGACCGGGCTTGACCCGGTCATCTTCTTTGCCTCCAATACGTCATGGCGTCCGGAATTTGTTACATTATGACAAACCGCCCGC
>CADEEO010000086.1 GCA_902826365.1 uncultured Hyphomicrobiales bacterium | reverse complement strand
TTTTTCTCTTTATAAACAATATCTTAGATTGATATCTCAACAGTTGTTTGGACTGATCCAATAATTCAAAATGCCTGTCTTATTCCTAGACAGGAAACAAAGCTCATAAGGCTCGTTGGAAGTTTGTTGATATTCACGTGCGAGCTACTCAATGATGCGGCCCAGTGCTCAACCTGCATCACAACCACCTTTCCCATCCAAATCATGGGAGAGAGTGCCCTACCCCCATCGCCAAGCGTCTCATGTTTGCTGATCGCGCATAGCCGGTTGTATCGGGAAACGTCGCAAACGGTGGCCAGTGACTCCTTGAAATAGGCTGAATGCGATACTATTTAAGATTCTTCGGGGACGGCCCCGAACTCCAGAAAATCGCAGGGACGGCCCTGCCCCAGTTGCAAAGGGGCCTGTCATGTCTCATCTCCCACTGCCCGAAATCATTGGTTTTGTTGGTGTTTCAATTTTGCTGGCGGCATTCTTCCTGAATCTCGCCGGCTTTCTGCTGAGCACCAGCAGACGCTATCTTCTGCTCAATTTCATCGGAGCCGCATTGGCGGGCTATTCGTCGTGGCTCATTGGTTTTATGCCGTTTGTGCTGCTTGAGGGCACCTGGGCCCTGGTTGCATTGCTCACGCTGGCCCGGAAATCGTTGGCATTCCGGTAGCCCCGTGCGTCGGCCCCTCTCCTGTGCAATTCACAGGAGAGGGTGCCTCTTCCCCCATCGCCAAGCGTCCCGCAAAAACTCTACGCTACAAACAGCCTCCTCGAAGAAATGTTGCCTACCTGTCGCCTGCTCCTGCCGCCAGTCCCTTGAGTTTGTCGGGCACGAGGCGCTCGGCGAAACCGGCGATGAAACACCAGACGAGGGTTCGCGCATAGTCGGTTGCGTCGGCGGGCCCGAATTCATGAATGAGCTTGTCGAAGGTTCCGCACATTTTATCCCCGGCCTGGCAGGCGAAGGTCGGGAAGAATGCGCCGCCCTGCACGAGGCCTGCGGCAAAAGCGATGAAGAGGATCGCCGCGGAAAGCGCTCCGACAACCGGCGGCACCAGTGCGTAAATCGTAAGATCGGAGCGGCGCAGACGGCCATGCTCCCTGCCCTCCACAAGCCGCGGAAATTCCTCGTAGTTGTAAAGCCTGATCAGCGTGCTCATGAAGGCGCCAATGGCGCCCGCGAGAATTGCAAAGAGATAAAACGGCGGATTGCCGGCCTGCCATGTGAGATAGATGAAGCCCACCAGGATGGCTGAGACAAGCAATGTCGCGCCGAAAGACCAGCGCAGCATCTGCGCATAGATCGATGTGGCGGTTTTCACCGGCGTCACGGTCTTGATGGATTTCCTGATCTTGCTTTCGCGGGCGCGCGTTGCGGCGGCGGTTGGCTTGGCCGGGCTGCCAGTCATGAAGCCGGGTGAACTGGTTCTTCGCAATTGCGACGGAATTTCCGGGAGCGTCGTATCATCGGTCATACTTGTGCCTCACGATGGTTTGCCGCCGTGACGAGACGTAACACGCGATGAATCATCGCGGCAACAGTTTCGGAAAAATCAAACATTACGTTGCATGTGTGCCACTGTGATCAATCGGTCACAGTAAGCGGTGTGCTCCGTGAATTGATTCAAGGTATTGAAAAAATTGCCGAAAGATGAATCCGGCATGCGCAAAGAAATCAGACTACGGATTAGCTCATTCGTCCCAACGAGCGCGAATGTGTTGTACCATGGCAACAGCCAATTGGATTTCGGCGATGCCCTTCCTGCGAAGGGCCTTGCGCCCACATCATTACTTACATTTCTGGAGAATACCCGTTCATAGCCGAATCACCGCACGGTGTCAAGGAGTATTTTCCTGTCATACGGGCAATGGGTTACGCTCGATGAATTCTTCCTGATGCCAGTAGGGATAGGTCTTGGTCTGCTTGCTGGCGGTATCGAGCTTGGCCATCTGGGCGGGCGTCAGTTTCCAGCCGACGCTGCCGAGGTTCTGCTTGAGCTGCTCCTCATCGCGGGCGCCGATGATGACGTTGGAAACGGTCGGGCGCTGGAGCAGCCAGTTGATGGCGATCTGCGGCACTGACTTGCCGGTTTCCTTGGCCACCTCGTCAATGGCATCCATGACGCGGAAGAGATAATCCTCCGGAACCGGCGGGCCATTTTTGGCGGTCACATGCAGGCGGCTTTCCTTGGGCAAACCGGTGCCGCGGCGGATTTTGCCGGTGAGCCGGCCCCAGCCCAGCGGACTCCACACCACGGCGCCCACGCCCTGGTCGAGGCCCAGCGGCATGAGTTCCCATTCATAGGAGCGGCCCACCAAGGAATAATATGCCTGGTGCGCCACATGGCGGTTGATGCCCAGTTTTTCCGAGGTGGCCAGCGATTTCATCAGATGCCAGCCGGAGAAATTGGAGCAGCCGGTGTAGCGGATTTTTCCGGCGCGGACGAAATCATCAAGGCAGCCCATCACCTCTTCCTGCGGCGTCATGGCGTCAAAGCCATGGAGCTGGAACAGGTCGATGTAATCGGTCCCCAAGCGTTTCAGCGAACCGTTGATGGCTTCGGTCAAGTGGGCGCGCGACGAACCCACGTCATTCGGCTTGTCGCTGAAGCGGAAGGTTGCCTTGGTGGAAATGATCACCTTGTTGCGGCGGCCCTTGATGGCGGCACCCAGAACCTCCTCAGCCAGGCCCTTGGAATAGACGTCGGCGCTGTCGAACATGGAGATGCCGGCGTCGAGGCAGATGTCGACGAGGCGGGTTGCGCCCTTGGCGTCGGTTGAGCCCCAGGCCTTGAAAAATTCCGTGCCGCCGCCGAAGGTTCCGGTGCCGAAGCTCAGAACCGGAACGGTGAAGCCCGATCTGCCGAGTTGCCGATATTCCATTGCGTCACTCCATGTGTTTGAAAATCAGTTGTTTCGCGCCGCCGCATAGGCCTTGGCGATTTCCGCCCCGACAGCGACGTTGTGTTTCACCAAGGCAAGGTTGGCCTTGAGCGAGCGGCCGCCAGTGACCTCCGCCAACTTGGCGAGAAGAAACGGCGTTACATTTTTCCCAGAAATATTTTGCCTCGCCGCTTCCGCTACGGCTTTCTCAATTACAGGCGCTATTTCCGAAGCGATGATTTCGCTGGATTTGGGAATGGGATTGGCAACAACGATGCCGCCTTTCAATCCGGTGCTCCATTTTGCCTTCATCAGCTTGGCCACGTCCTGAGGCGTGTCGCAGCGCATCGGTACGGCATAGCCGGACTGGCGCGAATAGAACGCCGGGAAGTCATCGGTGCCGTAACCCACCACGGGAACGCCGAGAGTTTCAAGGGTCTCGAGGGTGAGCGCCAAATCCAGAATGGCTTTTGCGCCAGCGGTCACCACCGCCACATTGCTCTCGGCGAATTCCATCATGTCGGCGGAAATATCAAAACTCTTTTCAGCACCGCGATGCACGCCGCCGATGCCGCCCGTTGCAAAGACATGGATGCTGGCCATTGCCGCAATGCGCATGGTGGAAGCCACTGTGGTCGCGCCATCCAGTTTTTGCGCCACCACATAGGGCAAGTCCCGGGTCGACACTTTGATGATCTCAGGCCCATCAACGGCGAATTTTTTCAATTCGGCGGTCGTCAGCCCCACCTTCAGGGCCCCGCCGATGATGGCGATGGTGGCGGGAACTGCGCCAGCCTCCCGGATAATGGCTTCCACGTCCTGGGCCATTTCGAAATTGGCGGGATATGGCATGCCGTGGGCAATGATGGTGGATTCCAAAGCGACCACTGGCTTGCCGCCTGCCAGCGCCGTTGAGACTTCATTAGTGATCGTTAGGTGCTTATTCATTGACACTGTTCTGAAGCGCCGCTTCGGTGAGGCCGACGGCGGTTGATGCGGTTGAATTGAGGACGAGACTTGCGGCGGCCTGGCCAAATTGCGCGGCCTTGGAAATATCATAGCCTTTAAGCAGGCCATAGGCCAAGCCTGCAACAGCCGCATCGCCTGCGCCCGTCACATCCCTGACCTGCGCATGGTTGGCGGAGTGAATGCGCTTTATGCTTTTTCCCGAGGACACGACCGCGCCTTCGGAACCCAGATGGACAACGAGGTTGCGCAGGCCGCGTTCATGCAGATACTGGCAGGCTTGGCCCATATCGTCGGTCCCGGTCAAGGCCTTGAGCTGGTCCCGGTTGGGCGTCGCCAGAAACACTTCATGCTTATCCAGAAGCGCCAGCAGTTTTTGCGATTTGGAAACCGACACGGGTTCGACAACAAGTTTCTCACTGAAATTCAGCGCGAGGTAATCGAGCAGGTCGGGGCGAACGTTGCAATCAACCACAATAAGCTTTGCAGCTTCCAGTGCGGCTCGGTGATGTTTTACACTTTCCGGTTTCAGGCTTTCCAGAATGCGCATGTCATTGACGGCGGAGACGAGTTCACCCTTCTCATCCAGCACTGCCACATAGGAGCCGGTCGCGGCGTCGTCCCGTAAGCACAGGCTGAGATCAACGCCGGCGGCCTTTGTCGCAGCGATGGCAATTTCGTCTGCCGCGTCGTTGCCGATGGCGGAAATTAGCGCGACGTTCACGCCAAGGCTGCCTAAATTATGGGCAATGTTGCGGGCCACGCCGCCGGGCGTGAAGCTGACACTTCCCGGATTGGAAGTTCCGGCGATAAACTTGCCGCCCGCCCGTGCTTTGATATCAATATTCGCGCCGCCAATGACGATGATATCAAACACGCCCAACCTCAGAAATCCGTTGGCGCTCCGCCCTCGCGTTTGCGCCGCTCCACGAAGGCATCTAGCTCTTCGCGCCTTGCCGGATCAAGGGCGGGTTCAACATATTCTTCCAGCGCCTGCTTATAGACGGTATTGGCGCGCTGCATGGCTTCCGGCTTACCCGCCGCTTCCCATTGCTGGCTATTGCGCCAATCGGAAATGATGGGGGCATAAAAGGCGTTGGAATAACGCGCCAGCGTGTGCTGCGCGCCAAAGAAATGGCCGCCGGGACCCACTTCACGGATCGCCTCGACACCAAGGGCATCTTCGCTGGTGTCCAGCGGCGTCATGAATTCCATCACCATCTGGATCAAATCACAATCGAGAACAAATTTTTCAAACCCGGCCACCAAGCCGCCCTCAAGCCAGCCGGCCCCATGCATGATGAAATTGCCACCGCCCATGGTGACGCCCCAAAGTGAGAACACGCTTTCATAGGCGGCCTGGGCATCCACCGTATTGGCCGCACAGGTGTTGGAGGTACGGTAAGGTAAATTGTAGCGCCGGGCCATTTGCCCGCCGACGATGCAGGCCTTCATGTACTCCGGTGTGCCGAAAGCGGGCGCGCCGGACTTCATGTCGACATTGGAAGTGAAGCCGCCATAGATCACCGGGGAACCTTTGCGAACAACCTGGGTAAAGGCGAGGCCGGCCAGCGCTTCGGCATTCTGCTCGACCACGGCGCCGGCGACTGTCACCGGGGCCATGGCGCCTGCCAAGGTAAATGGCGTGATGCAGACAATCTGGTTGCGCGACGACATTTCGATAATGCCGCGCAGCATGGGCATATCCAGCTTCAGCGGCGAATTGGTGTTGACGATGGTGAACAGCGAGGGCTCGCGCTCCATCTGCTCTGCCGATATGCCACGGCTAATGCGGGCAATCTCGATGCCGTCAAGAATGCGTTCGCTGCCCAGGGAGTAGGCGTGGAATGGCTTGTCGGTGAGGATCACCGCATCGCGCAGCGCTTCGAGGTGGCGCACGGAGGCATGGACATCAACGGGTTCGACGGGATAACCGGCAATGAAGCCGATGCAGTTGAAATACTGGGCAAGCTTCAGGAACTTGCGGTAGTCGGCCTGGCTCCCGGTGCGGCGACCGCCTTCCATATCAGCGCAATTGGGCGGGCTGCCCACGGTTCCAAACAGCATGTTCGGTCCGCCGATCCGTGCATTGTTCTCGGGATTGCGGGCATGGAAGGTGAATTGCGAAGGAGCCGACTTCATAAGCTCTTCAATCATCACTGGATCAAAGCGCACGCGTTCGCCGGAAATGTCTGCGCCGGCTTTCTTCAACAGATCACGGGCTTCCGGCAGATTAAAGTCCATGCCGATTTCGGACAGAACTCTGAGTGACGCCTGGTGAATGGATTCCACTTCGTCGGCTGAGATGATTGACATGGGCGGAAAAGCCCGCGCCACTTTGCGGCGGGGCAATTGGGGAATAGCCCCCTTCACGCCAGCGCCGGCACCCCGGCGGTTTGCAGCATCACGCCTGCCCCGGCGCGAGGTTTCGGGACTCAAAGGTTCGTTGGCGGCCTCGTTCACTTTGCTTTTCCTTTTTCGCGGTAGGGTTCAAGGGTTGGATCGGCAGCAATCTGCTTCACCAGCCATTCCTCGAAGCGTTTGATTTTCGGTTTCATGCGGTTTTCGCTGTTGCAGGCGAACTGCCATTGGTGGCGATGCGGAACCAGCAAGGGAAAGGGCTGCACCAGCCGCCCCATCTTGATTTCTTCGGTGGCGAAGGGGCCAATGGTCATGGCCACGCCCCTGCCCTCAACCGCTGCTTCCTGAGCCAGGATATAACTATCAACCGCCAGGCGATCGGAAAGCTTCAGGCCCTTGACGCCCGCCGCCTCGAACCAGAGGTGCCAATCCTCTTCCGCCGTATAGACATAAAGCAGCTTGTGCTTTTTCAAATCCTGCGGAGTCTTGATAGCGTTTGGCCCCTTCATCAGTTCCGGGGCGCAGACGGGTGTGAGCAGCGAACGGAACAGGGGCCGGTAATAGTGCTGGGGCGACTTGTTGCGGGCCAGGATGATTCCGGCGTCCACATGCTTCTCGTCAAAGTCCCAATCGAAATAGGAAGTGGAGAGCCTGACCTTCATATCCGGGTAGCGGCGCTCAAAATCATGGAGCCTGGGAATGAGCCATTTCAGCGCCACGGTGAAATAGACCTGAATGGTGAGTTCATTGTCGTTCGTGGCGGGCCGCAGGGCGCGGGTTTGGGTTTCGATCTGGTCAAAAGCCTCACGGATGGCGGGATAATAGATATGGCCGGCCTGGGTGAGTTCGGCGCGCCTGGCATCGCGGCGGAAAAACTGGATGCCCAAACGCTGCTCCAGGGCTTTCACCTGGTGGCTTACGGCGGAGCGGGTTATGCCCAATTCACCGGCCGCGAGCCTGAAACTGCCGAGCCGGGCAGCGGCTTCAAAAGCGGTCAACGCGCGCAATGGGGGCAAGTCACGTCTGGCCAAAATACTTCACCAATGGAATGTCTCAGAGGTACATAGCACCCATAAATTCCATAAATTAAGTCACATTTCAATATTTAATGGTGATTATTCCTCACCACTCCTATAAAATTTGAAGCCTTTGCAAGCCTGCCTAAAATTGGCACATAGGAGGCCCGATTCAGGAGCATAAAATGAGCGTAGTCGAAGACCTTTCCAAGCGCCGCGGCGGCCGTGAAGCCAGGCGGGCCTTGCGGTCGCGGGAAATTCCACGGGCCGAGGCCGCGGTTCGCCCCGGCATGGAAGGCGGGCAATACAAGCCGCTGACCCAGCGCGATATGGAACGCATTCATCAGGCGGCCCTGACGCTTCTGGAAACCGTTGGATTCGGCCAGGCGATTCCGAGCTGCATCGAAGCGATGACGGCGCGCGGCTGCACCATGACGGACAAGGGACGCATGCTCATTCCGCGAGCGCTTACCGAAGATATTCTGGCAAGCTGCGCCCGGGGCTTTCTGCTCCATGGCCGCGATCCGCAGCACGACATGGAGCCTACCGGCAACAAGGTTTATTTTGGAACGGCGGGTGCGGCGGTTCACGTGGTGGAGCCTGAAACGCGCAGCTACCGCGAGTCGCTTCTTGTCGATCTTTATGACGCGGGCCGCATTGTCGACACCTGCGAGCATATTCATTTCTTCCAGCGCTGCCTTACGGCGCGCGACATGATCACCGGGCATGACCTCGATATCAACACGCTCTATGCCTGCATTGCTTCCACGCAAAAGCATGTCGGCACCTCGATGGTTGATCCCGCCCATGTGACCGAGTGCCTGGAGATTCTGCATTTCGTGGCGGGCAGCGAAGAGAAATGGCGCGAGCGGCCCTTTGTTTCGCAATCCAATTGCTTCGTCGTGCCGCCGATGAAATTTGCCGAAGATGCCTGTCGCTGCCTTGAGACGGCGGCGCGTGGCGGCATGCCAGTGCTGTTGCTTTCGGCGGCGCAAGCGGGCGCCACCTCGCCTGCCGCCTTGGCGGGCACATTGGTGCAAGCGGTTGCCGAATGCCTGTTTGGCTTGGTTTACATAAATTGCATCGTTCCCGGCGCTGTTGCCATTTGGGGGCCATGGCCTTTCGTTTCTGATTTGCGTACCGGGGCGATGTCTGGCGGTTCGGGCGAACAGGCGCTGATCACCTCGGGCTGCGCCCAAATGGGGCATTTCTACAATCTCACGGTGGGCTCCGCCGCCGGCATGTGTGATTCCAAGATGCCTGATATGCAGGCGGGCTACGAAAAGGGCGTGACCGCCGGCATCTCAGCCATGACGGGCGTGAACCTGATGTACGAGAGCGCCGGAATGCATGCCTCGCTCCTGGGCTTCTGCCTGGAAAGCCTGCTCATCGACAATGACATGCTGGGCGCCATCAACCGCAATGTGCGCGGCATTGAAGTGAACGAGGATACGCTTTCGGTTGAGGTTATCCGCGAGGTTTGCCTCAACGGCCCCGGTCATTTCCTGGGCAGCGACCAGACTCTAACCCTGATGCAGAAAGAATACATCTATCCCAAGATCGCCAACCGCATGAGCCCCAAGGAATGGAACGAGGCGGGAAAGCCTGACCTGGTTGAACGGGCGGCGGCGCGCAAGCGGGAAATCCTCTCGACCCATTATCCCGACTATTTGCCGCGCGCGATGGATGAGGTGATCCGGGCGCGCCATGATATAAAATTGCCGCGCGAGGTCATGGAGATGGGCGATCCGCGCTGGATAAAATAGGCAGAGATGGAACATCCGATACTTACCAGCATCAGGCGGGCGGGGTTCACGCCCCTGGGCTGGTTTGAACCCCGGGCCGCCGATGCCGTTCCGCACGAGGCGAAGTTTGTCATTCTGGTCGGCAATGCGGGGCCTGAGATGTTTCGCAGGTTCGCCCATGAGCGCGATCCCCGGACAGCTAAAATTGATGACTGGACACGCGATGCCATCGGCGTACTGGCCGAAGACCTTTCGGCAAAGGCGGTTTTCCCGTTTGACACACCACCCCTGCCCTTTTTGACCTGGGCCCGGCGCGCGGGGGCCGGCCACGTGTCGCCGCTGGGCCTCAACATTCACCCGACTTACGGGCTGTGGCACGCCTTTCGCGCCGCCCTGCTCTTCCCCGTGGCGTTTGACTTGCCCATGCAATCCGCAGGGGCGCATCCTTGCGAGACCTGCGTCGGCAAGCCCTGCTTATCAGCCTGCCCGGTCCATGCGTTTGATGGTTCTTCCTATAATGTTGCCGCCTGCGCTGCCCATCTCGAAACGCCGGCGGGCGAGGACTGCATGTCAGGCGGCTGCCTGGCGCGGCGGGCCTGCCCGGTGGGCAGGGGCTTCACCTATTATCCGGTTCAGGCGCAATTTTTCATGCGGGCGTTTCGCGCGGCACGTCGCAATTCGGCTGGAAATGCTGCCTAGGCCGGTTATTGTCGCGCCATGTATAAAAAAATTCAACAGAAGCTGGATAGCGGCCAAACCATCATTCTCGACGGCGGCACGGGCACGGATATACAGCGGCGCGGCGCGCCGATGAGCGGCGAGACGTGGTGCGCCGACGCCAACCTGACCCACCCGGACACCGTGCAAGCGGTGCACGAAGACTATATTGCTGCTGGCGCTGACATCATTATCGCCAATACCTTTGCAACCAGCGCCCTGCTCTTCAATAACCTGAAACGGGACGAAGACCTCCTGGAGATTGACCGGGTAGCCGTAAAGATTGCCAAGACCGCGGTTGCCGCAAAGAACAGCCAAGTTGCGGTCGCTGGCTCCATTTCAACCATGCGCCCGATGGTTACCGGATCCGACCGCAACAATCTCGACTTGGCATGGCCTGAGGCGGAAGCCCGCCGGCTGTTCCAGCGAAAAGCCGACAATATGGCCAGGACCGGGGTTGACCTGATCATGATGGAACTGATGCGCGACTGTGATTATGCGCTGTGGGCCACTGAGGCTGCAATGGCAACCGGATTGCCTGTCTGGGTTGGGGTATCGGCGGAACGCCGCGATGACGGAGCTTTGGCGGGGTTTGGGCGGCCTGAGTTCCTCTTTGAGGATGTGGTCAAAACTCTTGCGGCGACAAAACCGGCAGTCATCAGCGTCATGCATACGTCAGCTAATGACACGGCCGAGGCGATTGAGGCCGTGAGGCGGCATTGGGACGGGCCGCTCGGAACCTATCCCGAGAGCGGCTATTTCAAGAGTCCCGATTGGGTTTTCGTCGATGTCATTTCGCCGGAGGAGCTCGTGAAGCATTCCCGTGGTTGGAAAACAAAAGGCGTCACGCTCTTTGGCGGATGCTGCGGCATCGGGCCTGGTCATATTGCAGCACTCACAAAGGAGTTTAAGAAATGAAAACCGGATCATGCCTGTGCGGCGAAGTCGCTTTTGAAATGCGAGGGCCCTTGGAACCTGTCACGGCCTGCCATTGCACGCAATGCCGCAAACAGACGGGCAACTACTGGGCATCAACCACGAGCGCCGATGCTGACCTGCGTTTCATCCGCAAAGACACGTTGGCCTGGTATCGGGCCTCCGACATGGCGCAGCGCGGATTTTGCAAAAATTGCGGCTCCACCCTGTTCTGGAAGGCGGATGGGCGCGATACCACTTCAATCTGCGCCGGGGCCATTGACGGGACGACCGGCCTTAAGCTCGAAGGCCATATCTTTTGCGACAATGCCGGGGATTATTATGAAATCGCTGGCGGCGACTACAAATTAAGCCAGTGGAGGTAGAGCTTTCACAATATAACAGGCAGAAGACTCAACTTTTGCTTGCATCGCTCAATTCATGGGCCCTAAGTTTCTGTTGTTTCGCGGCAATTAGGAGAAATTCGATGACTTGCGATAAAGGCGGGGTTTCACCGTTGAATCTCTTTTTTTCAGGCATGATTGCATTGGGCCTGATTGCCGGAAATGCGGCGCCAGCTGCCGCTGCGTCTGCAAAGAAGGATGCCCGTAAATCGATGACAGCGGCACAGAAAGCCGATTTGCGCAAAAAGGGCCTCGAATGGTGCAAGAAGAACTTTATCCGTGGCAGCATGCATATTGTGCGCATCGAAATTCTCAGCAACGGAAGCGTGCGCTGCTGGGTCAAAGGCTAGCCTTTGTTTCCAGCGCCTGGCTCTGGGGTTGGCTTGAGCGCCTTGCCATATCTGACTCAAGCTCGCCATAACCGGTGAAGCGGTATTCATAGGCGAGGCCCAATCGCTCCGCTGCTTTGCGGCCGTTCTCAACCAATTGTTCATCATGAGTCTGGGCCAGATAAATGACCTTGGTATAGTTTCCAAAGTATAAAGGCAGCAGTTCCGGGTGGCGGTCGAGACCGAGGCCGGCCCAGATCAACTTGTCGAAATGGCGCGCCAGGTAGTCGGTGAGGTAGAAGGCGGTGAACTCATCATCGGCTTTGGCGGCAAATTCCGGGTTTCCAGAAAAGAAGGCATAGCAGTGGGGGCCGCCGATGCGCTCCACTCCCTCCTCCTCCAGCATTTTGTCAAGCTGGCCGCCGGTGCCGCAATCGCCGTAGAGGACGAAGATGGACTTGTATTTGCCGCGCTGGGTGCGGATCTTTTCGCGCACGGCGGGCACGATGAATTGCGGGGTGTTGTGCCATTTGGCCGGCAGGCATTGGACGTCAAAGGCGGCCCAGCGGTTGCGCTCGATGAGATCGACGATTTCCCGGGCCAGCGCCCCGCAGGCAATCAGAAGCACTTCGCCCTTTCCGGTGGCGAACTGAAATTCGTCAGATGGCTTAAGATCAACAGTGGTCATCGCGCGAACCTACAGACACCAGAATTCCGCGCAGGTCAGCGGGACTTCTAGCCCTTGGTTAATTGATTATGCTTGCGGGCCATGAAGCCCTTGGCGGTTTCGACGGCCACGGCCGCATCGCGGCAATAGGCGTCGGCGCCAATGGCCTTGGCAAATTCCTCGTTGAGCGGGGCCCCGCCCACGAGCACGACGTAATCGTCGCGCATGCCTTTTTCCTTCATGGTATCGATCACCACCTTCATGTAAGGCATGGTGGTAGTGAGCAGCGCCGACATGCCGAGAATATCCGGGCCATGCTCCTCGATGGCGCCGAGATACTTCTCGACTGAATTGTTGATGCCGAGGTCGATCACCTCAAAGCCAGCGCCTTCCATCATCATGCCGACGAGGTTCTTGCCGATGTCGTGAATATCGCCCTTCACGGTGCCGATCACCATCTTGCCCTGCTTGGGCGCGCCGGTGGCGGCGAGCAGCGGGCGCAGGATGAACATGCCGGCCTTCATGGCGTTGGCCGACAGCAGCACTTCCGGCACGAACAGGATGCCGTCGCGGAAGTCGATGCCGACGATGCGCATGCCTTCGACGAGCGCGTCGGTCAGCACCTTGTAGGGTGTCCAGCCGCGGCCGAGCAGGATGTTCACACCCTCCTCGATCTCCTCCTTGAGGCCGTCGTAGAGATCGTCGTGCATCTGCGCGACGAGATCGTCGTCGTTCAAGGCTTTGAGATCGATATCATCGTCGGCCATGGGGACACTCCAGGAGGTCGCGCTTGCGAACGGGCCTTCATACTGGTCCGGGGCACCCCAAGGCAATGCTGAAAACGACACGCGACGGCGACATTGAGACGCCGCATAGCGATTGAGACACGTGGTGCCTTGCCGGGCTTGGCGATGTCGCATTCGGATGGCACAACGCCGCCTGAAGACACTCGACCCCCCATGCCACGAGCGCAAAGAGGGGAGTATTCACCAAGCCCCGCCTGACCGGCGGACCCCGC
>CADEEO010000085.1 GCA_902826365.1 uncultured Hyphomicrobiales bacterium | reverse complement strand
GCCATCCTTCGCGGGGTTCGACAAGTCGGAAGGCATTGCGGTTGGCGAGCGGCTGGCGTGGCGGCACCAGCTCAAACTAGGCAGTATGCTGACGATTATTTCGCCGGATGGCCCGGATACGGTGATGGGCACGGCGCCCCGCATCCGGGATTTTCCGGTTGTGGCGATCTTCAAGATCGGCATGTCGGAATATGACGAGGGCATTGCCTATCTGCCACTGGCCGAGGCGCAGGAATTTTTTGTCTCCGAGGAGGGCGCTACCGGGCTTGAGGTAATGGTGGACTCGCCCGACGATATTGCCGCGGTTGTTCCAGCGCTGCGCGATGCAGCAGGCCCCGATCTTTGGATGCAGACATGGAAGGACCGCAACCAGGCCTTTTTCAATGCGCTGGCAGTGGAGCGCAATGTGATGTTCCTGGTGCTCACCATGATCATTCTGGTGGCAGCGCTCAACATCATTTCAGGCCTCATCATGCTGGTGAAGGACAAGGGGCACGACATCGCCATCCTGCGCACCATGGGGGCAACACGCGGCGCCATTCAGCGGGTGTTCCTGATCACGGGGGCGGCCATCGGCGTGGTGGGAACTTTTTCGGGACTTGTTCTGGGGATTCTTATTTGCCTCAATGTGGAAAGCATCAGGAAATTCGTGCAGTGGCTTTCCGGTGTTGATCCCTTCAACGCGGAAATCTATTACCTGGCCCAGCTTCCGGCGGTGATTGACTACACCCAGACGTTCTGGATCGTGGTGATGTCACTGGCCCTGTCGTTCCTCGCAACACTTTATCCCTCATGGCGGGCGGCCAAGCTCGATCCGGTTGAAGCCTTGAGGTACGAATAATGGCGCCTGCCCTTGAGCTTCGCCATGTGGCCCGTTCCTATGCGGAAGGGGCGGGGCGGCTTGATATCTTCAAGGACCTGGCACTTGAGGTTTACGCCGGCGAGATTGTGGCGCTGGTGGGCCAGTCAGGGGCGGGCAAATCCTCGCTACTCCATATCGCCGGGCTGCTGGAAGCGCCGACGTCGGGCGAGGTTTTCATTTCCGGGCAGAACTGTACGGCGCTTGATGACGCGGCGCGCACCCGCATCCGGCGGATCGGCATTGGCTTTGTCTATCAGTTCCATCACCTGCTGCCGGAATTCTCGGCACTGGAAAATGTCGTTATGCCGCAATTGATCGCGGGGGCAAAAAAGCCCTCGGCGGTGGAGCGGGCAAAGGATCTTCTGGACCGGCTGGGACTAGCGGAACGCTTTGAGCACCGGCCTTCGGAAATGTCGGGCGGCGAGCAGCAGCGGGTGGCCATCGCCCGGGCCATTGCCAACCGGCCGTTGCTGCTGCTGGCTGATGAACCTACTGGCAATCTTGATCCGGATACGGCGGCACGGGTGCATGTGGAATTCCTCCGGCTGATAAAGGAGGAAGGATTGGGCGCCCTGATTGCCACCCATAATATTCCACTCGCGAGCCGCATGAGCCGGATCGTGAGCCTGCAATCCGGCATTCTTGTGGATGGGCTGGCCTAAGCCCTGACGGCAGGGGCGAATCTGGGCTAGTCTCCCGGCATGGCCGCTGATTCAAAAACTCCGACCTTCATTCATCTCCGGGCGCATTCTGCCTATTCGCTGGCGGAAGGGGCGCTGCACATCAAGCAGATGGCGATGCTGGCCAAGGAGGCCGGGATGCCGGCGCTGGCCATTACTGATTCAGGCAATCTTTTCGGGGCGCTGGAATTTTCGGAGGCGCTGGCGGACAGGGGCCTTCAGCCGATTATCGGCTGTTCGCTGCGGGTGGAAACGCGCGCGGCTTCTGCCGATGCGACGGCGAAGGCCCAGCTTCATCCCAAAAAACTGCCACCGCTGGTGTTGCTGGCGAAGGATGAAACGGGCTACCGCAACCTGATGAAGCTTTCGAGCCGGGCCTATTTGCAAACGCCGGAAAGCGAGCTGCCGCATGTGACTTGGGAAATGCTTCAGGAGTTGAGTGCCGGGCTCATTTGCCTGTCCGGTGGGCCCGATGGGCCCATCGAAGAGGCTCTGTTGCAGGGGCAAGGGCCGCTGGCGCGGCAATTGGTGGAGCGCCTCAAGGGGCTGTTTGGCGACCGTTTCTATGTTGAACTGCAGCGCCATGGCACGGAGGCGGAGCGGGCTGCGGAAGCGGGACTGGTTGATCTGGCCTATGAATTGGAAGTGCCGCTGGTGGCGACTAACCAGGTTTATTTTGCAAGGCCTGATGACTATGCGGCCCATGACGCGCTGATCTGCATTGCCGAGGGGCAGGTGGTTTCCGCCGAGGACCGCAGGCGGGTGACGCCGGAGCATTATTTCAAATCGCAGCAGGAAATGGCGGCGCTCTTTGCCGATGTCCCAGAGGCCATCGAAAACACCGTCGAGATTGCCCGGCGCTGCGCCTATATCGTGAAAGGCCATGCGCCGATCCTGCCGCGCTTCAGTGCTGGCGACGAGGCGGAGGAATTGCGACGGCAGGCAAAGGAGGGGTTGGCGCACCGGCTTGCGACAGTCGGCATGGCCGATGGCTATTCGCTTGAGAGCTATGAAGAACGCCTGGAGTTCGAGCTCGGCGTGATCATCAAGATGCGCTATCCCGGCTATTTCCTGATCGTGGCCGATTTCATCAAGTGGGCGAAGGCGCAAGGCATTCCGGTGGGGCCGGGGCGCGGCTCAGGCGCCGGTTCGCTGGTGGCCTATTCGCTCACCATCACCGACCTTGATCCGCTGCGTTTCCAGCTTCTGTTCGAGCGCTTCCTCAATCCGGACCGCGTGTCGATGCCCGACTTCGATATCGATTTCTGCCAGGACCGGCGCGACGAGGTGATCGACTATGTGCAGGAGCGCTATGGCAAGGACCATGTGGCGCAGATCATCACCTTCGGAAAGCTGCAGGCGCGGGCGGTGTGCCGCGACGTGGGCCGGGTTTTGCAGATGCCCTATATGCAGGTGGACAGGATTTCAAAACTGATCCCGATGAACCCGACAAACCCGATCGGCTTGAAGCAGGCCATTGAGGGCGAGCCGCGCATTCAGGAAGAGCGCGACCGCGACCCCACGGTGCGGCGCATGCTGGATATCGGCCTGAAGCTGGAGGGGCTTTACCGCCATGCCTCGACGCATGCGGCTGGCCTGGTGATTGGCGACCGGCCTTTGGAAGAGTTGGTGCCGCTTTATCGCGACCCTCGTTCAACATTGCCTGCCACGCAATTCAACATGAAATATGTTGAAAAAGCCGGACTGGTGAAGTTCGACTTTCTCGGATTGAAGACGCTGACGGTAATCGACAAGGCACTGAAGCTCATTCAAGCGCGAAGGCCCGATTTCGATATTGCGAAAATTCCTTTAGATGACGGGCCGACCTATCACATGCTGGCGCAGGGCGACACGGTGGGCGTGTTCCAGTTGGAAAGTTCCGGGATGAAGGATGCGGTACGCCAGATGCGGGCGGACCGGTTTGAGGATTTGATCGCGCTGGTCGCTTTGTACCGCCCAGGCCCGATGGCGAATATCCCCACCTATTGCGCGCGGAAGCTGGGCAAGGAGCCGATTGAATATCTGCATCCGAAGCTTGAACCCATTCTCAAAGAAACCTTTGGAGTCATCACCTATCAGGAGCAGGTGCAGCAGATTGCCAAGGACTTGGCGGGCTATACGCTGGCCGAAGCCGATCTGCTGCGCCGCGCCATGGGCAAGAAAATCAAGTCGGAAATGGATGATCAGCGCGAGCGTTTCCTGACGGGCGCGACCGATCAGGGGGTTGACCGCAACATTGCCATCCAGATATTCGAGGCCTGCGCCAAGTTTGCCGAATACGGCTTCAACAAATCGCACTCGGCGCCTTACGCCTATATCAGCTACCAGACGGCCTATCTCAAAGCCAATTTCCCGGTGGAATTTCTTGCCGCCTCGATGACCTTGGACATGGGCAATACGGACAAGCTCCAGGTATTCCGTGACGAGGCCCAGCGCATGGGAATCAAGGTGGCGCCGCCGTCGGTCAATGCCAGCACCATTGATTTCAGCGTGCGCGACGGGGTGATTTTCTATTCGCTGGCGGCGTTGAAAAATGTGGGCGTGGGCGCCATCCAGCACCTGATCGCAACGCGTGAGGAGGGTGGGCGCTTTACCTCGCTGGGGGATTTTGCACGACGGGTGCAGGGCTCCGCGCTGAACAAGCGGGCTCTGGAAAGCCTGGCGAAGGCCGGGGCTTTTGACGAGATCAATGCCAACCGGGCGCAAGTGTTGGCGGGGGTTGAAACGATCATCGCCACCTCCAGCCGCACCAGTGCTGAGGCAGATGCTGGGCAGAATGACCTGTTCGGGGCGGCCACCGGAGCGAAGGAGGAGCTGGTGCTGCCGCTCCGTGATGTTTGGCTGCCGATGGAGCGGCTCTCCCAGGAATTTGAAGCGGTGGGCTTCTATCTCTCGGGCCATCCGCTGGACGACTACATGAAGCCGCTGGCCAAGCTTGGCGTGGATACCTGGGCGGCATTCCAGCAGAAGGCACTGAACAAGGGAGCAAGTGCCGGGAAGCTTGCGGGCACCATTACCCACCGGCAGGAGCGGCGCTCAAAATCCGGCAACAAGTTCGCCTTTGTTGGTTTCTCAGATCCCACCGGACAATTCGAAGCCATCTGCTTTTCGGATACGCTGGCGGCGGCGCGGGATTTGCTGGAGCCGGGCAAGGCGGTGATAGCCAGAGTTGAATGCGACGTGGACGGCGAAGAGATCAAGCTGCGGCTGCAGGGCGTCGAGGTTCTGGACAAGGCGGCCGCGGCGATTGTCACGGGGCTTACGATTTTTGTGCGCGATGCTAAGCCTTTGGATTCCATTGCGATGCGGCTGAGCTCGAGTGGCAAGGCCCCGGTGCGGATGATCCTGCAATTGGAGTCGGGCCGCGAAGTGGAACTGGCGCTTGGCAACAAGTTCGCCATCACGCCGCAGATCAAGGGGGCGATCAAGGCCATCCAGGGCGTTGTGGACGTGCATGATTTCTAGACTGGCGCAAGAGTTGCCACATAGAGCAGCGCATCTTGGCTTTGCGGCTCAAGTTTGGCGCCATCGCCTGAAGAAAGTTGCAAGGTGCCGCCGCGGTCGAGAGTGTCACCGGCAGCAAGCTTGAAGGAGCCGCGTAGCGCGAATGCGAGGGTAGTATGTCTGGAAATAACGTTGAGATCGTCATTGGCGCTTAGCACACGGACTGAGGCGTTCCACACCCCGCGCCGGAGGAAAAGATTAAGAGCACGGCAAGGACCATTGTTCACCACGCATGCGGCCTTGATGTCGCCGGAAAATTCATGGGGCACAAAGGGATTATCAACTTTCAGAATTTTTCGATCATTGAATAGCAGTTCGAGGCCTTGGCCTTCAATCAGGGTGAAGATGCGGTCGACATTGGGATAGTGGGAAAATGCCACGCTGGAGTCGATCCGGGCCAAGGCCATGCGCCAGTAAAAGTCTTGCGCGCCGGAGCCATTGGGTGCAGCCGCAATATCCCATGACAGGCCGAGGCCATTCAGCCAGCGGCCTTCGCGGTAGTTTTCGGCTTTCAGGATTTTCGTCATTATGGCTCTTCAATTCCGCAATTCTTGGCCAACGTGAAGATCACCGGTTCGGTATCGCCCAGTTCGAAATGCGCTTCATCGGAAAGCCACAACCAGCTCCAGCCCCAGTTCCATTCGAGCTTCAAGGTCTTGGCGGTGCGGAGTTCGGCGATGTCTGGAAGGTTTTCGCGGGTGAGGAGGCGCTTGTTTTTGGCTACAATCCAGAATTCCTCGCGCGGCAATTTTTTGTCGATGGTTGCGATGAGTTCAATCTGGCCGCGGCTTGAAATGGCATCTTCAAGCCGCAACTGTTGAATCCATTTCAAGGGTTCTCCGGTCTGGCAGGAAATTGAATAAAGGGCGGCATAATCGGAGGAAGCGGAAACGATCAGCGTCGATGAGGCCAAGGTGGCCATATGGATGATTGCGCCATTTTCTGCTTCCGCCTGCCCAAGAGTCCATGCGCCCAGCGTCTGAGCTTCCGCAGAAACTGAGGAACACAGGGTTAATAGAATTATTTCCAGTAATTTAGGCTTTAATTTCATTGCGTTGGCGGGCCGTGCTTTGAATAGCTGGTATGCCACCCCATATTAGCTCCTGATTTGCTATATTCCCAGCGAAACGCCTAAAATGGCGTGATTCATGTTAGAGAAGCCGCCGGCCTAAAAGGCTTGTGTTGGAGACCCAGACGTTATGAAACCATTTGCCATCGCCGGCATTCAGATGCACCTGAACCACGGCTCCAATCTGCTCGCCATGCGGCAGCGGCTGGACCTGACCATGCATCTCTATCCATGGGTGCAGATGGCCATGTTTTCGGAGCTCGCGGCCTTCGGCCCGCTGCTGCAGCATGCCCAGCCGCTTCCCGGAACGGTGGAAGCAGATTTCCAGGACATGGCGCGGCATCACCGCATCTGGCTGGTGAACGGCTCCATGTATGAGCGGCGTGAGGGCGGCATTTACAACACCACTTCGGTGATCAATCCGGAGGGCAAGATTGTCGGGCGCTACCGCAAGATGTTTCCGTTCCGGCCATTGGAGCAGGGGGTGCAGGCGGGAAGCGAATTCCTGGCTTTCGACATCGACGGCGTCGGCAAGTTCGGGGTGCTGAATTGCTATGACATCTGGTTTCCGGAAACTTCGCGGCAGCTCACCGCCATGGGCGTTGAAGTCATTCTCCATCCGGTTATGACGCACACGATTGACCGCGATGTGGATATCGCCATCAGCCACGCCACGTCGTCCATGATGCAGTGCTATGTTTTTGATGTGAACGGATTGGGAGCTGGCGGCAATGGCCAATCCTGCGTGTTCGATCCGTCCGGCCGCGCGCTTTACCGGGGCGACGCGACGGAGCAGATCATCCCCATCGAAATCGACATGGAGCAGGTATCGCGCTCACGCGAGCGCGGCATTCGCGGGCTTGGCCAGATGAGCAAGGCCTTCCGCGACCGGCCCGCGAATTTCCCGGTTTATGAAAAGGGATTTGACACGAGTTATCTTGACAGCCTTGGCCCGCTTGCCACGCCGCGCCGCGTTGACGAGGCGCCGCCCGCCAACGTGAAGACATTGCCGGTGCGGCGGAGTTTTGTGAAGTAGTTCGCTAAAACATCTTGTTCGCGGCGTGCATTGGTGGTGGGGCAGGGGCGGAGGAGCCGGTAACCGCAATCGATTCAAATTCACCGTTGATGGCTTTGACCCAGGCCTTGGCCCGGCCGGTCAGCTGCCTGTCATCGGTCTGGAAGCGGCCGCGCGAGACGAGGATGCCGAGGTCGGCGCCGTGGTAGCGGTAGTCTCCCGCAGTGTAGACGCGGAGATAGAATGCCTCGTCCTCGTCGGAGACCACAAACCAGTCGATGGATTTCCGCACCAGCTTGATGGCGCCACTTTCGTCCATGCGGTAAATGCCCGACGATGGGGCCTTGGTGATCATCTCGACCCGGTCAACCGGGTATTTCAGGATGAGCTGGCTCCAGTTGTCGAATTCGGACCAGCGGTCCTGCACCTTGGCGAGATCAAGCTCCCACTCGACGTCCATGAATTCCAGCAGGTGGAACATGTAAATGGGACAGCCGCCATAGGTCGAGGTGATGAGGTTGGTGAGCGGCGAGGCGCCGGAGACACGGGGATTTATTTCACCGAGATAGACTTCGCGGCTATCGGTGTCGATGAGGAAGTCCATGCAGAATGCGCCCTTGTAGCCGGCCTTGTAAAGCTGGTTGCCCAGCTTCTGGGCCATTTCGGTGACGGCCTTGCGCTCCTTTTCCATGCCGCCGGTGAACACGTCATTGCCGCACCAACCACCCTTGTAAGGCGTGACTTCGGGAAAGCCGGTGATATCGGTCTGCAAGGGTCCCACTAAAGTGCCGTGACGGGTAGCCACCGCTTCGACGGTACCGGGCAGATGGTTGATTCGGCGCATGACCTTGAGTTCTTCCTTCACCAGGTCTTCCTCATGGCTGTACCAATCGGCTTCCGACTTGATGAAAAATGTGGTGCGGCCTGAATCGCCGTAGGGCGTTTGCACGACGAGGTCGCGGCCCAGGTTCGCCGCATCGGCTAGGGCATAGAGCTCCTCATAGGTTTTGGCCCTGCCGAGGGTGTTGGGGGCGCTCTGAATCCCCGCCTCGTTGCCGAGCTGGGTGGTGGTGATCTTGGAATCAATGTGCTTGCGCAATTTTGCAGGGGGAAGAGCGATCTTCAGACCAAGTTCACCCGCAAGAAATTCGGTCTCCTCATCGAACATCACAAGCATCAGGAGGCCAGGCCCGCGCTCCTTGAGGCGGGCGCGCACTTCCTTGTGGCGCAGCAGATAGTTGTTCACGTCCTCAATGGATTTGAACTCGTGGGGGCCATGCTCGCGCGGCACGACAATCTTGGGATGGGTGCCATCAAAGCTGTCAAAGAAATTTATGTATTCAAACTTGTTGATCCAGCGGCCGAGGCCCAGGATGTTGTAAGGAGTTGGCGACAAAAAGGTGATGGGCGTCTGGTTTTGCCGGAAGTAGGCATAGATTTCCGACAGGCTTGTGAGTTTGGTCTTTTTCGCCGCTTTAGCCAAAATTGCTCTCCCCAATACTTAAGTAGAGGCAAGTTAAGCCCAAATCGCGGGATTAGAAAAGCCGTGGAGCGCACCGGCCTATGATATATTTACTTGGCGCGGGCCTGTTCAAGCGGCTTTACAAATTCTATGGCCACGCCGTTTTCCAGGTAGCGCACAACGCGGCCGCGCATCTTTCCCAGCATCACATAGGTGCCGAGGCTTGGCATCACATCGACTGTGATGCCGGCGCCCGAGACGGAAATGTCAACGACTTCGCAATTGTAGACGCGGCCATCAGGCAGGGTGATTTGCGACTGGCTGTCGCGTGGCTCGAAGCGGGCGTGACGGCGGTCCTCCTCGCTGTTTGACGGCCGCTCACCAAGCCACTTGATGCGGGCTTCGAGTTTTTCAAGGCGGGCGCCTTTGAGGGAAAATGAAATGCGGAAGCCGCCAGGAACGGCCTTGTCGGAGATCGCTTCAATGCGGCCCAGTTCCTCGAGATAGGCCACAATCGGCAGGCCGATGTCGGGAATTGTGTCGGTCACGAAAGTGGCGCCTGTGGTGGTCAGATTGATGACCTGGCAGGGGTGCTCGGAGAGATCGGGAAGCATATAGCGGCCATACAGTGTCCGCGCCTGCTCGGGGCTGGCGGCCTGATCCTGTTTTTCGGCGGTTGCATTCACTTTTAGGACCTCAAAGCTGCTTCCTGCCACGACGCTAGCCGTGCAGAATCCGGTAACAATTATGAAAGTTCCGGTAACCATAATCGCTGCCTGTAAAGGCCAAGTTAAGGAAAAGGCACAAAGTGCTAGGGCCTGCCCCCTTTGATCAGGCGGAGGCCGGGGAGCCGGATATCGGGGTTGTTCAGGCTGGCAACCAGCTTGTCACCGGGCAAGGGCTCGGTCCAAATGGAGCGGGCGGCGGCAAGTTCCAGGAACGTTATAGCATGATAACCGAGATTGGAAATGTCGCGGAGCGGGAAAATCCCGCCAAATATTTGAAATCGTGAACCATTTCGGGCATGGATGGGAAGGCCCACGAGTTCGGCACCAATCACCTGGCCGGTATCGGTTGTGAGGTGGTAGCGAACCAGGCAGGGTTGCAGGCCGGTGACCACTGTGGTGAAAAGCTGTTTCAGTGTATCGCGCTCAAAACTGCGCCAGCCGGCGAGGGCATCGGCAGAAGTAAGATTTTGGCGGTAAAGCTGGCTGATTTCGCTGCCGGCAAGACGCCATTTGAACGTCTGAAAGAGGTAATCACGTTCAATTATGAGCAGATTTGGCACCATGGCGGTGATCTGCCTCAAATCGAGATCACCCCGGTTGGGGGCAGCTTTTTCACCACGGATTTTTTCCCAGAAGCTGAACAGCGCGCGGGTGCCCGGATGCTTAATGTGAGCATAGGCTTGGCTTGCTTCTTTCGAATCGTTAACTAACATTGCGTAACCCCAAAGGCTGAGGCCCACCGCTGCCTGTGCCAATCATGAACTATCAGGCCCAGCGTTGCAGGGGCCATGCCATTCGACAGGAGATTGTGAATCCATGAACGAGCCAGACACGGTTGCGGTTCAGCCTGTGGCAAGGGAACCACTCTTCAGGGCGCCGAAGGTTGTTCTTATCCTGATTGCCGTGCTGGTGTGCGTGCATGTTGCCATTCTGCTGGCCGGCGAAGACTGGCGGATTTGGAGCCTCTACGCGCTCTCATTCATCCCGGCGCGGATTTCCGGCGGCGCGCCGTTTCCCGCCATTTTGGGATCGCAGATTTGGTCCTTCGTGACCTACGGGTTGCTGCATGCCAACGTGATGCATCTATTTTTCAACAGTCTTTGGCTTTTGGTTTTTGGCTCCGTGGTGGCGCGCAGGCTTGGCGCTTTGAAGTTTCTGGTGCTCGCTTGCATTTCAACCATCACGGGTGCGGTGGCAACGCTTCTCACCCATTGGGGAGAGGTGGCCATTGTGATTGGCGCATCGGGGGCGGTTTCCGGTCTCATGGCGGCAGCCATTCCGCTGATGTATGGCGTGGGGCTCCGGCTTGGCGATACCTACCGCATGGATATCGCCACGGTCAGGCCCTTGCGGCCTCTGGAAATTTTAACGAACCGGCGGGCCTTTGTTTTTACTTTGGTCTGGATGGCCGTCACCTTGTTTTCCGGCGCCAGCGGCTGGACCGGCGCATCATTCATGGAGGAAGGGCGCATTGCCTGGGAAGCCCATCTTGGCGGATTTGCGGCAGGGTTAATCGCCTTTTATTGGCTCGACCGGCGGAATTGATTTACCTTCGGCTCAGGCGTGGTAGACTGCGCCCCATGAACGTTCAAGTAACGGGAGGTATGCATGTCCGTATCCCATATTCTTGGTGTCAAAGGCCGTAACGTCATAACCGGCGCGGCGAAGGAAACGGTTCAAAGCATCGCGCAAAAACTGGCGCAGTACCGCATCGGTGCGGTTGTTGTTGTTGACGACAAGGGCAGCATTGCCGGGATTGTTTCGGAGCGCGACATCGTGAGGGCCTTGGCTGAGCATGGGGCGAAGTCCATGGCAATGCCCGTCTCCGGCGTGATGAGCAAAGCGGTCAAGACCTGCAAGGCCGGCGACAGTGAAATCGAATTGATGGCCTTGATGACGACGCACCGGATCCGGCATTTGCCCGTGGTGGACAGCGGCAAGCTCGCCGGGATGATTTCCATCGGCGATATCGTGAAATTCCGCATCGAGGCTATTGAGCGCGAGTCGGAAGAGATGAAAACCTACATCGCCTCGGCGGGTTAACGCGTTCTATCAACCTCTCACACGGCCATCTTCTTTCGACCGTGGTGATGCCCGCATCAAGTGCGGGCATGATGAGAAAGTGAGCGGTGGGATGAGCTACTTCCGGTACACGAAATCCGGATCAAACAGCTTCTCATTATCGATGAACTCGAGTTCGCCGTTGACGATCTTGCGGTAGAAACAGGACTTGCGGCCGGTGTGACAGGCGGCGCCATGGCCTTCGGCGGTGACCTTGATCTGCAAGACATCCTGATCACAATCGGTGAGAATGCTGATGGCAGCAAAGGTCTCGCCGGACGTTTCGCCCTTTTTCCAGAGAACCTTGCGCGAGCGGCTGTAAAAATGGATCTGGCCGGTGACCAGGGTCACATCCAGCGCTTCGCGGTTCATGTAGGCAAACATGAGCACGGTGCCGTCGCGCGCATCGGTGACAATGGCCGGGATCAGGCCGTGCTCGTCAAACTTCAGGTGAAGCGCCTTCGTTTCATCGAGGGCGGCGGCTGGCATTAGAGTGAGAACCCGCCGGACGGCGAACGCACCAGCTCCATGAACCGGGCCTGCATGGCGGGGTTGGACTTGAACTCGCCGGTGAACTGGGTGGTGATGGTCGCCACATTGCGCTTGCCAATGCCACGCATGGACATGCAGGTGTGAACCGCCTCGATCATGACGGCGGAACCCCGGGGCTTGAGGCTTGCACAAATGGAATTGGCGATCTGGGCCGTCATGGTTTCCTGGGTTTGCAGGCGGCGGGCAAAAATTTCAACGACGCGAGCCAGCTTGGAAATCCCCACAACCTGTTCGGTGGGCAGATAAGCAACATGGGCGCGGCCGACGAAAGGGGCGATGTGGTGTTCGCAATGGGAGGTGAATTCGATATCGCGCAGCATGACGATATCGTCATAGCCGCCAACTTCCTTGAAAGTGCGCGAAAGGGTTTCGGCGGGGTCTTCATTATAGCCGCTGAAATACTCGCTGAATGCCTTGGTCACGCGGCGCGGGGTATCCAGCAGGCCCTCGCGGGCGGGGTCATCGCCAGCCCAGGCCAGGAGGACGCGAACGGCGGCCTCGGCTTCTTCCTGAGACGGACGCTTGACCTTGGATTCAGGGGTTTCGCGCTGGAATTTCTTGATAATAGCGTCCATGTTGTCTCTTTGATTTCAGGTACTAATTTGACTTTACTAATGTTTCTGGTCTTCCCATATCATGGGGGGTAAATTGAGGCAAACCGGCAAAGACCCTTGGTTAAGCAATACCGACGCGGATATGTGAATGATTAACGAGATTTACAACAGGAAAATCCTTGAATTCGCGGCTGACATTCCGGCTTTGCAACGCTTGGCTGCACCGGACGCGACGGCTGTGGCCCATTCAAGGCTTTGCGGCTCGCGGGTGACCGTTGACCTCAAAATGAAGGACGATGTGGTGACCGACTTTGGCCAGGAGGTGAAAGCCTGTGCCTTGGGGCAAGCCTCCTCATCGATCATGGCGCGCCATATTGTAGGCTCCACGGCTGCGGAGTTGCGCAAGCTGAAAGAGCAAATGTACGCCATGCTGAAGGACGGTGGCCCGGCCCCCACGGGTAAGTGGGCGGATTACGAGGCTTTCATTCCGGTGCGGGATTTCAAGGCGCGGCATGCCTCGACGCTTTTGACCTTTGATGCTGTGACCGACGCCATTTCTCAGATTGAAGCGAAAGCCGACGCCCTAGGAGCAAACAAGCCACACTGGATCCAAATCCAGTTACCCCCAGCAGTGCGAGAGATTACCCGCCAGAGTGTGA
>CADEEO010000084.1 GCA_902826365.1 uncultured Hyphomicrobiales bacterium | reverse complement strand
TTCCTGGGGAAGGAACCGCGACTTGTATTCCATCTTGGCGGAGCCTTTGACCCAATAGCCAAGATACAGGTAATCCAGGCCCATGCGCTGCGCCCGGGAGATGCTGTCAAGAATGATGAAAGTGCCAAGGCTGCGCTTTTCGAAATGCGGCTCATAAAAACTATAGATGAGCGACAGTCCGTCATCCAGCATGTCAACCAGGACCGCGCCAACCAGTTCACCCGGTTCCCCGTTTTCGGTCCTGAGCCGGTATTCCACCAGATGGCTGTCCACAAAAGTTTCGTCAATCATCGCGGCAAAATCGAGCACGCTCATTTCCGCCATGCCGCCATCGCCATGGCGTGAATCGATATAGTCCCTGAATACGCCATAGTGCTCGCTGGTGGCTTTCGCCCGCACCGGGGTTCCTACCAGGTCCCTGTTGCGGGCAAGCACCCGAAGCGAGGATTTGCTCCAAGTGAACTGCTTGACTGGCGTGCGCACCGAGACGCAGGCGCTGCATCCGTCGCAGGCCGGGCGATAGGCTATGTTCTGGCTGCGCCGGAAACCGCCCCGTGAAAGCTGCGTGTTCAGGGTGCGTGCATCCTGGCCGACGAGATGGGTAAAAACCTTCCGCTCAAGCCGCCCGGGAAGGTAAGGGCAGGGCGCCGGTGCTGTGATAAAAAACTGCGGAAAATTCCGGCGCTCGATGCTCAACCTTGCTATCCTTCAACGGTCTGTCCGAAGCACAAGGTTAATGCCCCTTGCCTGCTTCGTGCAAGGGACATTCAAACGCTGGTAGAATTTGGGCTGCTGGCGGTTTAAGAGGGGAAAAACCGGAGTGTTGGAATGACGATCAAAGCAAGCTGGATTGGCCTTGGCGTAATGGGCTTTCCCATGGCGGGCCATCTCTCGGCCAAATCAGATGCCGAGGTGACGGTCTATAATCGCTCCTCCGAAAAAGCGGGTAAGTGGCTCGAGAAATACAAGGGCAAATCCGCCGTCACGCCGGCAGCTAGTGCCGCCGCTGCGGACTTTGTTTTTGCCTGTGTTGGCAATGACGATGATTTGCGGAGCGTCACCCTTGGGCCCGAAGGCGCCTTTCAAACCATGAAGTCAGGCAGCATCTTTGTTGATCACACCACGGCTTCAGCCGATGTTGCCCGCGAACTCTTTGCCGAAGCCGCAAAGCGCGGCATCGGCTTTGTCGATGCCCCCGTTTCGGGCGGCCAGGCAGGCGCCAAGAATGGCGCGCTCACCGTCATGTGCGGCGGCGAAGAAAGCGCCTTTGCGAAAGCCGAACCGCTGATCAAGCACTACTCAAAAATGCGAAAACTGTTAGGCCCCGCCGGGTCCGGCCAAACCGCGAAGATGTGCAACCAGATTGCCATCGCCGGACTGGTGCAGGGCCTTGCCGAGTGTGTGCAATTTGGCATGAAGGCGGGCCTCAACATGGAGGACGTCATTGAGGTTATCTCAAAAGGCGCTGCGGGATCATGGCAAATGGAAAACCGCCACAAGACCATGATTGCCGGAAAGTTTGATTTTGGCTTTGCCGTGGACTGGATGCGCAAAGACTTGGGCATCTGCCTGGAAGCGGCGCGCAAGAATGGCGCCCATCTGCCTGTTACAGCCCTAGTCGATCAATTCTACTCCGAAGTGCAAAAGATGGGCGGCAAGCGCTGGGATACCTCAAGCCTGATTGCCCGGCTGAACCGCTAGGCCTTCAGCTCCCGCGCCACATCAAGGGCGAAATAGGTGAGAATGCCGTCAGCCCCCGCCCGTTTGAAGGCCATCAGGCTTTCCGGAATGACTTTCTTGGGATCCAGCCAGCCCCGTTCGATGGCCGCCATCAGCATCGCGTATTCGCCTGACACCTGATAGGCGAAGGTGGGCACGCCGAAAGTCTGCTTCACCCGCGCCAGCACGTCGAGATAGGGCATGCCGGGCTTTATCATCACCATGTCCGCCCCTTCGTTGATGTCGAGCCCGACTTCGCGCAAGGCCTCGTCCGTATTGGCCGGGTCCATTTGATAACTGCGCTTGTCGCCGGTCAATGTGCCGGAGGAGCCCACCGCATCGCGGAAAGGCCCGTAAAATCCCGAGGCATATTTGGCGCTGTAGGCCATGATCTGAACATTGAAGTGGCCATTGGCCTCCAGGGCCTGCCGAATCGCGCCAATGCGGCCGTCCATCATGTCCGAGGGCGCCACGACATCGCATCCGGCTTCGGCCTGCAGCAGCGCCTGCTTGACGAGAACCGTAACGGACGGATCATTGACGATCTCGCCATTTTCCAAAAGCCCGTCATGGCCGTGACTGGTGTAGGGATCGAGCGCCACATCGCACATGATGCCGATGTCCGGCACCGCGGCCTTGATGGCGCGAACCGCCCGGCAGACCAGGTTATCCTTGTTAAGGGCCTCACGGGCGTCAGCAGTCCTTAAATCCTGGCTGGTATTTGGGAACAGGGCGATAAGGGGAATGCCCAGGGCGGCGGCTTCCTCGGCCTTGCCGACAGCCAGATCAATGCTGTAGCGCTCAACGCCCGGCATCGAAGCCACGGGATCGGTGGTTTTATGGCCATCAATGATAAACATCGGCCAGATGAGATCAGAGACCTGCAGGGTATTTTCAGCAGTCAGGGCCCGGGACCATGCGGCTTTGCGGTTGCGCCGCAGGCGTGTGGCCGGAAAGCCCTTGGGTGGCGGTTTTAAGCTGTTCATTGGGGCTTTGTATCAAGTCCGGACCAAGAACTGAATAGGACCGTGGTCGCAGGGTTCATTCGCCGTCTGGCAGGCAGCAATATGGCGTTAACCAAACCATCAAGATCCAGGTCATGTTTTAAGCGAATTAACGGGCCTCGGCTATCCCTATCCCCTGTCGAATGATGCCAGGTGGCCCGGTGGTCTGATGCTCAAATTCTCGCAATTCCTCATTACGCTTCCCCTTCTTGCCCTGCCGCTTGCCGCCCTGGGCGCGAAACCGGCACTCGCGGAAACCGTTGGTTTTGAGCGCGCCTTGGAGCTCCTGGCGAAATCCGTCGTCGTCGATAACAAATGCAATGTCCTGACCGTGTCCGAGAGGGATGAACTTTCAAATTATGTTGCAAAGGCAGAGGTGGCTGCGGCGGAAAGAACCACTGTTGCTGTGACCCGTTCCGCCCTTTCAGCCGGTCAAAGCCAGGGCCGGGCCGAAACCTGCGGGGAGGAAGCCAGCCGGGAGGTGAAGCAAACGCTGACAGCCGCCCGCGATGCGATCAATGCGGCAGAACAGGATGATGGTTCCGCGTCTGAACCAACTCAGACCGTCGCTACGCCGGCGCCGAGGGGCAGCCTTTCTGCCTATGGCAGAATAATTGAAACCTATTATGTGGAACGGCGCTGCACCTTTCTTTCCAGGCGCAAGATGAATTCCTTTTACAAGTCTGTCGTGAGGATTCACCAGGCCGTGGTTTCGGAATTTGGCAAACCAGCGGTGTCAAAGGTCATGAAATCCGCCGAAGCCCGCTCGAATTACCAGCGCTGCAATGGCGCGGGGGAAGCCCGCGTGAAAGCGGGATCCGCCCAGGTCGCCAACCTCTAACATTTGTTAACCAAAACTGGCAGGCGCGGGAGCTTTTTCCCGCACTAGTTTTTTAACCAGAGAAGGTTGCATTTGATTAACATAGGAAAAAAAGACTCCATAAACTGTCTTCGAAGAAGCAGCAAAGTATCGAAAATATAAGGATAAATTTACCCAACCTGTTCAGGACGCCTTAAACCGGCGGGCGTATTCTCGGGGCATCAGAGGAACGGACAAAAGAGCCGGCCTCACAAACAAGGGATAGGTGGATAACATGAATACGCAAGTTGCCGGGGGAGTCCGCGCCGTGGAAGTTGCACCGCAGCGGAAAGAAATAAAGTTTCGTTACATGGAAGCCTTGACGCTGATTGAGCGGCTGCACCGCCGCTTGCTCGACGTCATCAAGGACGATTTCGAGCGTTCCGGCGAACCGGAAGTAAACCCTGTACAGGCGCTTCTCCTTTTCAACATCGCCGATTCGGAGTTGACCGCAGGCGAACTCAAAACCCGCGGCCACTACCAAGGGTCAAACGTTTCTTACAACCTCAAGAAGCTTGTTGAATCGGGTTACGTAAACCACGAGCGTTCGAGCGCCGACAAGCGCTCGGTGCGGGTGAAGCTGACACCGAAGGGCCAGGCCATCCGTGACCGCATCGACATGCTTTACAACCGCCAGCTTCAGGCTGTTGAAGAGGTCGTCGGCCTCTCGATTGAGGAGTTTGACCGCTTGAACAAGGCGCTGACGCGGCTTGAGCGTTTCTGGACCGACCAGATCCTCTACCGCCTGTAATCAGGAACCGAAGAGCAAAAGCCCTGTGGCCGAAAAGCCTCAGGGCTTTTTTTTGTTCAAAATCAACATTCCAATGGCCGGTAAGTATGGGTTTTTGCTCGATTTAGCCCGCTAGGGTCGCCCCGCAGTATCGGCGCTAACTTTTGACGAGTCGCACCAAGGCTGGTACAGGTTGATAAATCGGGAATGATACTTGCCAATGGCCCATGAGAGGCCAAGTGCAGGGGCGGCAAAGAGGCAATGATGTTTTTAAGATTTGGTTCCGCAGGCAGATTGTTTTTTTCGAAGACCATCGGCGTTTCGCTCGCCGTCATGCTGAGCATGTCAGTGGCTGGCGCGCTTGTTGTCAAGGCCGAACCATCCGACGAAATGCGCGGACTCGTTAATAAGCAGAGGCTGAAAAGCAAGGGGATGCTTGGAAGTTATACGCCCGCAACCCTCAAAGCTGACCCAACCCCATCCGGCAAAGCCGTGACCGAAACGGAGATTTTCTCCACCCAGGTCGTGGAGCCGATGCTGACCTTGGACGGTTCGGCTGAGATGCAGGCTGCCGAGAGCAAGTACGCCGCGATCGTGAGCAGCGGCGGCTGGCCCAAGGTGCCAAAGGGCGCCTCCAAAAAAGGTTCCGAAGGCAAAGAGGTGATGGCTCTCAACCAGCGCCTGTTCATTGAGGGTTATGTCCGCCCGGAAGCTGCAGAGGGTGAATTTGCCTCTATTTTCACATCGGCAACAGAAGACGGGCTGATGCGTTTCCAGCGCAATAATGGCCTGGCTGCAAGCGGCCGGATGGATGGCCCAACCCTGCAGGCGCTCAACGTGTCTGCCGCCGAAAGATTGTCTGCGATCAGGGCGAACATTCCCCGCATCGCCGAATATTCCAAAGACCTTGGCGATCGCTATGTTGTTGTGAACATTCCGGCCCAGCAAATCGAGACCGTG
Source organism: uncultured Hyphomicrobiales bacterium (assembly GCA_902826365.1). Lineage (GTDB taxonomy): Bacteria > Pseudomonadota > Alphaproteobacteria > Rhizobiales > Aestuariivirgaceae > Aestuariivirga. The sequence goes on along the minus strand of CADEEO010000084.1, from coordinate 9,108 downwards.
AACAACAACCGGGTGTTTTCGCGTCATAACGCCATCGTGGGGCGGCCGTCGCGGCCAACGCCCGTGGTGATGACGGCGCTTTCGGACATTAATTTCAATCCCTATTGGAACGCCCCGCCTTCCATCGTTGAGCGTGACATTCTTCCAAAGATGTCGAGCGGCATCCTGGAAAAGATGAACATGAAGGTGTTTGACGGCGTCGGCGGGCCTGAAGTCAATCCGCGGCGCATCAACTGGCGCCGCGCCATTGTGGACAACTACCATTTCCGCCAGGAGCCCGGCGGCGAAAACGCCATGGCCACGGCCAAGATCAATTTTTCCAGCCCCTTCGGGATTTACCTGCACGATACGCCTGAACAGCATCTCTTCGATACCAGCGGCCGTTTCTACAGCTCGGGCTGCGTGCGTGTTCAGAAAGTTGCGGTTCTCTTGAACTGGATTCTCAACGGTCAGGATGGAATTGATTCCAGCCAAATTGAATACCTTGCCCAATCGCTTGAACGCAAGGATGTGAAGCTCGTGGCGCCGCCACAACTCCGCGTTACTTATCTCACTGCCTGGCCCACCTCGGACGGCACCGTTGCTTTCCGCGGCGATGTTTACGGCTTGGATGGAACTGGGTTTGTTGTTGGCCAGCCATTGCCGGTAGGGGAAAAAACCGCAAGCGGCGAGCGCTTTGTCCTGAAGCCGGTTCCCCGCCAGCTTGCCCAGATTGACGAAGCCGAGGCCGACGGATTTTTCTGGTTCGGCAAACGGTCGCGAAAGGATGATGGCGCCGCAGATGCCCGCTCGGCAAGCTCCGTTGTCAAAAAATCAAAAACCTCGAGCTTCTTCGGCCGCGATAATGACTCCAGGGATGCCAAGAAAAAAATCGTAAAGAAAAAACTCACTTCGGCGTCAAAGAAGAAATCAACAGTTGCTGACGCCAAGAAGAAATCCGCAAAGGACACCGAAAAAGTCGCTTCAACAGCGGCGAAAAAAGCCATGAAGCCGGCAACTGCTGCTGCCAAGAAGTCCGATGACCTTTGCAAGCCTGAAAAGGATGGCAAGTTGCCAAAGGGCTGCAAGGTAGAGGAGGCAGCCGCCAAGCCCAAGTCAAAACCGGCCGAAACGGCTTCTGCGACCAACTGACCCTGCGCAATTTTGCGCCATAACTTGGCCCAATCGAATGGCTAAGATTTAGCTATGACGCCGCAAGACTATGATTTCATCTTTGAGCAAGCCATTGGCAGGTTGAAGGCGGAGGGCCGCTACCGCGAGTTTGCCGATATCTGCCGTGTCAGGGGCAGGTTCCCGCGTGCTCTTTACAGGGGCAGCGGCGCAGAGCGGGAAGTCACCGTATGGTGCTCCAATGACTATCTCGGCATGGGCCAGCATCCAGCCGTTATCGCAGCCATGCATGCGGCCATCGACGATGTCGGCGCCGGCTCTGGCGGCACCCGCAACATTTCCGGCACCACGCATTATCACGTCGAACTCGAGCAGGAACTGGCCGGCCTGCATGGCAAGGACTCAGCCCTTCTGTTCAACTCCGGATACATGGCCAATGAAGCCACGCTGTCTTCCCTTGTCAGGGCCTTGCCCAATTGCATCGTGTTGTCCGACGAATTGAATCACGCCTCCATGATTGAAGGCATCCGCCATGGCAGGGGCGAAAAACTGATCTGGCGTCACAATGATTTGGCCGACCTCGAAGCGAAGCTGAAGACACTGGCAACGGATCGCCCCAAGCTGATAGCTTTTGAATCCGTCTATTCCATGGATGGCGACATCGCCCCGCTCGCTGAAGTCTGCGCTCTCGCCAAGCGGTATGGCGCTCTCACCTATCTCGATGAAGTCCACGCCGTCGGCATGTATGGCCCCCGGGGCGGCGGCATTGCCGAGCGCGAAGGCCTGCTGGGCGAAATCGATATCATCGAAGGCACCCTCGCCAAGGCCTTCGGCTTGATGGGGGGCTACATCGCCGCCAACGCGACGATCATTGATGCGATCAGGTCCATTGCGCCGGGCTTTATCTTCACCACCTCAATTGCCCCGGCCATCGCCGCAGGTGCCACCGCCGCCATCCGCCACCTCAAGGCAAGCAGCATCGAGCGGCAGCTGCAAAGCAAGCACGCGAAATTACTGACGGCCTCATTGAAGGCGCGGGGGCTCCCGGTGACCGAAACCGAAAGCCATATCGTGCCCCTGATTGTCGGCGATCCCGTTAAATGCAAGGCCCTGACCGACCGGCTGCTCGGCGAATTTTCGATCTATGTCCAGCCGATCAATTATCCGACCGTTCCAAAGGGCACCGAGCGACTGCGCCTCACCCCAGGACCGCTCCACGGCGAGCTCGAAATCTCCAAGCTGGCGGCTGCCCTTGACCAGCTCTGGACCGAGATGCTGCTGCGCCGCGCCGCCTGACTGCCGCAAATCCGGCCATTCACGCCGCTTCTCCAGCGCCAATTGTGCTGCGGCCATATATTACTGGACCCCAACACGCCTTTCGCTATTTTGCAGCCGAAACGCGGAATCAGGGCAGGGGGACCATCATGGCCAAGAAGGCAAGCAAGAAAACCGTCAAGAAACCGGCCGCCAAAGCCAAGGCAAAAAAGGCTCCTTTGTTCCCGGGCTTCTTCAAGGAAAAACTCGCCAAAACCGACCCAAAGATCGCCCAAGCGATCACCCAGGAGCTCCGCCGCCAGCAGAATGAAATCGAGCTGATCGCCTCGGAAAACATCGTCTCGCGCGCCGTGCTGGAGGCGCAAGGGTCCATTATGACCAACAAATACGCGGAGGGCTATCCCGGCCGGCGCTACTATGGCGGCTGCCAGTATGTGGACGTTTCCGAGAACCTCGCCATTGAACGCGCCTGCAAGCTGTTTGACTGTTCCTTCGCCAACGTCCAGCCTCATTCCGGCGCCCAGGCCAACCAGGGTGTGTTCTTCGCGCTCCTCCAGCCCGGCGACACCTACATGGGCCTTGACCTGGCCTGCGGCGGGCATTTGACCCACGGTTCACCCGTCAACCAGTCCGGCAAATGGTTCACGGTTGCGCCCTACAAGGTGCGCGAGGACAACCACCAGATCGATTACGATGCGCTCGCTGCCCAGGCGCTCCAGGTGAAACCAAAGCTCATCATTGCGGGCGGCTCGGGCTATCCGCGTTTTCTTGATTTTGCCCGATTCCGCCAAATCGCCGACAGCGTTGGCGCCTATCTGATGGTGGATATGGCCCATATCGCCGGCCTTGTGGCGGGCGGAGTTCATCCCAATCCGCTTGAACATGCTCATATCGTGACCACAACCACCCACAAGACCTTGCGTGGCCCCCGCGGCGGGATGATCCTGACGCGCGATGAAGCCATTGGCAAGAAGATCAATTCGTCCGTATTCCCCGGCCTCCAGGGCGGGCCGCTGGAACATGTGATTGCCGCCAAGGCCGTCGCCTTTGGCGAGGCGCTGCGCCCCGCTTTCAGAAAATACGCCGCTCAGGTGGTGGCTAACGCCAAGGCGCTGGCCAATGCCATGGTGGCAGGGGGCTGTGATCTCGTTTCAGGCGGCACGGATACGCACCTGATGCTGGTGGACCTCCGCAAGAAGGGATTGACTGGCAAGGCCTCAGAGGCCGCCCTGGGACGTGCCTATATCACCTGCAATAAGAACGGCATTCCGTTTGATCCCGCACCCTTCACCATCACCTCCGGCATCCGCCTGGGAACCCCTGCCGGAACCACACGCGGCTTTGGCGTGGCGGAGTTCAGGGAGGTGGGGGGTCTGATCATCGAGGTTCTCGATGGCCTTGCGAAGCACGGCGAAGCGGGCAATGATAAGGTGGAAGCGGCGGTCAAGCGCAAGGTCTTGGCACTCACCAAGCGCTTCCCCATTTACTAAGCAAAGGAAGCCATGCGCTGCCCATTCTGCAGTAACGAAGAAACCCAGGTGAAGGATTCGCGCTCCACCGAAGATGGCGCCGCGATCCGCCGTCGGCGTTATTGCCCGGATTGCGCCGGAAGATTTACCACCTTCGAGCGGGTGCAGTTGCGCGAACTCATGGTGATCAAGAAAACCGGCAGGCGCGTTCCCTTTGACCGCGACAAGCTCATGCGCTCGGTCCAGATTGCGCTGCGCAAACGCCCAGTGGAACCCGAGCGGATTGAGCGCATGGTCTCCGGCATCGTCCGCCGCCTGGAAAGCCTGGGCGAAAGCGAAATCAAGTCGGAAACCGTGGGCAAGCTCATCATGGAGGCCCTCAAGGCCCTCGATGACGTGGCCTATGTCCGCTTTGCCTCGGTCTACAAGAACTTCCGCGAAGCCAAGGACTTTGAAGAACTGATCGGCGAGCTCGCAAGCGACGAGGGCGAAAGCGAGGCGTCGTGAACGCCGACCGGCGCTGGATGGATTATGCCCTGCGCCTGGGCCGCCGCGCCCTTGGCAGCACCGCTGAAAACCCGCCCGTGGGCTGCGTTCTCGTCAGGGATGGCAGGGTTCTGGGCGTTGGCTGGACCCAGCCCGGGGGCCGACCCCACGCCGAAACGGAGGCCCTTAAAATGGCAGGCGGGCAGGCCAACGGGGCCACCGCCTATGTCACCCTTGAACCCTGCGCCCACCATGGCCGCACCGGCCCCTGCGCCGAAGCCTTGGTAAAGGCTGGCATAGCCCGCGTTGTGACTGCCATCGAAGACCCGGACCCCCGCGTTTCGGGCCGGGGACACGCCATCCTGCGCGCCGCTGGCGTTGCCGTGGATGGGGCGGTAGGCGCAGAAGAGGCAACCTATGATCTGGCAGGGTTCCTCACCAGAATTGCCAAGAAACGCCCCTATGTTACTCTAAAGATTGGGGTTTCCGCCGATGGCAAGATCGCCGCAGGGCCACACCAACGCACCGCCATAACTGGACCGGAGGTCAAGGCCCGGGTCCATCTCCTGCGGGCCCAAAGCGATGCCATCCTTGTAGGCCTCAGCACGGTCCTCATTGATGACCCAGAGCTCACCTGCCGCTTGCCGGGTATGGAAGCTCGCTCGCCCATCCGCATTGTGGCCGATACGCGCCTGTCCATTCCCTCCAAGGCCAAGCTCGTCCAAACTGCCGAACAGGTGCCGGTTTGGATCCTCTCCACGCGCAAAGGAGGCGTAAGCAAAGGCATTACCGTGATCGATTGCAGGCAAACGCCCAATGGCTGGGTGGATTTTGCCGATGCCCTGGAACAGCTTGCGTTGAGGGGCATCAATCGCCTGCTGGTGGAAGGCGGCTCCCATATTTCGCAAAGCCTGCTCGAAGCCGATTTGGTTGATGAGGTGCAGCTCTTCCAAAACCCGGTTGTCATCGGCCCGCAAGGAATTGATGCCATTGACGAAATGCCGCTTGCAAATCTCGCTAACCAGTTTCGCCAAACCGCAAAGGAAGTGCTTGGAAGCGATACTTTGACCGTCTATGAACGCCTCCATGTTCACCGGAATAGTCACTGATATTGGCGAGGTTGTGCGCGTTGAAAAGCGCGGCGATACCCGTTTCACCATCGCCACGGCCTATGCGCCTGAAAGCATCGCGGTAGGAGCCTCCATTTCCTGTTCCGGCTGCTGCCTCACGGCCATTGCATTGGGCCGCCTGCAGGACGGGCGCGGCACCTTCGTAATTGAAGCCTCCGCCGAAACACTTTCAAAAACCACCTTGAGCGCCTGGAAAACCGGCGCCCGCATCAATCTCGAACGCGCCGTGAAAGTGGGCGACGAACTCGGTGGCCATATCGTCTCAGGCCATGTTGATGGCTTGGGAGAAATTATCTCCATAGAGCCCGAAGGCGATTCCAAACGCTTCCGTTTCAGGGCGCCAGACGACATTGCCCGCTTCATCGCGCAAAAAGGCTCCGTCACGCTGGATGGAACCTCGCTCACCGTGAACGAAGTCGATGGCAATTTGTTCGGCGTGAACATCATTCCCCACACCCAAGCAGTCACCACATGGGGCCATGCGCGCGTGGGCGACTCCGTGAACATTGAAATAGATATGCTGGCGCGCTATGTGGCGCGTCTTGCAGAGTTCGGAAAATCATGAAGGTCGAAAAGAAAAAAATGGAATCCGCCAAGATCAAGGCGAAGCTTCTCATTCTTGAAGCGCGCTTCTACGCGGACATGTGCGATGAACTCGCCAAGGGCGCGATTGCCGCGCTCGAGCGCAGCGGCGCAACCTGGGACCGTTTGGCCGTGCCTGGCGCCCTGGAACTGCCGGGAGCAATCGCGATGGCGGAGACTTCCAAGCGTTACGATGGCTATGTGGCCTTGGGCTGCGTGCTGCGCGGTGAAACCACCCATTATGAAATCGTCTCGGGTGAAAGCGCCCGTGGGATCATGGAGCTCACGCTGAAAGGCTTGTGCATCGGCAACGGCATTCTGACCTGCGAGAACGAGGCGCAAGCCTGGGCCCGGGCAAAAACCGCGGAAGGCGACAAGGGCGGCGGGGCCGCGGATGCGGCTCTTGCCATGATCCGCTTCAAGCGCGCCATGAAGAAAAAAACAAGATGACCGGCAAGCGGGCCAAACCTATTGAACGCGCCGCCGCCCGCCTGGGCGCCGTGCAGGCGCTTTACCAAATGGATCTGGCGGGCACCGATGTCGGCGAAACCCTCGCACAGTTTTCCGCCCGCGCCGCCGGCGAAAACTTTGACGATGGCCAATGCGGCGAGGCCGATTACAAATTCCTCAAGGAAGTTGTTGATGGCGCGGTGCGCGAACAGGCAACCATTGATCCCGCCGTTGATGCCATTCTCGACAATGCCTGGCCCATGCACCGGCTGGACGCCACCGTGCGCGCTATCCTCCGCGCTGCCGCCTTTGAAATCATGTTCATGGAAAAGGTCCCGACCCGGGTTTCCATCAGCGAGTATCTTGATGTGGCCGGCGCGTTCTTCGGCGAGGAGGAGCCGCGCTTCATCAACGGCGTGCTGAATACCCTGGCGCGGAACCGCCGTCCCAACGAGTTCGCCGCGTGACCGACCTAGCCCGCGCCAAACGCAACATCCTGTTGCTGGCGGTTTCCCAGGCCCTCTATTCCTGCTGCGTGATTATCGTTTTTGCGACAGCCGGGCTGGTAGGCCTTATGCTGGCGCCAAGCCCTGGCTTGGCCACGACGCCTGTTACTACATTTGTTTTAGGTGCGGCCGTTACCACGATCCCAGCATCCCTGATGATGCAGCGCCTGGGCCGCGTGCCAGTCTTCGTCTTTGGAGCGTCTGCTTGCGCGCTGGGCGCGGGAATTGCCGTTTACGCGATTTATTCACAGAATTTCTGGCTTTTCTGCCTGGCCACTGCCTTGCAAGGCGTGTTCCAGGCGACCAGCGGCTTCTACCGTTTCGCCGCCGTGGAAGGGGCCACGCCCGATCTGAAGCCCATTGCCATTTCCTGGGTTCTGGCCGGAGGCGTTGTCGCAGCCGTTGCCGGCACTCTGCTTTCCAATGCAACTGCTGACCTGTTTGCCCCCTTTACCTTCGCGGGATCCTATCTCGCCGCCGCAATCATAGCACTTGTGGCAATCCTGGTTCTGTTCCTGTTGAACCTGCCCAAGCCAACGGCGGAAGAAATCAGCGGCGAACGCAGGCCCTGGAGCGAATTGCTGCGCCAGCCCCGGCTGATCGTGGCCATGGTCACCGCCATCATTTCCTACGCCATGATGAACTTCATGATGACAGCGGCCCCCGTTGCCATGATCGGCTGCGGCTTCACCAAGTTTGACGCGTCGTGGGTTTTGCAATGGCACGTGCTGGCCATGTTCGTGCCGAGCTTTTTCACCGGCCACCTGATCAAGGCCTGGGGTGTTGAGCGGATCATTGCCATCGGCATGGTTCTGTTGTTTGCCGCCGGCGTGGTCGGCATCCTCGATATCAAGTTCGGGAATTTTGCCGTCTCGCTCATTCTTTTGGGCCTCGGCTGGAATTTCGGCTTCATTGGCGGCACCACCATGCTGACCACAACCTATACGCCCGCTGAACGCGGCAAGGTGCAAGCCGCCAACGACTTTGGCATTTCAGCACTCATGGTCGTGGCGTCGTTCAGTTCAGGAAAAGTGTTGGATGGCCTGGGTTGGGGCGCTGTAGGTTTCGCCATGTTCCCCGCCGCCTTGCTGACCTTGCTGCTGTTAGGCTGGCTTGTCATAAACCGTCCCAAAACCGCCTGACATCAAACTGGCTGGACCAAGTTCAGGCCCTAATACTGCCCATTGCTTCTTTTTGCCCGATTTGGCATATCCCAGCGATCAATCCGGGGCAGGGGACGGACAGGCGGAGATTCGCGTGTCTGGATTGCACCGGGGCAACACAAACAAAAGGGTTAATTCATGACCTCCACTCTCTGGCTGATCGTGCTCGCGGGCGCGCTGTCCATCGTCTACGGAATTGTCACAACGCGCGGCCTTCTCGCCGCCGATGCGGGCTCGGCCCGCATGCAGGAAATTTCCGCCGCGGTGCGCGAAGGCGCCGCCGCCTATCTCAAACGTCAGTACCAAACCATTGCCATGGTTGGCGCGGTCATTTTCGTCATCGCCTGGCTCTTGCTTGGCGCCTATTCGGCAATCGGTTTCCTGATTGGCGCCGTGCTGTCCGGCGCCGCGGGCTTTATCGGCATGAACGTCTCGGTACGCGCCAACGTGCGTGTGGCGCAGGCCGCGACAAAGTCACTCGCTGGCGGCTTGGACCTCGCCTTCAAATCCGGCGCGGTCACTGGCCTTTTGGTCGCGGGCCTCGGCCTTCTCGGCGTTACGATTTATTTCGGTTTCCTCACCGGCTCCATGGGTTTTGAACCCACCAGCCGTGAAGTGATTGACGCGCTGGTTTCGCTTTCCTTCGGCGCTTCGCTCATTTCCATTTTCGCCCGTCTCGGCGGCGGCATCTTCACCAAAGGTGCGGACGTTGGCGGCGACATGGTGGGCAAGGTCGAAGCTGGCATTCCGGAAGATGATCCACGCAACCCCGCAACGATTGCCGACAATGTCGGCGACAACGTGGGCGATTGCGCCGGCATGGCCGCCGATCTGTTCGAAACCTATGTGGTGACCACTGTTGCAACAATGGTTCTCGCGGCAATCGTGCTGCCGGATGCCATGAAACTCGCTGGCATGGTCCTGCCGCTTGCCATTG
>CADEEO010000083.1 GCA_902826365.1 uncultured Hyphomicrobiales bacterium | reverse complement strand
GCTCATTTGCCGGCAAGGGCATCTACGATATCGATGCTTTTGAAACGGCGTTAGCCGGCAAAATCCCGGAAAATGCCATGCTGAGCCATGATCTTTTCGAAGGCGTCTTCGCCCGCGCGGCGCTGGTCACCGACATTGAGGTTGTCGAAGAATATCCGGAACGCTACGGCGTTGCCGCAGCCCGGCAGCACCGCTGGGTGCGTGGCGACTGGCAATTGCTGCCATGGATGCTCGCCTGGCGATCGACCGCGCCACGGGGTTCAAAAGGCGGCATACCCGCGCTTGGCCTCTGGAAAATGACCGATAATCTCAGACGCTCGCTGACCCCTATTGCGGTTTTGCTCGGACTCTTTCTGGGCTGGGCGTTTTTGCCTACGGGTCTTGCGGCAGCTTGGACTCTATTTGTCGTGCTCACTGGCATTATTCCGCCCCTGCTCCCGGCCCTTTCCGGCGCCATCCCCAAGCGCCTGCCGCTCACGGTCGCAAGCCGGATCAGGTCATCTTTCGAAGATTTTATCCATGCTTTCGCTTTTGCCGGCACAAACTTGCTGTTTCTGGCGCATCAGGCGGGCCTCATGGCCGACGCCATCGGGCGTACGTTTTACCGACTTGCCATAAGCCGCAAAAATCTTCTTGAGTGGACCACCGCGGCGCAAGCGGAAGCAAGCCATACGCCCAGCATCATCGGAAACTACCGCCTTATGTTCGTCAGTCTGGTTGCCGGAATAATGGCAATTGCCATAGCATTCTACCGTGCTGACAGCGTGTGGGTTGCAATGGTTCCTTTCGCCATTTCATGGGCGGCGGCCCCCGCTCTGGCATACTGGATGAGCCTTTCGCCGAAACTGGAGGACGAGCTGGATTCATCGCCAGCGGACCGGAAGACCTTGCGGCTTGTGGCGCGAAGGACATGGCGTTTCTTCGAAACCTTTGTCACGCCAACGGACAGCATGCTGCCGCCGGACAATTTCCAGGAAGACCCAAAGCCGCTGGTGGCGCACCGCACCTCTCCAACCAATATCGGACTCTATCTTTTGTCCGTGGCCAGCGCCCATGAGTTGGGCTGGCTGGGCCTGAACGATGCGGTTGGAAAAATCGAGGCCACTTTCGCTTCTATCAAACGCATGGAAAAGTACCGGGGCCACCTTTACAACTGGTACGACACAACAAGTTTGCAGCCGCTGGAGCCAAAATACGTTTCCACGGTCGATAGCGGCAATCTCGCAGGGCATCTGATTGCCCTTTCGAACTGCTGTTCTTCCTGGATGGTGCAGCCAGGCGATGTCAATGCCAGGCTCGACGGGATTGAAGACATCCTGGACATTCTCATTGAGGACCTGGCGGCGATCCCCAATGACCGCCACATTCTAAGGCCAATCCGCAAACATTTCGAATCCCAGGTGTCGGCTCTCCGGCGGGCAATCAACAAGGGCCGCGAGACGCCGGAGTATTTTTCCGTGCGATTGATCGAGTTCGCGGTCCAGTCCGCCGCCATCCATGCAACCGCAACCAGCATAGCCACGGAGCTAGATACGGCCGCAGCCAAGCAATTGATCTCCTGGGCAGCAGTGCTGCGTGAAACGGTGGAAAGCCATTTCAAGGACGCATCTTCCGCTCTCGAAGCTTCAAATGCCTTGAAGAAACGGTTGACGTCCGTAATCGATGACATGCGGGAGCTGGCGCTTGGCATGGAGTTCGGTTTCCTACTCGAGCCGAAACGCCTGCTTTTGTCGATCGGATACCGGGTGGCCGAAGCCATGCGCGACGAAAGCTGCTACGATATGCTGGCCTCGGAAGCACGGCTAGCAAGCTTCTTCGCAATCGCCAAGGGGGACCTGCGGACACGCCATTGGTTCAGACTGGGGCGCACCGTCACCGCAGTGAAGGGCGGAGCGGCCCTCGTTTCGTGGTCCGGATCCATGTTTGAGTATCTTATGCCGTCACTGGTCATGCGCGCACCGAGCGCGGGGCTGCTTGATCAAACCACGCGACTCGTGGTTCTCCGCCAGATCGCCTATGCCAACTCCCTCGGCATTCCGTGGGGCATTTCCGAATCCGCCTTCAGCGCACGCGATATTGAGTTCACCTACCAATATTCCAACTTCGGCGTGCCGGGCCTTGGCTTGAAACGCGGCCTTGCGGATAGCACAGTCATTGCGCCTTATGCCACGGGACTAGCGGCAATGGTGGCTCCCCGTTCCGCCGCAAAGAACTTCGAAAGATTGGCGCATGAAGGCGGCCGTGGCGACTATGGTTTCTATGAGGCGCTGGATTTCACTTCGGCACGGATTCGCAAGGGCGAAACGGTGGCAATTGTGCGCGCCCATTTTGCCCACCATCAGGGCATGACGATTGTATCCATCCTGAATGCCGTGAAGAACGGCGAAATGCGCGACAAATTTCACGCCGAACCCATGATCCGGGCAGCAGAATTGCTGCTGCAGGAACGGGCCCCGCGCAACGTGCCCATAACCCATGCAAGTGCTGCAGCTTCCGGCCCTGGTGCAGCGGCCCTTGATGCTGTGATCCCCACGGCCCGGACCTTCACTTTACGCACGCTTGGATCGCCCGCCACCCATTTGCTTTCGAACGGCCAGTACAGCGTCATGCTGACGGCGGCAGGCGGCGGCTACAGCATGTGGAACGGACAGGCGCTCACGCGCTGGCGCGAAGACGGCGTTTGCGACGACTGGGGATTCTTCATGTTCCTAAGAGAACCGAAAAGCGGAAAGATCTGGTCGGCGGGCCACATGCCGGTTGCGGCGACAGCAGACAGCTATGTGGCCTCCTTCACCGAGGACAAGGCCGAGATCATCCGCACTGACGGATACTTCACAACGACGCTGGAATGCGTTGTTTCGTCGGAAGACAATGCCGAGGCACGGCGCCTGACCATCGCCAACACCGGACTGACCGCAAGGGAAGTTGAATTCACCTCCTATGCGGAACTGGTGCTGGCGCAGGCCCCGTCCGATACGGCACATCCAGCCTTTTCAAAGATGTTTGTTGAAACTGAGTTCGTGGGCGAACACGAAACGCTTCTTGCCACACGCCGCCGGAGATCGCCAAGCGATCCTGAGATCTGGCTCGCCCAATTCATGCTCGTCCAGGGCGCCACCGTCGGCGCCCTGGAATTTGAAACGGATCGTGCCCGCTTCATAGGTGCCGGCAACAGCACACGCATGCCTGCAGCCATGAAAAGCAATGAACGGCTGTCGAATACGGTGGGGTCCGTTCTCGACCCGGTATTCGCCATGCGCCGGCGCATCCGGATACCGGCGGGCCGGCAGGTCCGGTGCACCCTGTGGACCGTGGTGGCGGACTCGCGCGAAGCGGCTCTTGATCTGGTGGACCGGCATCGCCAGACTGCTGCCTATGACCGCGCCCTCATGCTGGCGTGGACCCAGGCACAGATTCAGTTGCGCCATCTGTCGATAGGCACGGATGAGGCCCATCTCTACCAGACCTTGGCCAGCCATCTCATCTATGCGAATGCAGCTTTGCGCGCGCCAGCAAGAGCCCTGTTGCAGGACATGGGCTCGCAATCGGCGCTCTGGCCCCAGGGTATTTCGGGCGACCGGCCAATTCTGCTGGTGCGGATCGACGAGACCGAGGACATCGAGATCGTACGCCAGCTCCTGCATGCATTCGAGTACTGGAAAACGAAGCGCCTGGTGGCTGATCTTGTGATCCTCAATGACCGCGGGTCGTCCTATGCGCAAGATTTGCAAGGCGCCATCGAGGCGCTGGTTCGCAAGATCAGCGCTCCACGCGCTACGGGGTTGCGCGGTGAAATGGGCCAGGTCTTTGCCCTGAGGGCCGATCTCCTATCACAAGAAACCTTGCGGGTGCTTCCTGCCATTGCGCGTGTGGTGTTGGTCGGGCGCAGGGGCGACCTCGCCAGCCAGCTATCCAGGGTGAGGGAGCTAACCGTTGCGCCGTCCGGCGCGCCTCATGAACCGATCAATTTATCGCCACGGACGAAACCTGTTGCCGCCAGCACGAAGCATCTTGAGTTCTTCAATGGCTTTGGCGGATTTTCGGCCGACGGCAGGGAGTATGTAACAGTTCCCGATGCTGATCGGCCGCCCCCTGCCCCATGGATCAACGTCATCGCAAATCCTTCCTTTGGCTTCCAGACCGCCGTCGATGGCGGCGGCTACACCTGGTGCGGAAACAGCCGCGATAGCCAAATCACCGCTTGGAGCAATGATCCCGTCAGCAACCGGCTGAGCGAGGCAATCTATATCCAGGATAAAAAAGACGGCATTCTGATCTCGCCGACTTTGGCTCCGCTCAAATCCAGCGACGGCACCCATCTGGCGCGGCACGGATTTGGCTATAGCGTGTTCGAGCGCGATGCGCACAAGCTGCATGTGGAATTGCTGCAAGCCGTGCCACTGCAAGATGCAGTCAAACTCTCCAGGTTGAGATTGAAAAACAACTCGGCATCGGCCCGGACGCTTACTGTGACATTTTATGCCGAATGGGTTCTGGGCGCGGCCCGCGCCGCGACCGCAACATTTGTGACCACCACCATTGACGAACAGACCCGCGCCATGTTTGCGCGCAATCCGTGGCGAACCCAATCCGGAGAGCAAATCGCGTTCGCCGATATGGCCGGCCAACAAACCAGCTGGACCGGCGACCGGCGCGAATTTTTGGGCCCCTATGGCAGTCTCGCCGCTCCACGCGCCCTGACAATCCCGGCTACCCTGTCAAACCGAACTGGCGCCGGATTGGACCCGTGCTGCGCGCTCCAGACCGTCATCACGATTGAACCAGGCGGATCTGCCGATCTCGTGATCATGCTGGGCGCTGCCCCAAATGCCGGAGAAGCCCAATCCATGATCACGCGATACAGGACAAGCAGCATTGAAGACGTTCTTGGCGAGGTAAAACGCTACTGGGCTGAAACATTGGAAGCCGTGCAGGTAAAGACGCCGGACCGCGCTCTTGATATCATGCTCAATGGCTGGCTTTTGTATCAGACGCTTGCCTGCCGCATGTGGGCAAGGTCCGGCTTCTACCAGACCAGCGGGGCCTATGGTTTCCGCGATCAATTGCAGGATTCGATGGCCTTGCTGACCACTCGCCCGGCCATAGCACGCGAGCACATCCTGCGCGCCGCCGCCCGGCAATTTGTTGAAGGTGATTTCCAGCATTGGTGGCTTCCCGCCACCGGCATGGGTGTTAGAACGCGGATTTCCGATGACACCGTGTGGCTGGCGAATTGCGTGATCCACTATGTAAAGGTGACGGGAGACCGTGACATTCTTGATGAAATTGTGCCGTTCATTGAAGGTCAAGGGCTCGCGCCCGGTGAGCATGATGCCTTCTTCCAACCGGCACTATCAGAGGAATCCGCCAGCCTCTACGAGCATTGCGCCCGCGCCCTTGATCGCAGCCTGCCCTCCGGTTCACATGGCCTGCCGCTGATGGGCACCGGCGACTGGAACGACGGGATGAACCGGGTGGGCGAAGGCGGAAAAGGCGAAAGTGTTTGGCTGGGCTGGTTCCTGCTTACGACCCTGAAGGCCTTTGCTCCGGTTGCCGATGAGCGCGGGGACATGAAACGCGCCGCCGCGTGGCGTGATCGCGTGAAGAAACTGCAAGTAGCGCTTGAAAAGCACGGCTGGGACGGGAACTGGTATCGCCGCGGCTTCTTTGACGATGGCACGCCGCTGGGATCATCACAGAACGAGGAATGCCGCATCGATTCCATTGCCCAGTCGTGGGCCGTGTTGTCGGGCGCGGCAACTCCGGAGCGTGCGGTTACAGCCATGGACGAATCCTACCGGCAACTGGTTCGCCCGGCGGATTCCTTGGCGTTGTTGTTCACCCCACCCTTTGACAAGACGTCCAAAGACCCGGGCTACATCAAGGCCTATCCGCCTGGCATCCGCGAGAACGGCGGGCAATATACGCACGGCGCCATCTGGTCAATCTTCGCCCACGCCAAGCTGGGCCAGGCCGAACGGGCGCTCGAATTATTATCTTTGCTCAATCCCATCAATCATTCACGGACCGAGCAGGAAGCCAGGACTTACCGCGTCGAACCCTATGTGATTGCCGCCGATGTCTACTCCGTGCCGCCGCATGTGGGACGCGGCGGCTGGACCTGGTACACCGGTTCCGCCGGCTGGATGTACCGGGCGGGACTGGAAGCCATCCTTGGCGTGACCCGCGAAGGCTCCCGGCTGCGGATCAAGCCGTGCGTTCCGGTGACATGGACCGAATTCAGCATATCAACGCAATTCGGCGCCACCCGCTATGAAATCAAACTGTCGCGGCATGAGGGTGGCGCAGATGATTTGCCGCCGGATGTTGAGCGCCCAACGCCAGGTGAATTTCTCATCTCGCTGAAAGACGATGGCGGGGTTCGCAACATCACCTTGCCGCTCGTCGCTGCCGGACCCCAGCATTAAAAAAGGCCGGTCTCGAGGGCCGGCCTGAACATAAAATGCTTCAATTAAGCTACTGCAAATTATTGCAGTCCTTCTCGTCGATGCCTTCGCGCTCGCAGAGTTCGTGTATGGCCCGGCGAACTTCGCCATAGCGCGAGCTTTCGCCGCCGGTCATGTTCTCGTCCGACGCTACTTCCAAATCATGGGCATCGGTTTCCCACCTCTTCAAAACCTTCAGTTTCTGCTCCGTGGTCAAAGATTCGGTTTCGACCACTTCCATCGGCAGATCGAAGATTTTCTGAGGCGTAAGCAGTGCCTGGTCGTAGTCTTTTGCTGTGAACATGGAGTTCTCCCTTGAGGATTGCGGGCGGCCAGTCCTTGGATCTGGCCGCCCTATATTCAGATTCGCCCAAGCCAAGAGTCGACTTCGGTTTTCACCTTGTCCTTGGCGTAGCCATAATGCTTTTGAAGGCGGCCTTCCAACTCGTCGCGGCGGCCTTCGATGACATCAAGATCGTCATCAGTGAGCTTGCCCCACTGCTGCTTCGCCTTGCCTTTGACTTCTTTCCAGTTTCCTTCAACACGATCCCAGTTCATGACGTTCTCCTTTACATATCCCGGCTCAAGCAGAGGTGCCCGACCTTGGCAGTAAACGTCTAACGCGCGTTCCGGTTCCTTTAAGCGGCAGCGCGCGATTTGGTGTCGAAGAAGAGTGCCTGGCTGACTACAGCCTTCACCATGTCCGGCATGAATGGCTTCGTGATGAGGAATGCGGGTTCAGGTTTTTCACCCGTCAGCAAACGCTCCGGGAACGCCGTGATGAAAATCACAGGCACTTCGAAATCCAGCAGCATCTTGTTGACAGCGTCGATACCGGAGCTGCCATCAGCCAACTGGATATCGGCAAGCACCAAGCCAGGGCGTTTCGCTGACGCAAGCTTGATTGCCTCTTGTTCCGTGCGGGCGATGCCGGTTACCCGGTGACCGAGGCTTTCCACAAGCGCCTCCAAATCCATGGCAATGATCGGCTCGTCCTCAATGATCAGGACGTCAGTGGCAACCTGATCAACAATGGTTTTCGAAGCTTCATCCAGAAGAGCCAGAATTTCAGACGGCTTCTTTGCCAGAATAAGCCCGATTTCTTCCTTGGTGAATCCCTCCACCGCCATCAGCAGAAAGGCTTCCCTGGCTTGCGGCGCAATAGTGGCCAATTGGCGCTGGGCCGAAGCCTCCCAATCCTGCCCAATGTTGGGCTTTTTGAGGTTCAGCGAGATTGACTCCCACAGGCGGCAATAGCTCCGATAGAGGGAGGCCCGCATGTTGGGGCCGGCCTCAAACTGGGAAGGATCGGCAATAATCGCCTCCAGAAGGGCCGCCACATAGGCATCGCCGCTGTGCTGGCTGCCGGTCAAGGCCCGCGAAAACCTCCGCAAATAGGGCAAATGCGGTGCTATATTGGCTGCAAGACTCATATTTTACCCCTCAGTTTGGTGTCTAAACAACGAAATTTGGCCTCCCGGCCACGGCAAGTCAAAGCCCTTAACGTTTGATTTGTACTTATGTTCCCCTTCACAAAACAAATTTTTCGAACGCATAGGAACTATTTGGCCCGTTTGGCATTAACATGTTGGTTCCGGAAAGCCAAAATGCGCAAAATTGGCATCGGCAAACGGACCGCACATAATTCAGGTGACCCATGGTTGAAGATGGCAACAAAACGGCAAAAACAGCAAAACCCAACGCTAAGACTGAAAAAAAGATTGAAAAGATGAACCATGCACCTAATCAGCCGGAGATTTATGATTTGATCGGCCAACGCCTCCGCAACTTCTACGATGAAGTTGCGCAGCAGCCAGTTCCAGACCGCTTTGTGGAGCTGCTGAACCAGCTCGAAGCGAAAAGCTCGCAAAAGAAGCCGCAATAGCTGGATTTCCCATGACCCAATCAGAGGCAGTCGCAGCATGACAAGGTCTAGTGAGTTTCGTGAACAACTCATTGCCGCCATTCCGGGCTTGCGGGCCTTCGGGCTGTCGCTCACGGCGCGTGGTGACCGTGCCGATGACCTGGTTCAGGAAACGCTCATGAAGGCATGGAAGCACTACGAAAGTTTTGAGCCTGGCTCCAACATGAAGGCATGGCTTTACACAATTCTCCGCAATGAATTCTACACCCAGTTACGCAAGCGAAAGCGGGAGGTGGAAGATGCGGATGGTTTTTATTCAAGCCGTGTGGCGGTGCACGCGGAACAGGATGGCCATCTCGACATGGCCGACCTGAAGGGCGCATTGGGGCTTTTGCCCGATGACCAGCGGGAGGCCATCATCCTGGTTGGCGCCTCCGGCTTCTCCTATGAGGAAGCCGCGGAGATATGCAATGTCGCGGTGGGCACCATCAAAAGCCGGGTCAACCGGGCGCGCGCCCGGCTGGCCACGCTCATGCACATCGAAAGCGATGAAAAATTCGGTCCCGACGCGCACGCGGAAGCGGTTCTCGGCGGTTCCCACCGCGGCTAAGAGCCGCCGGTTTTCCTTCACATTCCCCAATGGAACAAAGAGCGCCGTTGCGAGTTAAGCCCACGCGTCGGGGCTGTCCGCCGATGCGGATCAGGGAGACTTCCATGCTCAGCACAATTCTCGTTATCATTCTCATTTTGATTGTCATTGGTGCGCTGCCAAGATGGGGCCATAGCGCCAACTGGGGCTATGGCCCATCCGGCGGGTTGGGACTTGTCCTCGTTATTCTCGTAATTCTCATCCTCATGGATAAAATCTAAGGGGACCACCGATGGTGGACCTCTCCCCGGAGGATCCCAACTACGCCAAGCAATCCAGCACGGCGTTGCGCGGCCTCTTTATCATCGCGCTTATTGCGGCGATGTATGCCGCGCGTGATTTTCTGCTTCCGGTCGTTTTGGCGAGCTTCATCGCCCTGACATTCAGGCCGGCGGTCCGATATCTCTCAAGGCACTACATTCCTCCCTGGCTATCGGCAACGCTTCTGGCGATCATTTTGGTCGGCGGCGGTCTCTTTGCCGGCTACATGCTCAGCTGGCAGGTTTCAGCGTGGATCGATCAGGCGCCACAGCTTACCGAGACCTTCCTCGAAAAATTCAGCGGCCTTCGCTCCTGGCTCGATATCGTTGTCAATCTGACGGACAAGATACAGGATGCCACGGCGGCTCCGGGCGTCATTCCCGCGCAGGAGGTTGTCGTTCGTGAACCTGCCCTTCCCGGCTGGCTGGTCGTGATGACCTGGTATCCCCTGCAGGTCACGATTACGCTGCTGGCGACGCTGGTTATCGCGGTTTTCCTGATGTCATCCGGCGACATGTTCTATGAAAAGCTGGTTCGCGTTTTGCCCACGCTGACCGACAAAAAACAGGCTTTGCGCATTGTTTATGAACTCGAAACCGAGGTTTCCACCTATCTTCTGACCCTTACAGCGATCAACGTAGTGCTGGGCCTGGCTGTCGCTCTAACCTTTCATGCGCTGGGAATGCCATCCCCCTGGCTCTGGGGCTTGCTCACGTTTTTCTTCAACTTCATCCCCTATGTGGGCGCCTTAACCGGCGTCGCATTGTCGGCCTTCATGGCGATCGTCACGTTCGATTCGCTCGGCTATGCGCTTCTCGTGCCCGCAGCTTTTACAGCCCTGTCACTTATCGAATCAGAAATCGCAAGCCCGTTGGTGTTGAGCCGCAGGCTGCAAATGAATTCGGTGGCGATCCTGCTGTCACTGGCCTTTTGGGCCTGGCTCTGGGGCATCCCCGGGGCGGCGATTGCCGTGCCTGTGCTCGTCACCATCAAGGTGTTTTGCAACCACATTGAAGGACTTTCGGGGCTGGGAGAATTTCTCGCGGAACGTCAGGCCGCCAAGAATGACGCGGCCGAAGGGGAAACCACGCAAAATGGCTAAGAAGCCTGCGTCAAATGACGTCAAACAAATAGAGCAGAATGATAACGGGAATGGGCAGGCCGATAAGCCAGAGAAGAATGCCGCGCATTGCTGGACCTCCAAGGTTTTAGTGTTCGAGTGGTGGGAAACGGCGCCAGACGGTTTTTGTTCCAGTCCCCGCAGCGAGCGTCTCCGATATCCAAAGCCATAATTCAAGCGGAATCAAATCGCGCCACAGGCGTTGATTACGCAACGCGGAGACACTGGTGTTTGTTCTGAACCAGGCGACGCGCTTCCCGCGCTTAAAAAGGAGCTTTGGCAATGAACTCGATAATTTATCTAGTCGGATTGGTCGTGGTGGTCATGGCCATTCTCGGGTTTCTCGGCCTGCGTTAAGGCGCAGCCGTTCGGAAACAACAATCAAAGCATCAGGAGAGCATTATGGCCGTAAAGACCCTCGACGATCTATTTCATGAAACTCTGAAAGACCTCTATTATGCCGAGAAGAAGCTGGTGAAGACACTTCCCAAAATGGCGAAGTTGGCTACGTCTCCCACCCTCAAGGAAGCCATCGAACATCATCTCAATGAAACCGAAAGCCATGTCACGCGGCTGGAGGAAGTGTTCGGAACTATGGGCCAGAAACCGACAGCCAAGAAATGTGAAGCTTTAGAAGGGCTGGTGAAGGAAGCCGAGGACGTCCTGGCCGAGATTGAGGATGCGGCGACGATTGACGCCGCCATCATTTCCTCTTCCCAGACGGTCGAGCACTACGAGATTGCCCGCTACGGCACCCTCGTCTGCTGGGCCCGCCAGCTCGGCCTGAAGGACGCGGAGTTTCTGCTGCAGAAAACCCTTGATGAAGAGCAGAACGCGGACAAGAAGCTTTCCCGCCTCGCCGAAGAATACATCAATCAAAAAGCGGCAGCATAAAGAGCTGCTATTCCAAATGAAAAGGGAGAGGCCAATTTGCCTCTCCCTTTTTTAGCTAGATCGATGGACTATTTGCGGCGCCGCGACTTGGCGAGAGCGGGTTTCGCCCTGCCCGTGAGGCCGACGGTAGGAAGCATCGATCCGAGCGCCACGCCGATTCCCAAGCCAACAGCGCCTATAATCAGCGGCCGGTCATCCATCATGGCTTTCAAGGATTTTTGGTCCGGCAGGCCTAGGTCGCGGGTGCTTCTCGGCAGTGAACCGCTTGCTTCCCCGGCCCATGCATAGGCATCGCCGAATGCAGCCTTGCCGCGGGCAATTAGACGCGAAGCTGAATCGCTATAACCTGCAAAGGTGGATTGCCCTTTCGACACGCGCTTGGTTGCAGCCCGTGTGACGCGCTTGGCTGAGGTTGAGAGCTTGCGTGATGCAGGCTTGGCCTTCCTGGCTACTTTTGCCTTGGCAGCCTGGCTGAGGTCCTTCACGGTTTTTGATGCTTGATCAGTGGCTTTCATGGATGGTCTCCTTTTTTAGGGTTTTGGGTTTGGCGGGCGGAATGCGGGAGCTGGCAAACGAGGAGCCATGCCCATTTTTGTATCTCCGACGCACCGGCCGTAAGACCTGCTTGAGCAACCAGCTAGCGCCAGCAAGTGCGCCGGCAGCCAGAACAGGGTGACGTTTAACGGCAAGGAATGCGGGCGGCAGCCGCGAAAGGTGCGGATCCATATGGAGGAGCGCTTCCTTGGCCAGGCCGGGAAGCGTCAAGCGATTTTGAACATCGGACAATGTGGCATGGAACTGCGCACGGCGGTCCCGCGCCTCTTTTTCGAGTTGTTGCAGGGACGTCATTTCAAGCCGCTTTCTGACTCATCGCCTGCAAGCCAGCGAAAGACCAAGCCCACGGGCCGCGTTTTATTAATAAGTAAACTTTTGGCCACGAGCGCCAAAACCACCACGATAACCAGCAGTGCGATTCCCACAACCAGGCCTGCGACGGCCGGTCCGGTTACGTAAGGCGTCAGTGCCGCCACTCCGGCTTGCGCCAAGACCACAGTTGCAGCGAGCAGCACTGCCAGGGCGGCAAAAGCAACGCCCAGCCCGGCTGCATAGCCGCGCACACGCAGACCTGCTTCAGCCTTTGCCAAAGCGATCTCCGCATCGAGCCAGCGCTTCCCGTCGCCGGCTAGCTCCTTGAAAAGCTCAGGGAAGGCCGGCTTTGATGACGGATAGTGGAGCGGGGCTGCGTCCGCCTTAGGCATGGGCGTGTCCATTGGTGTTGCGACGCGCCTGAACCGTCCGCTTGCCAACTCTCGACGCCGAGGCACGCCGTGAGCCCGCCTTACGGCTGGATGCCGCTGTCATTTTGACGGGCTGCCGGTACATGAGCCGGCTTGCCGCCATGCCTGCCGCAACCGTTACAGCCAAAGTCGCCAAGGGGTGGCGGCGGGCAAAAGTCCCCGCATCACCTACCATCTGTTCGATTTCGGTGTGCATGACGTAATCGGCCACGCCTTCCAAGCTGTCCGCCGCGGAGGCAACCTGCACGCGAAGATTTGGCAGGTCCGTCATGGAAGCGGCGTATTCGCGCGTCAGGGAAGCAAGGGAGTTCAGCTTGTCAGCACCCATGTCTTTCTGGCTTCTGACGAGTGTTCCCGCCAGCGCCAACACATCATCCAAAATGCGGCGGGATCCATTCAGTCCTGCGCTTGCATTCCTGTAGTTTCCGTTCGTCCGTGATTTTTTTGCTTTAGCCATGGCTGTATCCTTTCAAAGCAAGATTGTTCGAGCCCATAACGGTTAGATGCGTAATTGGTTCCATCCGCTAACCATGCAACTGCCTGCCAGGAATGTGATTTTGCTATCTTTGGGAAAGGCGCGTAGGGTTGGCTTGAAAAGGACTAAATGGACAACATTAGAGATGGCGGCACCCTGGCGCAGGCCTTGGTGGATACAGTCAGGGAATCCCTTCTCGTACTGGATGGGGATTTGCGGGTCGTCGCGGCCAGCCGGTCATTCTACGCAACATTTCAAACGACACCGGCCGAAACGCAGGGACGTTTGGTCTATGACCTGGGCACGGGCGAATGGAACAATGCGGCGCTTCGCGAGCTCCTTGAACGGATTATCCCCGAACATGGCGTCATGGACCACTTCGAGGTTGAGCAGGATTTTCCGACTATTGGCCCACGCACCATGCTGCTCAACGCCCGCAAGGTTTTTTACCAGGGCGACCTGAACACAACTCTTCTGCTGGCAATCGAGGACATTACCGACCGGCGCATTGCCGAACGGCTGCTTCACAGCCTTAGTGAACAAAAAGACATGCTGCTCTCGGAGATGAGCCACCGGGTGGCCAACAGCCTGCAAATTATCGCCAGCATTCTTCTTCTGAAGGCCCGCTCGGTCCAGTCCGAGGAGACACGGGGGCATCTTGAGGATGCCCATCGCCGGGTCATGTCAGTCGCCTCCTTGCAGCAGCATCTCAAAGCAACCGGCATGGGTGAAGAAGTTGAATTGGGTTCCTATCTGAAGAAACTATGCGAAGCGCTTTCGGGATCCATGGTTCGCGAGCAGCGGCCGATTGCCCTGAGCGTGGAAGCCGGCCCGGGAAGCGTGCACTCGGAACAAGCCGTGAGCATTGGCCTCATCGTTACTGAACTGGTGATTAACGCCCTGAAATATGCTTTCTCTGGCGATATGACGGAAGGCCGTGTAGTGGTCAGCTACGAGGGCAAAGAAAGAGGGTGGATATTATCGGTGTCCGACAATGGCGGGGGAATGCAGGAAAAATCAGATCAAAAATCCACAGGCCTTGGCACGGCACTTGTCAAGGCGCTGGCACAGCAGCTTGAAGCCAAAGTTGATGTTAAGACGGGCGACACGGGCACCATCGTGTCGATCATCCACCCTAAAGCTTGAAGATCTCCGCGTCGGGATCTTTTATTCCCTGCATGTGGCGGGAAATTAGCTGTGCAGCGAGCATGCTGAAGGTGATGCCGTTTCCACCAAAACCAAGCACGGCGTAGCACCGCGGCAGTTTCTTGATGGGGCCGATGGCTGGAAGCCCAGTGGGGCTTTCGCCAAAGCTACCGGTCCAGGCATAGTCGGCTGTGAAATCAATGTTCGGGAAAATACGTTTTGCCTTTTTTGCAATCGCCGCGATTTTTTTCGGGATTAACTTGTCACGCAGTACGTCATCGGAAAATGATTCATCTTCGCCG
>CADEEO010000082.1:9166-14536 GCA_902826365.1 uncultured Hyphomicrobiales bacterium | reverse complement strand
GGGTCAGCGAAGACCAAGGCGACAGCTGGCAGAGCGTGACGCATTCCCTGCCGCCCGTTTACGCGGTGAGGTTTGCATAAAACTTTCCTCTCCCCGGTGGGGAGAGGAAGGGGCCTAAGCTGACAGCATATCCTCCTCTCTCTCCATGGTCGGGCTTGACCCGACCACCCAGACTTAGCAACATTCCCCATGCCTCAAGGTCATGTTTATATTCTTGCGAGCAAGAGGAATGGAACGCTTTACATCGGCGTGACGACCGATCTGTCGGCAAGAGTTTTCGCCCATCGTAACGGAACTCGTTCTGCATTCACCAAGAAATACAATGTCAAACTTCTCGTTTGGTACGAAACCTATGACATGGTGGCGGATGCAATTCAGTGGGAAACAACACTCAAGCACTGGCTGCGAAAGTGGAAATTGGAATTGATTGAAAAGACCAATCCAAATTGGGATGATCTCTACCAGACGCTCTAGAAGTCTGGGTGGTCGGGTCAAGCCCGACCATGGAGAGAATTGAGTATGCTTCACGCGGAGTGTTTGTAGCTACGACCCCAGCGGCCTTAGCTCACGCAAAAGTTTTTCCTTCATCGCCCGGGCGAAATCTTCAAAGCCCTGGGCTGGTTCGGCGAAAGAGTCGGCGCCGATGATGACGTGGTCGCGGTAATAGGCGTGCAGGCCTGCCTCTTCCGCTTCGATGGAGAGGCCGTTGATGGTGATGCCGGACGCCAGCGCGCTTTTGCGCGCGCCTTCAAGATCACCGCCGCTGTTGTCCGGCCCGTCACCCGAAACATCGATCACCTTGCGCTGGCCATCGAACGCATTGGCTTCAAGAAGTGCTGCGGAATCCGTGACACCGGCTGCGACGGATGTGACGCTGGCGCGCATCCAGCGGCGCACAAGGCTCATGCGGAAGCCGAAGGCCTTGGCGTCCCTGGCATTCTCGATATGGGTGAAGGGAAGCACCACCTGGGTTTCGCCAGGCCCGCCCCACTGCACAATGGCAATCGCCGCCCCAAAGGGCTTGAGATTATCC
Source organism: uncultured Hyphomicrobiales bacterium (assembly GCA_902826365.1). Taxonomy (GTDB): domain Bacteria; phylum Pseudomonadota; class Alphaproteobacteria; order Rhizobiales; family Aestuariivirgaceae; genus Aestuariivirga. The sequence goes on along the minus strand of CADEEO010000082.1, from coordinate 13,503 downwards.
ACCGCCTGCAGCACCTCCGGATCCCGGAATGCCAGCGCAATGCCTTCGTTCTGCAACCGGAATTCCCGCGCATCGACACTGGCCGAACTGTCCAGCGCCAGAACCAGTTCAATGACCACGGGAGTTTTGTTCTGGGCAAGGGCAGGTGCCGCCAGCGCCACAAGCGCGAAGAAACCGCGCGACCCGATGCCACGCATGAAATGACACATTCCAGCCCGAATCTCCGGCAATCTCCGCCCCATGCGTAAACTTGTCCTGGAAGTCATTGCGGCCACGGCTCTCACCCTCGGTTCTATCCTAGCATCAACACCTGGCGTTTTGGCCAATGACGTGATGGTGAAGGGGGCCTTTGCCCGCGCCTCTGCCATGTCCACGGCGAAGGCCGGGGCGGTTTACATGACCTTGAGCAATCAGGCTGCGGCACCCGACAAGCTTCTGCAAATAACCACAGAATCAGCCTCCAGCGCCGAAGTACACGAAAGCGCTGAAAAGGATGGCGTGGCCACCATGCGGCCCATTGAGGCGCTTGAAATTCCAGCTGGTGGCAGCGTGGAACTGAAGCCTGGCGGATACCACATCATGCTCATGGGACTGAAAGCCCCCTTGAAAAAGGGTGACATGATCACGCTCCAGTTAAAGTTCGAGCATGCCGGCATCGTGGATGTGATGGCCCATGTGGGCGACGTGGCGGAAGAACACGCTCACACCGATGGTTCAACCGGAAACTGAGCTTCGCCCCGCAAGGGCTTGAGCGCGCGCTCTTCTTCCCTGATCCGCCAGAACAGCAGGGCCAGATTGATGCAGCCGAAGATGATGGCATACCACCACATGTGAAAGGCCAGCGGCAGGATGAAAATTTCCGCCGCCACGATCATGTAGTTGGGATGGCGGAAATATTTGTAAGGGCCGGCTACGCTTAAAGTCTCGCCGGGAACGACAATTATGCGGGTGGTCCAGCGGCTGCCCAGGGCGGCGATGATCCAGCCGCGCGCCGCCTGCAGAACAAGATAGGCCAAGGCAAAGGGCCAGCTCACCACTTCGCCCCATACCAAGTACCAAAGCCCGCCGAGCCAGGCCGCATGGAACAAAACGATCAGGGGGTAGTGCCCCGAGCTGACTTCAATCCCGCCATTGGCGAGCAGGCGCTTGGTGTTGCGCCGCGCGATATAGAGCTCCACGAGGCGTTGCAGGGTGACCAGCGCGAGGATGGTGAAATTTGTCCACATGTGGCTATTGTAGCATGGTGAGGAAGCCCGCTGTAAAGCCCGGCCCCAGGGCTGACACGAAACGCCGTCCGCTGAAGTTTTCCTTCAGGCCTTCATTCAGGACGAACAGCACCGTAGGCGCCGACATATTGCCGTAACCTGCCAGGATTTTGCGCTCATCAACCAGCTTGCCTTTTTCAAGGTCAAAAGCCGTTTCGATGGCCGCAATGACCTTGGCCCCGCCGGGATGGAAGGAATAGGCCCCGATATGATCGAAGTTCAGATTGTGGCCGCGCAGGAACTTGTTTGCTGCCGGGCGCAGGTCGCGCAATGCAAGGTCCGGAATGCTGCGTGAGAAGATGGCGCTGAAGCCGACATTGTCCATGCGCCAGCCCATGACATCGATGGTATCGGGCCAGGTATGCTCGCCGGTAAATTCGATCTCGCCATGGCTATTCTTGGCCTTGGTCGAAAGCACGGCCGCCGCCGCCCCATCGCCGAACAGCGCCGTGGCAATGATGTTGGACTTGGTCATCTCGTCGCGGCGGAAAGTGAGCGAACACAACTCAATGACAACTACCAATACGTTGCTCTCAGGTTGGGCCACCGCCAGCCGCGCCGCCAGCGAAAGCCCTGCGATGCCGCCAGCACAGCCCAGCCCAAAAACCGGAACCCGGGCCACGTCATCACGAAAGCCCAGTTCACTCATCACCCGCGCTTCGATTGTTGGTGTGGCAATGCCGGTGGACGAGATCATCACGATGGTGTCGATCTGGTCGGCTTCCAGTCCAGCCAGTTCAAGCGCCCGGCCCGAAACCACGCCGAAAAGATGCGAGGCTCCGGTGACAAAGGCCGCCGAGCGCTCCGCCCAGCCCTGTTCAGCGCGGAACCAGTCATAGGAACAGGCGGAATAGCGCATGTTGATGCCCGTGTTGGCATAGACCGGCATCATCCGGTCAAAATCCTCCTGGCGCCCGCCGAAGATTTTGGCGGCTTCGACCATGACCTCTTCGGTGCGGAGTTCATGCCGGGGAACGGCGGTGGCAAGGCTGAGCAACTTGGCGCGCACGGGAAATTCCTTTTGGATCTTTTCCCTTCTACGAAAGTCTTCTCACTGCGGATTTGTTACGCTCTATTTAACTTGGCTTCCCGGTGCGCCGCATAAAGGCCGGCGGCGATGATAAGCACCATGCCGGCATAGGAGACGGCATCGGGATACTCGCCAAAAAACACCATGCCGAGGATGATGGCAAACAGCACATTGGAGTAGCGGAACGGGGCGGTGCCCGAGAGATCACCGACCCGCAGCGTGGAAACCATGAACACATAGCCCGTGGCCAGCAAGGTGGCCGCCGCCGCAAGCAGCCCGAATTGCCAAAGCGCAACAGGTTGAAACCCCTGGTAGAGGCCATAGATGAGGCCGCCAAGGGCCACAAAGCTCGCATTGGCGAGTGCAATGATAAAGACGGGGATGTGATCGGGAATCCGCTTGGTGATCAGGTCGCGGAACGCCAGGACGACGACGATGCCAAGCGCCAGAACCTCGTAGATGGTGAAGGTGGAGGGCGTTGGCCGCACGATCAGCAACACGCCCGCAAAGCCCGCGGCAATGGCGGCAGCGCGCCGTACGCCCACTTTCTCCTTGAGGAAGATTACCGACACCAGAACCACCGCCAAGGGAACGCTTTGCAAAATGGCGGTGAGATTGGCAATCGGCATATGCATGAGCGAGATCAGGAACAGGAAGGTTCCGGCCACATCAAGCAGGGAGCGCGCCAGCACCTTTGGCGTGAACAGCGAGGGCACGCTGCCAAGCACCCCCTGGTGGGCGCAGATCATTGCAACCACCAGAACCGAAAGCACCCCGCGAATTGCGATGATCTGGCCCAGCGGCAGCGTGGTGCCGATGGTTTTGATGCATGTGTCATTGAGGATAAAGCAGGCCATGGCAATGATCATGTAAAGCCCGGCTCGAAGCGGTTGCGGAGGAGTTGGGGAAGGCATGGGGCTTGTTTCCCTCAAAATGCCGGCGGCATCAACTCGGCCTCGGCATCACGGCTCTGCGCGGCTTCGCGGTGCGCAGCAAAGAGTCCGGCGCCAATGACCAGCGCCATGCCCACATAGGAAATGGCATCCGGGTATTCGCCGAAAACCAGGATTCCGGCGATGATGGCAAACACCACCTCCGAATAGCGGAACGGCGCCGTAGCCGAAAGATCGCCCAGGCGCACCGTGGCCACGATGAAGAAATAGCTGATTGTAACGAAAAAACCGGCTCCCAGAAGCAGGGACCATTGCCAGTCTTCAACAGTCTTGAGGCCTTGCGCCAGCCCCACGCCAAATCCGCTCACCGAAATAAAAACCGCATTGGCCAGTGCAATGACGAGAAGCGGAACATGCGCCGGGATGCGCTTGGTGACGAGATCACGGAACGCCACGACAATGACCGCGCCCACCGCAAAAAACTCGTAGATGGTAATGGTTTGCGGCGAAGGCTTCACAATCAGGAGGACCCCCGCAAACCCCGCGATGACCGCCGCGATGCGCGACAGCCCCGCCTTTTCGCCAAGGAAAATGACCCCCACGGCGACAACAACCAGCGGAACGCTTTGCATGACCGATGAAAGGTTGGCGAGCGGCATATGCATGAGCGCCGAGACAAACATGAATGATGCCATGGTATCAAACAAAGAGCGCAGCAGAACCGTGCGCGTAAGAATGAGCGGTACATCCTTCAGGATGCCCTGCTGACCGCAAACCATGAGAAGGAACAGGCTTGATATCAAACCGATAAGGCAGATGACCTGCGCAACGGGCAGGCTGGTGCCGATCAGCTTGATGCAGGTGTCGCCCGCCACAAAGCAGGCCGTAGTAATGACCATGTAGAGGCCGGCGCGCAGCGTAGGGTTTCGGGAAGAAGGCATGCCGGCGGTCTTATCTCTTATCCCGTCCGGGGAGAAGGTGGCCCGCATGCGCCGGGCGAAGAGAGCGTCAACGCAGAAGCATGTCTGGCAGCGAGGGTTAGCCGCCAGTGACGCTCATGTGCCGTGAAACCGCAGGCCTGTTGTGGCGCCGGTCAATAATGAAATCATGGCCCTTGGGCTTGCGGCCGATGGCTTCATCGATGGCGGC
>CADEEO010000082.1:0-9066 GCA_902826365.1 uncultured Hyphomicrobiales bacterium | reverse complement strand
AGATCCATGCCCTCATCGCCGCACCAGCGGATCATGTCGGGAATTTCCTGTTCGTTGACGCCCTTGAGCGCCACCGCATTGATCTTGATTGCCAAGCCGGCAGCCTGCGCGGCGCGGATGCCGTCCTTCACCTTGGCAAGATCGCCCCAGCGGGTGATCTGCTTGAACTTGGCGGCATCAAGCGTATCCACCGAGACATTGATCCGGCGCACTCCATGGGCCGCAAGTTCGCTTGCGTATTTCGCAAGCTGGCTGCCATTGGTGGTGAGCGTCAATTCTTCCAGCGCTCCCGAGCGCAGATGCCGCCCGAGGTTTTCAACCAGCGTCATGATGCCTTTGCGCACCAGCGGCTCTCCGCCCGTGAGGCGGAGCTTCTTCACACCCTTGTCAATAAAGGCACTGCACATCCGGTCCAGCTCCTCCAGCGAGAGCAGGTCGCGCTTGGGCAAAAACGTCATGTCCTCCGCCATGCAATAGACGCAGCGGAAGTCGCAACGATCCGTCACCGACACGCGCAGATAGCTGACATGCCGGCCAAAGGGATCGATCAAGGAGGTCGTGCTCATGGCCTAAATTTGGGCGCTCCGGGGGGCGGGGTCAAGTGACGCTTCCGTCAGGCCCGCATGCGCTGGCCGTCGGGGTCGTAAACCGGCCTGGCCACCACCCGGGCCTTGTAGAAATCGCCTAATAGCTCGATTTCCAGCTCGGTGCCGTCATTGGCGCAGCCTATCGGCACATAGCCCATGGCCATGCTCTTTTTGACGTGGTGGGCATAGCCGCCGGAACTGACGTAGCCCACGCATTTACCACGATGGAAAATTGGCTCATCGCCCAGGCAATCCACATCCTTGGTGTCTACCACCATGGTGACCAGGCGCTTGGCAGGCTTGTCTGCCTTGGCGGCCGCCTTGCCGATGAAATCGGCTTTCTTGTCAAAGGCGATGAAAGCATCAAGGCCGGATTCTGCCGCGGTGAAATCCGGGCGGAAATCGAGTGTCCAGACGCCCCAGTTTTTTTCCAGCCGCATCGACATCAAGGCGCGCCCGCCATAGAGCTTGAGGCCGAGATCAGCGCCCGCCGCTTCCAGCGCCTCAAACAGGCGCATATGAAACTGCGGGGCGCAGTAAATCTCGTAGCCCAGCTCTCCGGAAAACGAGACGCGCGTCAGGATCACCGGTACATCGGCCACCACCATGCGGCGGATATCGCGGAATTTCAGCGCCGCGTTGGAGACATCATCGCGGGTAAGGCGCGACAGCAGGGTGCGCGCCTTGGGACCGGAAATGGCAAAGCCGTGCAGCTCATCGGTAACATTGCGGTAGGTGACGCCCGTTTCCGGCATATGCATTTCAAACCAGCGCCGGTGCATGTCCTGCGTCGCGCCGGAACCGAACAGCATGAAGGTCTCGCCATCAAGCCTGGCCACCGTGAGATCGCCGTAAAGCTTGCCCTTGGGCGTGAGCATCGGCGTCAGGGCAAGCCGCCCGGTTTTCGGCAGGTTGTTGGCCAGCAGGCGGTCAAGGAAGGCCGCAGCGCCCGGCCCCTTGAACTCATGCTTGGCGTAATTGGCGATTTCGATCATGCCGACATGTTCACGCACTGCCTTCACTTCATCGGCTACATGGCTGAAAGCATTGGACCTTCGGAAGGTCGGCGTTTCCTCCGCCTTGTCCTCTGATCCCGCAAACCACAGCGCATGTTCCAGCCCGAAGGACGCGCCCATCACCGCGCCCCGCGCGATGAAGCGGTCGTAAAGCGCAGTGGTTTTCTGGCGGCGGCCCTCCGGCAGGGTTTCATTGGGATAGGTAAGGCGGAAGCGGCGCGAATAGTTCTCGCGGGATTTGATGGTGCCCCAGTCGCGTGTGGCAAAGCTTCCGAAGCGTGCCACATCCATGCCCCACACATCGATCCCCGGTTCGCCGTTGATGATCCATTCCGCCATGCACAGGCCAACGCCGCCGCCCTGGCAGAAGCCCGCCATGACGCCAACCGCGGTCCAGTAATTGCGCAGGCCCGGCACCGGGCCGATGAGCGGGTTGCCATCAGGCCCGAAGGTGAAGGGGCCATTCACTACCTTCTTGATGCCCGCATTGGCCAGCGCCGGCATGCGGTCAAAGATAATTTCAAGGCGCTCGGAAATGCGGCCCAAATCATCCGGCAGAAGCTCGGCAGCAAAATCCTGCGGCGTGCCGTTCACCGCCCAAGCCTGAGGCTTCAATTCATAAGTGCCATAAAGCAGCCCGTCATGCTCCTGCCGCGTATAGGTGTTGCCCTCGTAATCGACGGTGACCGCGACTTCCTTGCCATGGTCGCGCACTTCAGGGATTGTTTCGGTGATGATGTAGTGATGCTCGAAGGGTTGCACCGGCAAATCAATGCCCGCAAGCCGCCCCACCTCGCGCGCCCAAAGCCCGCCCGCATTGACCACGACCTCCGCATTGATCGTGCCCTGCGGTGTCACCACATTCCACATACCGTCAGGCTGCGGATTGGTTTCGATGACCGGGCATTCCCGGTGGATTTTTGCCCCGTAGTGCCGCGCCCCCTTGGCATAGGCATGGGTGACGCCGGAGGGATCCACATGGCCATCCACCGGTTCGAACAACGCGCCCACATATTTTTTGGGATCAATGAGCGGGTTCAGCGCGCGCGCATGTTCCAGCGAAATGAAATCCGAATCCAGGCCGAGATAGCGCGCCTTGGCCCGTTCCTGCTTCAGGTAATCGTAACGCTCCTTGGTGGAGGCCAGATAAATGCCGCCGGGGCGGTGAATGCCGCAGGACTGGCCCGTGAGATCTTCCAGCTCCTTGTAGAGGTTGATGGTGTAGCCCTGCAGCCGCGCGATGTTGGAATCGGAATTGATCGTGTGGATGATTCCCGCCGCATGCCAGGAGGAGCCGGCGGTGAGTTCCTTGCGTTCCAGCAGCACCACATCCTTCCAGCCCATCTTGGCCAGATGATAAAGAATGGAGCAGCCCACAACGCCGCCGCCGATAACCACAACCTTCGCATGACTTTGCATTCAAAAACCCCTGAGAAACCGGTTGAATGTGTCATGGCCGATGGCTGCAAGTCAAAGGAGGAAAAGGCAGGGGACGGTGGCGCTGGAGTTAAGTGAGTTATGCGGCCTTCATCCGCTCCGCGCCGGGCAGGAAGATGGTGAGAAGCCCTATGGCTGGAAGCACCGAGCAGAGCTGGAAAACAAAGGTGATGCTGGTGTGATCCGCCAGAAAGCCAAGCGGCACGGCAGCAAGGCCCGCGATGCCAAAGGCGGTGCCGAAGAACAGCCCGGAAATCATGCCGACGCGCCCCGGCAAAAGCTCCTGCGCGTAAACCACCATGGCTGAAAACGCTGAAGCTAGAATGAGGCCGATGGGAACCGTCAGCGCCACCGTCCAGAACAGGCTGGCAAAGGGCAACGCCAGTGTGAAGGGCAGGGCGCCCAGAATGGAAAACCAGATGACGGCCTTGCGCCCGATACGGTCGCCAATGGGGCCGCCGGCAAAGGTGCCAATGGCGAAGGCTCCCAAATAAACAAAAAGGTAAATCTGCGCGTCCTGCACCCCCACGTGGAAATGGTCGATGAGATAGAAGGTGTAGAAGCTGCTGAAAGCCGAGGTGTAGACGAACTTCGAAAACATCAGCGCCAGCAGAATCAAAAGCGACAGGCTTATCGTGCGTGAGCTGAGGTTGTGGCCAGCGACCGGCATAGACCGGCCCGTGTTCTTCGGGCGCAGATGCCGGCTGTACCAGCGCCCGACGCCGCTGAGCACGCCAACCGCCGTCAAGGCAATGGCCCCGAACCACAGGACAGTGGATTGCCCATGCGGCAGGATGATCCAGGCCGCAAGCAACGGGCCAATGGAGGAGCCGATATTGCCGCCGACCTGGAACAGGCTTTGCGCCATGCCGAAGCGCCCGCCCGAGGCAATACGCGCAACACGTGAGGCCTCGGGATGGAAAATTGCCGAGCCGATGCCAATGGCGCCTGCAGCCAAAAGGATAATCGGATAGGATGTGGCCATGCCCAGCAGCACTATCCCCAAAAGCGTAAAGGCAGGTGCTATGGGGAGGGAATAGGGCAGCGGGCGGCGGTCCGTGTAGTGGCCGATCAGCGGCTGCAGGATGGAAGCGGTAACCTGGAAGACCAAGGTGATCATGCCGATCTGGCCAAAGGTGAGCGCATAAGAGTCGCGCAGCATCGGATACATGGCCAAAAGCAGGGCCTGCAAGGTATCATTCATCAGATGGCAAGCGGTCACGGCGATAAGCACCGAAAAAACGGTACTGCTGGCAATGCGGTTTTCGGCTCTGGCCACGTTGAAATCCTTGAATGTCAGGCCCGTTTAGCAAGCCCCGCCCGCCGCCGCCACCCGGGCCAGCGCAAGGCTGATATGAGCAGAAGAAGGACGGGGCGCAGGCGCGTGAGCGATCAAATCCCCGTTTTCTTCCCGTCCAGACTGACAGCGTTTTTGCGGTTCCAGTAAGCGCGCACCCCGTCTGCTCCGAGGTCTTCGTAGAAAGGCAGAAGCTCGGTTGGGCCTCTCTGGGCCGAAAATTGCATGAGCGGGACGCCGGTGCCGCAGGACGTTTGCACAAGGTCAATCTCAAGCTCAAACACCTGCCGGGACCCGGCCATGGCGGGAAAGTGGTAGAGAAGATCGGCCCAATCCAGTTCGCCGGGGTGAGTTGCCTTGGCTTTTCCGTAGACGCGCAGGATGCGGGCATCGCCTTCAAACGCGCAAAACATGAGCGTCATGCGCGGGTGCTCCCGCAAGTGGGAGGCGGTCTCGTTGCCGCTGCCGCTCAGGTTCAGCCAGATGATTTTTGTGTCGCTCAGGACGCGAAGCGAGTCCAGCCCTTTCGGAGAGAGGTTGACTCTGCCATCGGGCGCTGCCGTTGCTACAAAGAAAAGTGGTTGCGCCGCGATGAAAGCTTTCAGCGTCGTATTCAGTTTTGATGCGGTTGCCATGGCGCTTTCCTTCAGGACGGGATCCGGCCAGCGCGTGGTGGAATTTGCGAACCGACAACACCCGCCAATACGAGCAAGCCGCCTGCGAAGGTCGCAAAGACCGGCAATTCTGCGAAGGCAAGCCATGCAAACAGGGGCGCAAAAGCCACTTCCGAAGTGCTGAGCAGGGACGTCTCTCCGGCGGGCAGGCGCTTGGCGCCCTCGCCGAGGGTAACAGATGCCAGGGCAAAGGTGAGGCCGAAAGCGGCCATGGCGGCAATTTCCGGCAGTGAGTTGGAAAATGGCATTCCCAGCGTGTATCCAAGTGGCAGCAGCACAAGCGAAGACAGGACCATGGGGCCAGCTGCTGGCGTGTTTGGATAGCGGCGGTAAATAACCATCCAGATAGCCAGCGCCGATGTCATCCATGCCGCTAAAAGGTCGCCTTGCAAATTAGCGCCATCTATGGAGCCGCTCACGATAATTGCGACGCCGGTAAAGGCCGCCGCACATCCGATGAGCACCCGCCGAGTCAATCGTTCGCCAACCCAAGCCCATGCCAGAAGTGCTGCCAGAAGCGGACTTGCGGCGTAAATCAGGGAGACATTCGCAATGCTTGTCAGCTTGAAAGCTGAAATGAAAGCCGCGGAGCCTGAGGCGCCCACAAGAGCTGCCACCCAGCCGCTGTAGCCCATGTCGATGAACTCCGCCCTGAACGACCCGCACCACAAAATATAGGCTGTGGTGAACAGCGCCGCGAACAGGCCGCGCCAGAAAATGACATCCCACGCAGCGGCTTGAACGCCTTTGGTAAATAGCCCCGCCGTGCTGAAAACAAGGGCGGAAACCACCACCAGGGCTATGCCGGTTGCCCGGGGAGAGCCGCGCTCAATGATTTCATTCATATGGTGAATCCAATAGTCTGTAGCTCATCAGCCCGGCATAAAGACCAGATACTGACAGCTAGCTGTCAGTAGTGTTTTGCTACAGAAGTGATGTTTAGGGGAATGGAGAGTGCGGATGCTGCGAACAGACCGGCTGTTTGAAATCATCAACATTCTTCGTGCGGCAAAATTCCCTTTGTCTGCCGCGTCAATTGCCGCGCAATTGGAAGTTACACCGCGCACTGTCTATCGCTACATCGCAATGCTTCAGTCCATGCGTATCCCGATTGAGGGTGCTGTCGGCATCGGCTACGTGATGCGAAAAGGGTATGATTTGCCAGCGCTCAACTTCGGCGAAGAAGAGCTGGAATCCATTGTGGTTGGCCTGGGTCTTTTGGCGAGGACGGGAGACGAGAGCCTGCAAGCGGCGGCGCGGCGCGTGCTCACCAAGATTGAAACCTCGAAAGTGCCGGCGAACAGTTTGCGCGTTTCCGACTGGGGAATTCCCACCCCGGAAAACATATGCCTGAACGAGATGCGCCAAGCCATCAGGCAGGAACAAAAATTGCGCATCGGCTACCACAATCTGGCAGGGCACATGACTGAGCGCACTGTGCTGCCCGTTATCCTCACCTACTACATCGAGGTTGTCGTTCTTTCAGCCTGGTGCACACTGCGCAACGATTTCCGCAGCTTCCGGGTGGACCGGATCGTGACCTGTGACCAGCTCCCGGAATACTTCACGGGTGAGGGACAGGCCTTGCGTCAAAGGATGGATGCCGAACCTCGGCGCGAACCCAGCGCTGGAAAATCTTAGCCGAACGTGCTGTTAATCGCGCTTTGCCCTCTGCCGCCAGGTGGCGGGGGGCACGCCGTAAGCCCGTGAAAAGGCGCGGTTGAAGGCGGCCTCGGTGCCATACCCGGCCTCGTGGGCGACAGCGGCAATGCGCTTGGTGGTCGTGGTGAGTGTCAGGCTGGCAAGGCAGAGCCGCCAGTCGCGGACGTAGCGCATGGGCGAGGTGTCGAGCATCGTTTCGAAGCGCTCGGTAAGCGTGCTGCGCGAAAGCCCGGACGCGGCGGAAAGATTTTGCACCGACCACTCGCGTGCGGGATCGTCATGGATGAAGGCAAGGCATTTTCCCAGCGCCGGGTCAGCCAGCGCCGCCAGCCATCCGCCCGGCTGGCTGTGTGCGGCGATGATCTGATGGCGCAGAAGCTCGATGAAGGAAATTTCCGTGAGCCGTTCCAGCATGGAAAGCCCGCCGCTGCGGGGAGTGTCCACTTCATCAACGATTTGATCGAGCGTGGCGCGAAGCCACGCGGTATTGTGGTTCGTGCGCGTGCTGACATGCAGGAGCGTTGGCAGCGCGTTCCGCAGCGGGCGGAAATTCAGCGCGTCGCATTGTAAATAGCCGCAAAGCAGCCGCACCCTTTGAGCCTCGTTGCCATAATGCAGCACCGGGATTTCGCGCCACGGCTTGGGCGGCAAATCCGCCGTGGGCAAAATCAGCCTGCCGCCTCTGCCTGCGCCGAGTTGATGGCCGGTTCCGAAAGGGAAGGCCACCACATCGCCCGCCTTCAGGATGTGGGCCTCGCCCTCCATTTTCATCCAGCATGTGCCTTCGACAACAATGTGAAAAGGTATTGCGCTGGAAGGCTTGGCCGACAGTTTCGAAAGCGAAGGCTTCGCATCCGTCTGCCAAGCGCCAGTCGGCATGAAGCAGAATTGCAGGGATCCGGAAAGCCTGATGTTGCGCAGGACATCCGACAGCGCATCATTGGTGGCCAGCTTGCCCACCTCCGCAGGAGTTGGATTTTCGATCAAGTCTTTCGGCAATCCGGCCATATACGCCCTCTGACGATTTCCCTAGATGAGGCCCCACAACACAACTTCTTAATGGAGAACACTACTATGCAAAACGGAACTGACAAACTGGTGGTTTTGGTCACCAAGGGCATCGAGTCGGAGATGTCCTCGGTCGCCTTCACCATCGCCAACGGCGGCCTGACGGCCGGCCTCAAAGTCTCTATCTTCCTGACCAGCACAGCCATCGATCTGGTGCGCCAAGGCGGCCAGCGCCTGACCCAGGTGGCCCCCCTTGAGCCGCTGGCAGGACTGATCGCGGATTTTCAGAAACGTGGCGGCGTCATCTGGGCCTGCACCCCTTGCGTCAAGTCGCGGGGTTATGAGCAGGCCGACCTGCTCGACGGCGTCATCATCACCGGTGCCAGCGTCCTGCACGCCCAGATCAAGGAAGGGGCTGCGACACTTTCGTTCTAGGCCCCCAATAGCAGGCTGACACCACAGGCAATACAGCGTAAATCTTCCGTAAGATTAAATGGAAGGCGTCCGCGAGCATGGCTGTTAAGAACGATGGCGAACCTGTTGTAGAGGAAAAGCCGGATGAGAAGCCGCCCGACCTGACGCTGCGCGCCCTTGAACAGCGCATCCGCCAGCAGGAGATTCTTGCGGAGCTGGGCGTTATCGCCCTGCAAGGCGCAGCTTTCAATGCCTTGCTGGCCGAGACCGCGCGCCTCACCGCACAGGGTCTGCGGGTTCAGTTTTGCAAGATCCTGCGATACATTCCGGATGAAAACCGCTTCGTGGTGCAAGCCGGCGTCGGCTGGGATCCCGGCATCGTGGGCGTCGCCAGCATCGGGGCGGACCTTGAATCTCCGGCGGGATTTGCCCTGCGCACCGGCAAGCCCGTCATTTCCAATCATCTGGAAAACGAGGAGCGCTTCCGCACCCCCGATGTGCTGGCCCAGCATGGCATCAAGCGGGCCATGAACGTCATCCTCCAGGGTGACGGCAAGCCATTCGGGGTGCTTGAGGTTGACAGCCAGTCAGACGATCAATTTGTCGAACACGACCTCGCCTTCCTGCAAGGCGCCGCAAACGTCCTCGGCATGGCCATTGAGCGCGAACGGAACGAACGCCATCTCAAGGCGGCGCTTGAGCGCCAGCAGTTCCTCGTGAAGGAAATGAACCACCGGGTCAAAAACAGCCTGACCATCGTCACCAGTTTGCTGCAAATGCAGGCCCGCGATGTCGAGGGCAAGGAAACCATGAACCAGTTCGAGGAAGCCTCTAGGCGCGTCACCGCTATCGCCCGCGCCCATGAACGGCTCTATCGCAACAACTACATCGAAAGCATGGACCTTGGCACCTATGTCGAGGAGGTGTGCCAGGACATGGAAACCTCGGTTGCCCACTGCACGATTCATGTG